>NZ_JALNTK010000010.1:0-124383 GCF_023161865.1 Pseudoalteromonas sp. 2CM36K
ATGCGACCAAGTAATTATTATGCCTTGATCTGATCGCTACTTGCTCTATAAGTTCAATTTATAATGATCTTGCCGTGGTGATTAATAAAATAAGGATATAAAAAGTAATTGCTGGGGAATTAAAGTTATTGGAGGTGTTCCCCGAGAATGCGGTGCCCGGTGTCAGTCCTGAAACCTTGAGGTTTCAGGGCGGAAATCTGCGGTTTACCGTAGGCTTCTCGGTACATGCCGAGCTTGCACAATAGTAGACGAACAAAAATCCTGGTATAAAATTTATCGGCTCAGGGACTTAACCAAGCTCCTGCACCCCAGGGAACAAATTCAGTATATAAGACATATTCCAATCCTTAAACCCCAATCGTAAAAAATTAAACTGTTCGCTCAGTTTTCCTGCAAATTTAGGGTCTGTTGACCTTTGCGGATTAAAATTTTTTCAAACTAACCTGAGCTTCGGATAAGAAATTACTAATTTAAAGGAACTAAATGCTCGTTCCATGATCCGATCATTCGACCAAGAGTGATTAGAACAAAAAGGAACGAGCATGAACAAGTTAGTTGAAACGTACTGTGATGTCGATGATTTTTCAAAGTTATTTTTCCCAAGCTGGCAGCGTATATTGCTCGAAAATGGTGAAATTAAACGTCGAAGAGCATGCCGCTTATCTCCGTCAGAGGTGATGACTATTATCATCCATTTTCACCAGTCACATTACAGAGATTTCAAAAACTACTACCTTCACTATGTTTGCCGTCAACTTAAAGCCTATTTTCCAGAGTTGCTGAGTTACACAAGGTTTCTCGCGCTTATGCCTAGTGTGGTGGTTCCGATGTGCAGTTACCTCACATCATCAGAGCTAAAAGAAATAAAGTGTTTGAAGGCGTTGCTCATCATGGAAAAGGCACTATGGGTTGGTCATATGGATTCAAACTACATTTAATAATTAATCATTTAGGTGAGATTGTGGCGCTAAAGCTCACAACGGGCAATGTGGATGATCGAGAGCCTGTTTCTGATATGGCGGACTCTATCTTCGGAAAACTCTATGGCGACAAAGGTTATATCAGCAAAGCGCTCTCTGGTGAGTTACTAGAAAAAGGTATCGAGTTGATCACGACGGTTCGGAAGAATATGAAGAAAAAATTTATTTCATTGTGGGACAGGGCTTTATTGAAAAAACGATTTATAATCGAAACGGTGAATGATCAATTGAAAAACATTTCTTACATTGAACACTCTAGACACCGCAGTATGCATGGCTTTATGCTAAATTTACTTGGTGGATTAATTGCCTATTGCCTAAAAGAGGAAATGCCGTCATTAGATTTAACATCGCAAGAACTTGAAATTTTAGAGAGTAATAATCTAATGTTGGCTTAACCAGATCTCAGGTAAACTAGGGGCGGTTTAATCGCGGCGCGAGGTTTGTAACCTAGTGGGCTCGATAACTGCTCCTGCGTTATTCTACTGACTTACATCCATGTAAGAATAAGTAAAAACCGAGCAAAGCTTCCGCGTCCTGCTCACGCCCCTTACCTACATCCATGTAGGCAACAAAGAGTAAATCGCCCCTAGGCAGAACTCTTCGGGCAGCGCCTGTTTGGCATTGATGCTGCGTTATCGCCTATTTATGGGGAGTAACGACACCACATAGGCTCTGCCTTGCTTAAATACCAAACAGACTGCTGAAAGTTTAACCTTTAAGGGTCAACAGACCCTAATCTTGTATTTACTTTTAAGATTGCTTTTTGAACTTAATCAGCTTTTCAATCGCTTGCTTTTGACCTCAGTCATAGAATTCATTGGAGTTGCTTTTTATCGAGTGGTAGCATTGCTTTAATTAGCAAAGCGAAGACGTCATTATGAATAACTTACCAGATTACGAAAAAGCCCAACTTCTTTTAGAGAAAAACGAAATATTTGTATCACCTGCTGAAGCGCATGGCGTTATTAGCGGTTTACTTGCTTGTGGGCTAAGCATTGACGATAAAGAATACTTAGGCTTACTGAGCGACGTATTTAATGATGGCGAGTCGTTTAGCAACGATTTAAAACAGTTTTTTGGTAAAGTTTATCAACAAGTTGTTGAAAGCTTTAACAATGAAGAGTTTCAATTTGATTTGTTTTTACCGAGTGATGACGAAACACTCATCGATCAAGCCAATGGGCTCGTATCATGGGTAGCTGGGTTTATGCTGGGCTTTGGCTTAAAGCAAAAAGACTATGGCAAGCTGTCGGCAGATGTAAAAGAAGTGATTAGCGACTTTAGCGAAATTACGCGCCTTGATACAACCTTTGAAGAAACCGAAGAAGATAGCCAAGCACTGCATGAAGTGATTGAGTACGTACGCGTATCGGCGTTACTGTGTTTTGCTGAACTTGGCAAAGAGCAAAACCCACAAAGCAACAAAAAAACACTGCATTAATTTAGTAATACAACAAAAGTAATGGGTTAGTTATTAATGGTTGAAATACAAAAGTCAGAGTTTAAAGCGCGCCGCGAGCTTTTATTGGCGGCAATGGATAGCAACAGTATTGCGATAATTCCTGCTGCAACCGAGCTCACACGTAGCCGAGATACTCATTATCCGTTTCGACAAGACAGTGACTTTTTTTACTTAACTGGTTTTAACGAACCCGATGCGGTATTGGTGTTATGCAAAGACAGTGATACGCCTTCTATATTGTTTTGTTTAGATAAAGATAAACTTGCAGAGGTATGGCACGGCAGGCGCATTGGTTTTGAAAAAGCGCAAAGCGAATACTTATTCGACAAAACTTATGCATTAAGTGAACTAAACGAACAATTATTGAATTTGGTGAACGGCCAACAGATTTTATTTTATGCACAAGGGACGTATCCTGCCTTCGACGGCAAAGTATTTTCAATGCTCAATACTTTGCGTAGTGCCCCCAAAAAAGGCGATACAGCACCGAGTACAATTAAAGATATTCGTCCGCTACTACATGAAATGCGCCTATTTAAATCGCCAAGCGAAATTAACATTATGCGTGAAGGCTGCGAAATAAGTGCTCGAGCACACATGCGTGCCATGCGCTTTTCCCACGTTGGCGCAACCGAGTTTCAATTAGAGGCAGAGCTTCATCATCACTATGCGATGAATGGGGCGCCACATCCAGCTTATGGCACCATTGTCGGTAGTGGCGATAACGCTAATATTTTGCACTACACCCAAAACAGCGATGTATTAAACAATGGCGACCTAGTGCTGATTGATTCAGGTTGTGAGCTACAAGGTTACGCCGCCGATATAACGCGTACTTTCCCCGTTAATGGTAAATTTAGCACCGAGCAAGCTGCGCTTTATAATATTGTACTCAAAGCGCAAGAAGTGGCATTTAGCGAAGTAAAGCCCGGTGGCTACTTATCGCAGGCTAATAAATTAGCTATGCAAGAGCTAACCCAAGGGTTACTCGATTTAGGTATTTTAACCGGCGATTTTGATGAGTTAATGGCGCAAGGTGCCTGTAAAGAATATTACATGCATGGTCTTGGCCATTGGTTAGGACTCGATGTTCACGATGTGGGCGATTACAAGGTTAATAACCAAGAGCGTGCTTTTGAACCGGGTATGGTACTGACCATTGAACCAGGGCTTTATATTAGTAAAGATTCAAACGCACCCAAAAAATACCAAGGTATAGGTATTCGTATTGAAGATAACTTATTAGTAACTGAGTCTGGTCACGAAAACTTAACGATTACCGTGCCTAAAAAAATTAGCGAAATAGAAGCGTTAATGCAAAGCGCTAAAAACGCATAAGCTTGGAGATAAAAGTGGCTAAGCAGTTTGATGTTGTAGTTATTGGCGGTGGTTTAGTGGGCGCAAGTTGCGCACTGAGTATAAGTAAAAAAAATCCCAGCCTACATATTGCCGTGGTTGAAGCAAACCAAGTAACCACAGATTATCACCCAAGTTTTGACGACAGAAGCATCGCACTTGCACAGCAGTCGGTGGAGTATTTACAAAGCCTCAATTTGTTTGAAATAAACGCTCCCTATGCGGCGGCCATAAAAAAAGTCAGTGTGTCAGACAAAGGGCACTTTGGTAAAACCCACATACAGTGTGATGAATTTGCAAAACCCTCATTAGGCTATGTGGTAGAGGTAAACCCATTTGGCAGAGCGCTGCATCAACGTTTAACGCAATCAAATATATCGCTTTTTTGCCCTAATAGCGTAACGGCGATAAAACAAAATGCCGAAAGTAATGAACTTACATTACAAAGTAGTGAAAAACTAAGCGCTAAGCTGTTAGTGATTGCCGACGGTGCACAATCGCCAACCCGTCACTTGCTAGGCTTAGGTTTCAATACCCAGCCTTATGAACAAGGCGCGATTATTGCCAATATAGAAGTGGCTGGTGGACACCATCATCAGGCGTTTGAGCGGTTTACCCAAAATGGCCCAATGGCTTTATTACCCATGAGTAATAACCGCTATTCGTTAGTATGGTGTATGCGCCAAGAACATATTGAGCAGTATATGTCGCTAAGTGAACCAGACTTTATAAGTGCGCTGCAAACCGCCTTTGGTTATCGTGCTGGGCAGTTTATAAAAGTAGGGATGCGCGCCAGTTATTCTCTGGTTTATGGGCAAATAGAATCGTTGACGGCGCACCGTACTGTGGTAATAGGTAACGCGGCACATGCAATTCACCCAATTGCAGGTCAAGGCTTTAATTTAGGGCTGCGCGACGTACAAGTGCTTAGTGACTTAATAGCAAACAGTGAACACGATTTAGGTAGTTATGCCTTTACTCGTCAATATTCAATTAAGCGCAGTGATGATATAAACACCGTGATGACATTGACCGATGCCTTGGTTCGACTTTTTTCAAACTCATCACGGGTGTTAGCGCTTGGTCGTAGTATTGGGCTATTTTCAATGGATTTATTCCCCGCATTCAAAGCCCCATTGGCTAAACAGTTAATGGGACAAGTTAAACAAGGTACACGTTTATGAAACAAGTACAGGTTTGTATAGTGGGTGGTGGCTGCGTAGGTTTAACGCTGGCGCTAGGGCTTGCTAAAGCAAATGTCAGCGTGGTTGTGTTAGATGCAGCGCCAACTCAAGCTCCACCGAGCGATGACTATGGTTTACGTGTAAGCGCATTGAGCATTGCCAGCCAAACATTGCTCGAGCAGTTAAATGTATGGCCACACATAATAGCTGAGCGTGCTTGTGCTTATACGCACATGGATGTACGCGATGCCGACAGCTTTGGAAAAATAGCCTTTAATAACGAGCAACTTGAGCTTGAGCATTTAGGGCACATTGTTGAAAACGATATTATTCGCTTTGCACTAATAAAAGAGCTTGTGCAGCAAAGTAATGCCACACTCATGTTTAATACCGAGTATCAGCAAATACACCAAAGCGAGTCTGATGTATTTATTAATTTAAAAACTGGCGAACCTATTATTGCTAAGTTGCTGGTGGCGGCTGATGGGGCAAATTCAGCGATTCGTAAACAGTTTAATATGGCGCTGAGCTTTAAAGATTACGATCACCATGCGTTAGTAGCGACAGTTAAAACCAAAGAGTCACATACAAATACCGCACGCCAAGTGTTTTTACCAACGGGGCCGCTAGCTTTTTTACCATTGAGCGATGAGCATACTCATTCAATTGTGTGGTCTACCAGCCCGAATCATTGTGATGAATTGTTAGCAATGGACGACACTACTTTTAACAAAGCAGTTATGGCTGCCATAGATGGGCAGTGCGGTTTATGTGAAGTGCAAAGTAAGCGCGTCGCGTTCCCACTTAAAATGCGTTACGCCCAACAATGGCTTAATGGCAAGGTGGTGTTAATGGGCGATGCAGCGCATACCATTCATCCATTAGCAGGGCTGGGTATGAACCTGGGCCTAAAAGATGCCGCTTATTTAATTGAGCTACTAAGTCAAGGCGCCAAAGAATTTGCCAGTACGCGCACACTGCGTGATTACGAACGTACTCGTAAGCTCGACGCACAAAAACACATCGCCATGATGCAAGGGCTCAAAGAGCTATTTGAAGGTGCAAACCCAGTTAAAAAGCTGATTCGTGGAGTAGGGCTTTCGTTAGTTGATAACTTGGGCCCAATCAAACACCTATTCGCTAAAGAAGCGATAGGGAAGTGATGAAGACAAGCTGTCAGTTTTTAGCTATCAGCTATCAGCTTTCAGCCAAAGAAAAACCGATGTTTAGTTTAAACATCGCTTTTCGCGCCGATCCAGCTCGGCGTCTACCACTAAAAATTTAAACACTTATCTTTATTTTACTTGTTGATATCAAGGGAACCCCAATAATGTCTTCCCGAAACCCGAAACCCGAAACCCGAAACCCGAAACCCGAAACCTTTAACACTTATCTATCAAAGCTTAAAAAACCTGCTTGCTTAATTATCCTACTAAGCGTAAAATGCGCGCTCATTTCGGCTTTTAAACTATTAATTCCTTGCCTTAAACCGACCGGCCGAAACGGTAGAAGGCTCTATTAACCGTAAGGAATATCCATGCGTCATTACGAAATCGTATTCATGGTTCACCCTGATCAGAGTGAGCAAGTATCTGGTATGATCGAACGTTATACTGGTTCTATCACTGAAGCAGGTGGTACTATCCACCGTCTTGAAGACTGGGGCCGTCGTCAACTGGCTTACCCAATCAACAAGCTTCATAAAGCTCATTATGTTCTTATGAACGTTGAAGCACCAACTGAAGTAATCAGCGAGCTAGAAACTACTTTCCGCTACAACGATGCAGTGCTTCGTAACTTAGTTATGCGTACTAAAAACGCTGTAACTGAAGCGTCTCCTCTTGTAAGAGAAGAGAAGAAAGAAGCACCAGCTGCTTAATTGTTTTGAGTCCTAGCATGGCACGTAGTCAGCAGTTACTATAATGGTTAGCCCATATACGAATCAGCTGGTTATATCGGGGGTTGTTTGTAAAACACCCAAGTTTAGCCAAAGCCCCGCGGGCATACCGCATTGTATTTTTGTTGTAGAACATAAATCAATGCAAGTTGAAGCAGATCTTAACCGTAATAGTTATGTGAGGCTTCAGGTGGTTGCCAGTGGTAAGCAAATGCAACAACAGACTCAACATTTGCACGTTGGGCAGGCATTGCAAGTGAGTGGTTTTTTAAATCGCCACGAAGGTCGTAACGGCCTTAGCCAATTGGTTTTGCATGCTCAGCATATAGAAAGAATTATTTGAGGAATTAATCTCATGGCACGTTATTTCAGACGTCGTAAGTTCTGCCGCTTTAAAGCGGAAGGCGTACAACAAATCGATTACAAAGATCTAGCTACTCTTAGAAACTATGTTACAGAAAGTGGCAAAATCGTACCTAGCCGTATCACAGGTACTAGCGCTAAATACCAGCGCCAGCTAGCAACTGCTATTAAGCGTGCTCGCTACTTAGCCCTTCTTCCATACACTGACTTACATAAGTAAGCAGCGGATTAACACGTTTTTAAAAGGTGTAGAAACATGCAAGTTATTCTACTAGATAAGATCGCTAACCTAGGTGGCCTAGGTGACCAGGTTGTAGTTAAATCTGGCTTCGCACGTAACTTCCTTTTCCCACAAGGTAAGGCAGTTCCTGCAACTAAAGCAAACATTGAAACGTTTGACGCACGTCGCGCAGAACTAGAAGCAAAAATCGCTGAACAGTTAACTGCAGCACAAGCACGCGCTGACAAACTTGAAGCATTAGCTGAAGTTACATTAGTATCTAAAGCTGGTGACGAAGGTAAATTATTCGGTTCAATCGGTACTCGTGACATCGCTGACGCTATCTCAGCTGTTGGTGTTGAAGTTGCTAAATCAGAAGTTCGTTTACCTCTAGGTACTATCCGTGAGACTGGCGAATTTGACGTTGCAATCGCAGTACACTCAGACGTAACAGCTACTATTAAAGTAATCGTTATTGCTGAAGCTTAATTTTAAATATTAAGCTAAAAAAACCGTGCTTTGCACGGTTTTTTTGTGTCTAAAATTTATAACCCAAAATAATAAATTGTTTGTTGTGGGTAAAATAAAACACTTTTCTAAAATAAAGCTTCATTTTCTACAAATATTTTCTATTTCATTTAAACCTTTCTATTTCTTCTCACGTCTAATAATTTAAATTGCAATTACATAATTATAAACAGGAAAAATTTGCGATGTTAATGGACGCTAATCAGCCAATAACTGATCAAGTGCAGCAAATGCTTATTGATCAAGTTAAAAACGGCGACCAGTTAGCCTATAAAGCGCTCTATGACATGCATAAAGCAAAAGTTTATGGCTTATGCCTGAGGCTAATTGCCGATGAGGGGCATGCGCAAGATGTAACCCAAGAAGTGTTTGTACAGGTATGGCACAAAATAGCGCAATTTAATGGGCGTTCGCAATTTTCTACCTGGCTTTACAGTGTCACCAGTAATATTGCTATTAGCTATGTGCGTAAGCAAAAACATTGGCTTAATAAAGTTATTAGCTTTGAACAAAGCGGTATGGATGAGCAATCTGCAAATGACTGCAATGGCTTAAATGGCTTAGATAAATTAATCGTTAGGCTGCCTGAGCGCGCAAGAATGGTATTTGTACTGTATGCCGTTGAAGGTTATAGGCATGAAGAAATAGCAACCTTGCTAGGCATGGCGGTAGGCTCTAGTAAAGCGCAATATCATCGTGTAAGGCAATTATTAAAGCAGTGGTATGAAAATGAGTAAAACAAATTTTGATGACTACTTAAATGAGTCGCTAACACAATTAAATAAAAATATAACACCCGATAAAGAGCTCTGGGATGGGATTGAGCGCGCCATAATGACTAATAAGCAGGCAAGTACAGTTAAGAGTGTCGTTTGGCCGAAGCTAACTGCTATTGCGGCATGTTGTGTGGCTGCTTTGGTTAGCACTATGGTGTTTTTTACATCTCCGGAGACAAATACCGCTGTGGCGATGAGTGATTTTTTTACTAAGCAAAAACAAAGTTTACTTGTTCAATACCAAAGCCAAGCTGCACTAACAGATAACTGGCAAGTACAGTTACAAGAACTTGAAGATGCTGAGCAGGCTATAAAGCAAACACTTGAAAATGAACCACAAAATAAGGCGCTACTGTCTATGTTAGCGCAAGTATATCAACAACAACTCGACTTAATTAACAAGGTGCATGCACCGCGTTGGCAACAAATCTAGGAGAAATAAATGAAAGCAATAATACTTGGAATCGCTTTATTACCAATGGCTGTATTTGCCGGTGAAAAAATAGAACAACAAATTGAAGTACCAAACGGTGGCGTTATTCATATAGAAAATCAGCGCGGCAATGTAAATATTATGGGCTGGGAGAAAAATCAATTTAAAGTGAGCGGCGAGCTTGATGATAAAGCACAAGGCTACACTCTTAAAACACAGGGTAATAAAACTCAGTTTATTGTAAAAATGCCTGATCTTTCAAACTGGGATAATAACAATAATGGCTCAACGCTAACTATTTTCATGCCGCAAAGCAGTGCGCTGGAGTATGTTGGGGTTAACGCTTCGGTAACTGCAAAAGAGTTAAAAAGAGGCACTGAAATTGATGTAGTCAATGGCGCCATTACAGTAAATGATCTTAACGGCGATATTAAGCTTACTAGTGTTAACGGTGACATCAACGCAAAAAACCTCAGTGGTAAAGTGCAATTTGAAACTGTAAATGGCGCAATTGATGATCAGCAATCTAACGGAGAAGTTCGTTTTAATGCGGTTAATGGGAATATAAAATCAAACTCGACTGCCAATGATATTCGCTTAGAAAACGTAAACGGTGATATCAATCTTACCTTCGATGCAATCAAAGAGTTACAAATAAGCACTGTAAATGGCGAAGTTGAAGTGCGTATTAATCGCCTTTTAAGTGATGCTGATGTAAGTTTTGAATCTGTAAGTGGCAATGCTGAGTTTTACTTTCCAGCTGATTTATCGGCACAATTTGAAGTTCAAGCCCATGCCGGCGGTAAAATTGACAACCAGCTAACGAGCGACCAAGTGCAAAAAGCCAAATATGGCCCAGCCAGTGGAATTAAGTTTAATACTAATGGCACCGATGCCAGTGTAGAAATGAATACCATAAGTGGGACGATTGGACTTAAGCGTCAATAATCATCCATTTTATTTTAAGTTACAAAAAGCAGGAAAGATTTCCTGCTTTGCTATTTGCACAGCCCCGCCAAGTCGATAGAATAGAGCCATTCAATTTTAGTACTGTGAAGTTATGGCCAAACCAGATAAGCAAGTCGACACTCTTAAAGTTCCTCCCCATTCAATAGAAGCTGAACAATCTGTTTTAGGTGGTTTAATGCTTGATAATCAAGCATTTGATCGCGTAGCTGAACTTGTTGTGTCACAGGACTTTTATACCCGTACCCATAAGCTTATTTTTGAGGCAATGACAGCACTGGCTGAAATTGGCGACCCGATTGATTTAATTACTATTTCTGAAAGTCTAGAAAAAAATAATCAGCTTTCAGGGATTGGTGGCTTTGCGTATTTAGCCGAAATAGCTAAAAACACCCCAAGTGCTGCCAATATTGACGCTTACGCAAGTATTGTTCGCGAGCGCGCCGTTGTTCGTGAAATGATTGGTGTTGCCAATGAAATAGCCGAAGCGGGCTTTAATCCTGAGGGGCGTACTAGCCACGACTTACTTGATTTTGCTGAAAGTAAAGTCTTTAAAATTGCTGAGCAGCGTACAAAAAGTAGTGAAGGCCCACAAAGCATTCACAATATACTTGAAAAAACCGTTGATAAAATAGAAGAGCTTTATCAGTCACCACAAGATGGTGTTACCGGTGTAAGCACAGGTTACGCTGATTTAGATAAAATGACGACTGGTCTGCAGCCCTCAGATTTAATTATTGTAGCAGCACGTCCATCGATGGGTAAAACTACCTTTGCGATGAACCTTGCTGAGCATGCAGCAATGACCCAAGACAAGCCTGTACTTATCTACTCACTAGAGATGCCCTCTGAACAAATTATGATGAGGATGCTGGCGTCCCTTGGCCGAATTAACCAAACCAAAGTACGTACTGGTCAGCTAGATGACGATGACTGGGCGCGCCTTTCATCAACCATGGGGTTACTCATGGAAAAAGGCAAAATGTATGTTGATGACGCCTCAGGCTTAACACCCACTGATGTACGTTCACGTGCACGTCGTATTGCCCGCGATCATGGTGGTATTAGTATGATCATGGTCGATTACCTACAATTAATGCGCGTACCTAGCTTGTCAGATAATCGTACCTTAGAAATTGCCGAAATTTCACGTTCACTTAAAGCATTAGCAAAAGAATTACAGTGTCCGGTTGTTGCACTATCGCAGCTTAACCGTACCCTAGAGCAACGTGCTGATAAACGCCCAATTAACTCAGATTTGCGTGAGTCGGGCTCTATTGAACAAGATGCCGATTTAATCATGTTTATTTATCGTGACGAAGTATACAACGAAGACAGTACTGATAAAGGTGTTGCAGAAATTATCATCGGTAAACAGCGTAACGGTCCGATTGGTAAAGTGCGCCTAACCTTCCAAGGTCAATTCTCTCGCTTTGATAATTACGCGGGGCCTGCTGTAGATGATGATTACTAATGCGCTTAGCTATTGCCGAAATTAACTTACAAGCACTTGCTCATAATTTAGCGCAAGTGCGACAGTTTGCGCCTAACAGTAAAGTTATGGCGGTATTAAAAGCCAATGCTTATGGCCATGGTTTAGTAAAAATAGCGCAGCACCTTAATGATGCCGACGCATTTGCAGTGGCACGAATAGATGAAGCGCTCGCACTGCGAGCAGGCGGGCTGACCAAGCCTATTGTGTTGTTGGAAGGTTTTTTCCATCAAGATGACTTGCCGATTTTATTAGCCAATAACTTTCAAACCATAATCCATGATGAAAACCAGCTCAGAGCACTTGAAAATGCAAAGCTCGATGCACCAATCAGTTGCTGGTTAAAAATCAATACGGGTATGCATCGTTTAGGGGTTGCACCAACGCAATTGAATGATTTTTATCAGCGCTTGCAAGCGACTGATAACGCTAAAGATACAATCAATTTAATGACGCACTTTTCCAGTGCCGATGATGTTAATGATCCCAAAACAGCTGAGCAAATTGCTTTGTTTGATTCATTAGTGCAAGGCAAACAACAAGCACATTGTTTAGCAAATTCGGCCGGTATTATTGCTTGGCCTGCCGGTCATGGCGAGTGGGTGCGTCCAGGTTTGATGATGTATGGTGTATCACCAATGCTTAACACTTCAGGCAAAGATCATCAGCTTAAGCCTGTGATGCGCTTAACCACTAAGGTCATTGCAATTCGCGATGTTGATGCTGCGCAAGGTGTTGGTTATGGTGGCAGTTGGCAAAGTACTCAGCCAACTAAGCTTGCAGTGGTTGCTATGGGCTATGGTGATGGTTATCCGCGTCATGCTAAACATGGTACCCCAGTAGTGATTGCTGGCAAACGTTATGGTATTGCTGGCAACATCTCTATGGATATGATCAGTGTTGATATTGGTGAAAATGCTGATGGCATCAAAGTCGGCGATGAGGTAGTAATGTGGGGCCCTGAGTTGCCGGTAGAAGAAATTGCACAATGTGCTGATACTATATCTTACGAGTTATTGTGTAATATTACACCGCGCGTAAGTTATGAGTACCAGCGCTAATATTTATTTTAAAAATACCCATTAAGTTTACATTACTAGAATGATCGTGATGCTCACTTAATCGGTATCGTTACTCTTTTATAAAGTAAATATCGCTAAAGCCCATGCGAGCAAATTCTTGATCACGAAAGTTACGCACAGCCGATGACCCTTTAGAGGTCATTTCAATTTGGCGTACCATGTTTAAGTAGTTAGTTAAATCGATACCTTCGGCAGCCGCAATAGCCTGATACATATCGTGGTATTTATCTTTGGCGAAGTTAATTTCGCGCGGTTGATTTTTAAAAGTGTAGGTAATTCTGCGTGCCATAATGAGCTCATTTAAATTGAGTGTTAGTGTAATTTTACACTGTATTTAAGTTGCGTTGAATGATTAGATGAAATCAAATAATTAAAAAGGTGAGTTTGAAATGAAATTATCAGTAGAGATCAGTAAATACCCGCTCCACCAAGATTACATTCCTTTTATTAAAGGCTTTATCGACAGAGTTAATGCCTACGAAGAGCTTAAAGTGATCACTAATACGATGTCGACCCAAATATTTGGTGATTATGATCTAGTTATGCAAGTGATCAGCACAGAAATTAAACATTCATATGAGCAATTTGGTAAAGCTATATTTGTGTGTAAATTTATTTCGGGCGATTTATCTCCCGAATAACCCCTTAACAAACACGGTCGTTTTATAATGATGGATTTTGTAACGCAAATACTCAGTGGTTTTACTGCTATGTCGCATTGGGAATATATTGCGGTTGCTTTGTCGATGGCGTATTTATTACTGGCCATTAAAGAGAACTTATGGTGCTGGCCTGCGGCTTTTTTTAGTACGCTTATTTATACCATTATGTATTGGAATGGCGCGCTGGTAATGGAGTCGTTACTAAACTTTTATTATATGTATATGGCGGTGTTTGGTTGGGTCGTGTGGCGCAAAGGTAAGGCTAATCAAGCGCAGCGACTAATTACATCCTGGCCGGTAAACCGACATATTATTTTAATTGTACTGACTGCATTAGTGTCATTAGCAATTGGCTATGTAATGCAAAACTATACGCATGCAGATTTTGCGTATCTTGATAGTTTCACAACCTGCTTTGCCGTGGTTACTACGTATCTGGTAGCTAAAAAAGTATTAGAAAATTGGCTCTATTGGATAGTCATTGATGCGGCCTCTATGTATTTGTACTATGAAAAAGGCTATTACCCAACCCTTGTTTTATTTGTATTTTATACCGTTATGGCAGCATGGGGATTTAAAACGTGGTACGAAGAATACGAGCAAAGCCAAGCCAAGCCCATGGCGCAACTTTAATCTATGAATCAGCATTCTCAGCTAGTTAATATTTGTAGCGCGTTTTTAGTACCGAGCACAATAACCTCAACAGAGTATTTGGTTAACGGTTTAAGCAACGATAACTTTTTGATCCGTACTGACAGCCAAGCTTATTTATTAAAGTGTTATAAATCGTATTGGCCACAAGTAGGGTTACATGCCCAATATGAGCTCAGTAAACAACAAGTTTGCTCTGCTCCCATCTGGCTTGATAAGCAAAATAAGCGCGCAGCTTTTAACTATATTGATGGCGACGTCGCTCAGTCTTATTTGGCGATGCCGCTACTGACTAAACTTGTTAAGCTACATGCGTATACAACTAATAATGAGGCAATGAATATAGCTTTGGAATTGCAAGCCTATCAGCATTTATTAGTGTTTAAACAGTATGAAAAGCTCATAAGCAAAACATTAAAAAGCATTGCCAACATGCCCGTAGATAGCGGCTTTTGCCATAACGACTTAGTCAAAGAAAATATCGTGGTAAACCCGCAAGGCGTTTATTTAATCGATTTTGAGTATGCTCAAACAAATGATGTGTATTTTGATCTTGCTGCGTTAGCGGTTAGTTTTAAATTAGATGCTTCAGGCAAGCAGGCTCTGCTTAACAATTACAAAACGCACACCCTATCAGATCAATTTTATTTATCTATGCATAAACTCAATTGCTATCAGTTAGTTTACTTACTGTTATGTATAGGTTGGTATGAGCAACGCGATATAGACAATCAGGTTGTTGTATTGCGCGCGCAACTGGATGAGCTTATTGCTTTAATGGAGGGTTAAAGTCCGCCAAAGCGTTCCGCAAGCTCTTTGTATTTTGCTACTTCATCAGCGTCAAATTGCATTTCGCCGTTATCATCTTCTGATTTAGCGATTAATAGGCTTTCTCGAGCAAGGCGTTTAACTCGCTCGACTTTAACTCCTAAAAAATCAGCAACTTGTTCTGTTAACATTAACTTCATAATTACTTCCTCGTATTTAATCTTTCCGTCCAGTGACAATAATAGATAATATGTGTCTAAAGCGTTACTGTTTTTTATAGGATATAAATAAATAGCGCTTTTTTTACCTTTTGTTAAGTGATTAGCTCAAATTATAGACATGTAAACGAATCATGCTGGTATTTATACAAAGATGCCTTTATTATTGCGCATGCTAAAGCATTGATATCGCGAGTTGATGTGGAGGCAACAAATGTGCTCTCGTGGTGAAATGGATATCACGTGGCCCTCCGGAGGCTAAGTTGTAGGTTCGATCCCTACCGAGAGCGCCATTTGGTCCCTTTCCTTTATTGATAGTGTCTACTAATATCTAAACAAATGATGACCTGAGTGTGGCCAACTTAAAACTATTTTAATTTTAAGAGCTGACAATTTCGTAACTTTTGCGTAATAAAAGTTTATCTTAAATTTAGGGTGTATTTACATTTACGCATATCTACAGCTTTGTCCTTTCTAGCCATACTTCTCATCCTAAATATTTAATGACTTTGTTTTCTTAGTTGAAATATAGATTAACTTCAGATTTTATTTCTTTCGTCAAACCATCAACAGGAGCTACTTACACTGTTATTTAAATATAAAATATATTGTATACAATGATAATTTAATGTTACAAAAGTATTTCTCTTTTCGAGTTGGATAGAGAAAACAATAATTATCAAAGGTAAATTATGAAAATTAAAACATTAATTCTGGCGCTACCTATACTTGGAGCAAGCTCTTTAGCTCAATCAGCTAACCTGCAAGAGCGCTTGTTTACACCAAAAAATGCAGAAGTTGAGCGCACACATCATCACGGTGTAGATCACCAACATAATGAAAAAGCCCCTATAGCTGAGTTGCAAAAGCAGCCACAACAACTTAATCAATTTATGATGCGCAGCCAAGCCGCCGTTGTCAGTTGTGATTTAGCTGCGATGGCAAGTGCAAGCACTAGTGCAATTATCACTGAACTTAAAAGCCAAGGTACTAGTTGTATTAATGAACTATTTAGTGCGCCATCCTCTATTCAGAGTCAAGTTTACAGTTCAGATAACATGTATGCCGTTGCAAATCATGCTAAGTCACTCTCACAGACTTATGCTGGTGGTGGAGATGTTGACTTAGAAGCGCTGTTTTTATATTTGCGTGCGGGTTTTTATGTTGAGTTTTACAACGGTGACGTGAATTTTAGTTCTTGGGTACAGCCTGCAGTAGTTGATGCTATAGATGCATTTGTAAACAATAGCCACTTTTATGATGATAATGATGGACACGGTAAAACACTTGCTGAAGTTATCATAACTATGGATAGTGCTGAGCAGCAGCATCGTTACTTAAACGTGGTAAAGCAGTGGTTAACGCGCTTCAATGAGAGTTATGCTGCAAAATGGAATATGCGTAGTGCTGTTAATGGTATTTTCACGCTACTTTATCGTGGCCAGTGGAATGATGCATTTGTAACCGCTATCGGCACTGATACTGACTTAGTTGCTAAGCTAAGCGCATTTACTCAAAAGCAGTGGATGATAGACTCAGATGCACAATACTTGATTGTTAACGCTGCCAGTGAACTAGCTCGTTTAAAACAATATTCAGGCACGCCAATACAAGCAAGTGTTGATACTGGTTTGAAAGCTATTTTTAGCACCTATAACAGTTTTGGTTATGGTGATGCAGTATGGCTTGCAGCAGCTGATTCTGTAAGTTATTACGCAGATTGTAATGACTACGGTATTTGTGGCTTTGTTGATGAACTAACTCAACAAGTGTTGTCACAAAGTTATAGCTGTAGTAGTACTATAAAAATTCGCTCACAAAATATGACGGCTATTCAACATGCATCAGCATGTGATGCTATGGGCGCTGAAGAAGGGCTTTTTCATAATAAGCTAGCCACAAATAACACCCCTGTTGCTGATGACAACAATAACTTTTTACAAGTAAATATTTTTGACAGTAGTGACGATTATAGCAAGTACGCAGGTGCTATCTTTGGTATAGATACGAACAATGGCGGTATGTATTTAGAAGGTGACCCATCTGTAGCTGGCAATCAAGCTAATTTTATAGCTTATGAAGCAAGTTATGCCAATGCAGAGCACTATGTATGGAACTTAGAGCACGAGTATGTTCACTATTTAGATGGCCGTTTCGACTTATATGGTGACTTTAACGCACCCACAGAAGATATTGTCTGGTGGTCAGAGGGGGTTGCAGAGTATGTTGCTAATTTAAATAACAACGATGCTGCAAAAGCCACTATTAGTGATGGCTCGCGCTATACACTAGCGCAAATTTTTGACACCACCTATGATGGATTTGATCAAGATCGAATTTATCGCTGGGGTTACTTAGCTGTTCGCTTTATGTTTGAACGTCACAACAACGAACTTGATGCCATGTTGGCTCATACCCGCACTGGTAATTGGAGTGCCTATAAATCAAAAACTGTAGAGTGGGCCAATAACTATGAGAATGAATTTGTACAGTGGTGCGATGACTTAGTTGCAGGTACGAGCACTAATACCCCACCAATAGCACAAATTAATGGCCCGTATTCTGGCATGCAAAATAACAATATTAGCTTCACGAGTAATGGTAGTAATGATAGCGATGGTAGTATCGCCAGTTATCAATGGAACTTTGGCGATGGTAGCAGTTCAAATCTGGCAAATCCTACTCATAGTTACACAAGTGCAGGAGAATACACCATAACATTAACTGTGGTTGATAATGAAGGTGCAAGCCAAACTGTCACTACAGTAGCAACTATCGAAGCTGACAGTAGTGTTGATGATGGTGTGCTATTGAATAGCCAGCCAATTAACATCAGTGGCGCTCAAGATGAATTTTTATATTTCACTTTTGATGTTCCTTCAGGCGCCAGCGACCTTATGTTTAATTTAACTGGTGGTACAGGTGATGCGGATTTATATGTAAGTTTTGAAGCAGCACCGAGTGAAGCTATATATGATTGTCGCCCTTACATTGGTGGTAACGAAGAGTCGTGTGCTATAAACCCTGCACAAGTAGGCCGATACCATGTGATGGTTAGAGGTTATAATGCATTTGATAACGTTCAGTTAACAGCATCATTTACCCAAGTGACTTCTAACGTGCCAGATGTATGTGCTAGTCAAGGCAGCCGAAGCAGTGGCCGCTTAAATGATGGCGAAGTAATTTGTCTAGGTAATAGCGATCCTATGTGGTTTAGCATTGCAGATGTTCAAGGCCAAAATGGTATTGCGATCACCACCGCTAATGGTAGTGGTGATTTAAGTCTAAGCTACGCTGCAAGTGGTTGGCCAAATGGTAACAATGAAGTGGCTGAGTCAAATAATAGCGGAAATGGAGAGTGTATTTATATTTCAGGCCAGAGTGAATACTGGGGCTACCTAAAAGTAGCTGGTAATAGCACTGGTGCAAGCTTAGTCGTCGACTTTAACAGTCAAGGGTGTCGTTAGTTTATATATAAACTTAAAGCGTGATCTCACGTACTTTATATAATGGAGTCATCAGTTTTCTGGTGGCTCTTTTTTATAAAGAAACAAATGCAAAGGTTCATTTCTTCAAGGTCAAAACCCCCCCTTTATCTTTTTTATAAATTGAACTACTTAGATGTAAAGTTGATAAATAAACATTCAATTGTACTTACGTTGCAAAAGTGTCGATAAAGCTGACAACTTCAATATTGATGAGTACATTGAAAGGTAATTAAATTAGGGCATAGGTGGCTGAGTATGAAGAGAAAGGAAGCAAGCAACTCAGTTAACGCTGGACTAAATAATGGTTATTTAAAGAGAAGCTTAAAGCCACTTTCTTTCGAAAGTGGCGTTTGTCCTATTGTTAAGCTTAGGACAAAGTTAGCTCTTGAATAAGGCGAATAGGCTCACCATCAACATTTAAAATGGCCTTTACAGAAATCTGTTGTGGTTTGTCAGTTTTTGTTACTTTGAAGATGTATTTTTTTTGTTCATAAGGTGCTAAATCAACACTTTTCTGTTGAGATTTTGCGGGAGTGGCTTGCTCGAATGATGTCGAGGTTAGAATAATGTCACCAATTGTATCCCCAGAATAAGGCCCTGATAAATTAAGCTCTACTAACCAATGGTCTTCATGCTCTTTCGATTTTACTATATTAAACTCAACGCCATTAAACGGGGTTACTCGTTTGGAGAGCGTAGTTTGGTGCGTTAACGACTTCCATTTGAGAGTTTGCGCAATAGTAATCTTTTCAGCATTTATTTCTGTTGGCAGTGAGATATTATGTGTTCCTGAGCTCAAGCTGCGTTTTAGCTGATGAGTTTTGCTTGGCTTATCAGCGCTATTTGTGAGTATCACTTGTGCAGTAATTTCTAAAGGGGAACCAGTTGGATTGACCACTCTTAAAAAAGGCCTTTTTTGGTGATAATAAATATCAGATTTAACCCCGGAAAGAGTACTAAAACCAGTATTATTTAATGTGGCTATATATTGATTTTCCAAGAACTCTAGTTCAGAACTGGCTTCATCGTGCAGCTCTATAGAGGGGAGTTTTGCCAAAATATTACTCAATTCAAGATCGCATTGTGGTATAAATCTCTCGTGTTGCAGGCAGGTTTTAAACATTCGGTTTAATAGAGCATAATTTTTAAAAAGCCAAGGGTTTGTAAGCGCATTCTCTGCTGTGACAGACACCAAGCGAGTGGGGGTAGGGTTAAATAAGTACGGGGTGATTTTATGGTTGTTATTTTGACCTATTAAGCTGATCTTTTCGCTGTTAAGTGTTGAAATCATTTGCTTATTCAGGGGAATAGAAAATTGTTGGGTTACTTTTTGACTATTACTTTGAGCGTGTAAGTTAATGCTTAATTGTGCTTGCTCGAGCGTTAGGTTTATTGCAAGTTTCTTATCTGCGATTAATGCACTTTTTATCTCAGGTGTCAGGGCTATTTGCTTTGCTTTAAAGTTATCGTAGCTTTGTGCATTTATAATTAAGTGACTGCCATCTTCAATAAGCAGCATCAGCAATTGATCATCACTTGCCTGCTCTTCACCAACAAAAGTACGACGATATTTTAGATTTTGTTGGTCACGCTTTCCTTGTAGTGCTATGCCAATTTTTCCTCGATGTAATTGAGCAGCTTCGAACTCGATTAGCGCGGCCACTTGGTGTTTATTTGCTACATCAATGAGTGAACTCGGCTTTGGAGCAGGAAAGTCCATGACTGGGTGATTAGCCGTTGAGGGGGGGGTAATATCTAACCGCGATAATGCCGTCGATTGAGTATTACGTAGCCAGTAAGCGTTACCGTCTTGCTCCCAAGGGCCCGATACAATATGGAAGCTAGGCTGGATATTTTCTACAAAATCAGCAAAACCTTGTTCTATTTCCGACCAATTTTTAAAAGTACTCTTAAGCAGTGAGTTAGCTGTTGAAAGTGTGGCTTCGCTGTGTGGGTTTGCTAATCTGAGCTCTTCAATAAAGTGAGCAAAGTACTGTGCCCGTTCAGGAGAGCTTAAAAGGTAATGAATTATAAAAAAATTAAGTCCACGTTTTAGTGCAGGATCGTCATTTATTTCTTCAATTGTAGGTTTATTTGCACTGTAATATTGTTTTAAACCGGTTTCAATGTAATTCATTGGAGCGCGATCAAATACCATAACGGTGAGTTGTTTTTGCTTAGGATCATAAACATGGTGAGCAATCGAATCAGCTAAACCTTCGGTGATCCAATTAGGTGCCCACGTTGAATGGCCGTTTAATGCCATATGAAAAGCATGCATGGTTTCGTGAATAACTATATAGCGCTGGTGGTGCTCACGGTGGCTGGGGAAATTATATCCGGCACGGTTATAAAACATGGTTTCACCACCGGCAGTTTTATGTACCCCACGTAAAAAACCATCATCAAGCATGGCTTCTCGAACACGGGATCGACTACTACCATAAACAACGGCAATGCGTTGGCGTTCAATATTAGGGGGAGCCATACCAAATAAAGCAACATAATGTGGGTATGCCATTTCAAGTAGCTCTAAGTAAAGCGTGACTTTTTCTTTAGGTAGATCACTTTTTAGCGCAAAGTGCTTACTTACCCACCAGTTGTAGCCCCGACTATTTCCTATTTTGCCATCGCTGTATGTATATGGAATTTTTTTTCCTAAAAACTCTATATCGATATTATTGAGTGTGCTGGTATAGCCCTGCACGGTAATGTTTGCTTGCATTTTACTTGGGCTGCTTTTTATATTGCCAATACTAGGCTTATTATTCGCACTAGAATTAGGCGTGGGCTGACAGGCCATGAGTAGTAAAGTTAATAATGTGAGAGATATAATTTTTGTCATTTTATTTGCTTTAAGTGTATATTGTATGCAATATAAAATACTGTGTTTAATTGAAAAAGTAAACTATGAATAATAACCAACAATTACAATCAGCAGCACAGCAGGGAACCGAGAAAAATAAACAAACTTGGCGTAGCTTTGGATTAGGTTTCTATTTGGCTAATACCATGGAAATTTTTGAGCGTTTAGCTTGGTATGGTTTCTTTGCTGTATCATCGGTATATATGACCACACCCGTTGAACAAGGGGGGGTCGGATTTAGTGATGCAGAGCGAGGTGCAGTACAGGGGATAATTCCGTTTTTTTTATATTTATTACCTGTGATCACTGGGGCTTTTGCCGATCGCTATGGCTATAAAAAAATGTTTACATGCTCATTTATTGTGATGGCGCCGAGTTATTACTTTTTGGGTCAAGTGACAGACTTTAATTCGTTCTTTATGATTTTAATGTTAGTCGCTTTTGGTGCATCCTGCTTTAAGCCTGTGGTAGTTGGCACTATAAGTCAAAACACTAACGACAGTAACCGGGGTTTAGGCTTTGGTATTTTTTACACTATGGTTAATTTGGGGGGCTTCATAGGCCCGTTAGTGGCTGGGTATTTACGGACTATTAGTTGGGATGCGGTATTTATTATGTCGGCATCTTGGATAGTTGTTAATTTTATTCCATTGCTTTTTTACCGTGAGTCAAGCAGTAAACTACGTAGCAGCATAGGTGCGGCAGCGGTTTTACAGCAAGCTCAACATGTTTTGGGTAACAGCCGTTTCGCATTATTACTGTTTACCAGTGTAATTATTTTAATGACGGGGGGAGTTAGCTGGTTAACATACACTCAAGCTTTTTCACTAATTACGATTTGGTTAGCTGCGAACTGGTTATGGGATAAGTGCGTAAGCGTGCAAAAAGCGTCTAAATGGTATCTACAACCGGTGAGGGTTAGCAACCGTAGTTTTGCACTATATTTAGCAATATTAACGGGGTTTTGGACGGTATATAACCAACTTTTCTATACTCTACCTCTGTTTATACGTGACTATATTGATACTCAAGATTTAGTTGCACTCTTGAGTTACTTTGGTCAATCAGCAGTGGATTTTTTTGCTTATGTTGATATTCAAGCTTTAAGTAACAAACTGCAAACACTGGCTGCTACTCAAAGTCTAACACCAGTCAAAGAGATAAATTTAGAGGCAGTGCGTCTAGAGTTAGTCCACTTAAAAGTTAATGTTCCTGTTGCTGAAATAGCGTTATTTTTTAAACAAGCTAGTGCTTCTAACTTTTCAGCTGAGCAAAGTATGCAAGTGGCGCAGCAGTGGCTTAAATACCGACAGGTAAACCCTGAATACCTGATTAATTTAGATTTTGCAGCTATTGTTCTGTTACAAATAATAGTAAGTGTTAAATGTCAGCATTTTAAAGTTATATCTGTCTTAATAAGCGGTTTACTTGTCACAGCAGGTGCTTTTTTAGTGTTGTTATTAATGAGTGCGGGGGTATTACTAAGCCAGTTGGGAGGTTTAGTAGTGGTAACGGTTATATTATTAATTGCTTTTGGTGAAATGCTCACCTCTCCAAAAAGCCAAGAGTATGTTGCCAGCATAGCTCCAAAAGGCAGTGCTGCTATGTTTATGGGTTATTACTTTGTGTCTATGGCATTAGGCTTTTTATTTGCTGGATTTTTGTCTGGGTGGAGCTACGGCTACCTGGTCAAAGAGATAAAGTCACCTGAAATCATGTGGTTATTATTTGCAGGCATTGCACTAGCTACTGGGTTTGGTTTTTATTTATTAGCGCGATACAAAAAGGACTAAATAAATGATTTTTAAAAATCTGTTTATTTTAATCACCGTGCTTTTAATCAGTCATTGTAAGGCTGCTGCCAGTGAGGTGGTTAATTATAAGAACTTAATAAATAGAACCGGCAGCCCATATTATATGCAGGACTTTGAGCAAGGCGGCCACCAACGTTTTAGCCCTCTTTTTGATTTAGGCGCATGGCATGGACATTTGTTACCAACAGGTGAAAACGCCGGCGCGTTCACCGGGCCTGCTATTGTTACTGAGGAGTATTTAAATTTTATAGCACCTTATTTAGAAAAGCTGACTGTTTATAAAGGCCAGAAAATTGACGAGGCCAATAAAGTGAAGCTAGCAATGCGGGCTTACAGCTTACCCGGCGCGTTAGTGCAAGAGCTAAGCGGTGACGGGGTAAACATAATACTTACTTTGCGCTTTGTGACAAATCGCACTTCATTAGTTAAAACACAGATCAAAACCACAGAGCCTATTACATTACATTTTGCAGGACAGCTTATAAACCATTTACGTGCTAACAATGGCACTGAAAGAGAGGGGCGTTCGCCATTTGTGGTTTATCCGGAATTAAATCCCCAATGGCAAGTCACCAACAATAGTATTGCGATTAGTTTTGGCAAAGTAAGGGCGCATGGACACATACTCACTTCGGGGAGCTCACAGTTATTGCTTAAAAAAACGTTAGCGGTTAGAACACGTCATGACGACCTAAGTTACTCAAGCACAACGCACATAAAAAACAATCGTACATTCTACACAAGCTATTCATATTTATTAAATAATCAAGAAGCGGTACGTGAAAAAGAGGTTATTGATAAAATTTTAAAGCAACCCGAACATCATTTATCACTTAGTAAATTACGTTGGCAAGAGTATATAAATAAAGCCACACAGCCAATTAGTAACAAGCAACCAGCTCTACAAAAACTTGCAGTAAAAAGTGTTGAAACGTTAATTGGAAATTGGCGCAGTAAAGCTGGTGCAGTAGGTTTTGATACCGTTAGTCCAGCCGTTACCGGTCGCTGGTTTTCAGGTAATCAAACTTGGCCTTGGGATAGTTACAAGCAGGCATATGCACTGGTAACATTTAATCCAGAGCTTGCAAAACAAAATTTGAATGCTGTGTTTGAGCATCAAATAACGCCAAACGATGCTGTCAGGCCATGGGATGCTGGATTTATACCTGACTTAGTGGCCTATAATTTTAGTGCAAAACGCGGTGGTGACGGCACAAATTGGAATGAGCGTAATACTAAGCCAAGCTTGGCAGCTTGGGCTGTGTGGCAGGTATTTGAAAATACAGGCGATACTCAGTGGCTCAGACGCATGTATCCTAAACTAGTTGCTTATCGTGAATGGTGGTTACGCAACCGTGATCATAACAAAAACGGTGTGCCTGAGTATGGTGCCACTGTTGATAAAGCTCATAATACTCGTGACGGTAAGTTATTGTTTAAAGTAAAAACCTCGGCAGGTTGGCGAACAAAAAGTGGCTTAAAAAACTATAGGACTTACCTAAGCGATGAAGCAACCTTAGAAATTAAAGTTCCGGCACAAACAGCCGCATCTTGGGAATCTGGTCGTGATGATGCTGCTGTGTTTGGTTTTATAAATAATCAACAGTTAAATCGTTATATAAAAAACGGCGGGATTCGTGGTGACTGGCACGTTGGTTTTGCAGAAAATCGTAATGATACAGGTACATTAGTTGGGTATTCATTATTGCAAGAATCTGTGGATCAAGCCTCTTATATGGCTGCTGATAACCGTTATTTAAGTAAAATAGCGAAGCAGCTTAAATTACCGCACCAAGCAAGTTACTTTTTAAGGCAAGCCGCTCAGTTAAGGGATTATATCAATCGGTGCATGTTTGATAAAAATACAGGCTTCTACTACGACATTGAAATAGCAGATACCCCCTTAGCGAATGGTTGCGCTGGGAGGACTTTAGTAAAAAGAGGCAAAGGTCCTGAAGGGTGGTCACCGTTGTTTAATCAAGTAGCGAGTATGGAACAGGCCAGTGATGTGGTAAAAACAATGCTTGATAACAATGAGTTTAATACTTACGTTCCGCTTGGCAGTGCTGCGCTGACTAACCCGGCTTTCGGTGCGGATATTTATTGGCGTGGACGTGTATGGCTTGATCAAGCTTACTTTGGGTTAGTAGGTATGAGTCATTACGGTTATTGCAAACAAGCTCAGCAATTAAGTGAAAAGCTATTAAATCATGCCAATGGTTTGCTTTCTAATGCGCCAATACGTGAGAATTATAATCCGCTTAATGGTGAGCAACAAGGAGCGCCTAACTTTTCATGGAGCGCAGCACACTTATTACTAATTGCTCAAAAGCAAGGTAAATGGTGCCAATAATTGGCACTGTTTAATTCAGTTCACCAGACTAATCACACTATGGCATAAATTAATCACCATAGCTTAAGCTTCACAAATTACAAGAGAATTAACACAAATAGAATATTGTATACAATATTCTATTTGTGTTAATATTTATAGGAGTTACCTTTAAGCAACAGGAAATATGATGAAAACAACGAACACAGATTGGCGCTTTTCAGTTATGCCGGCCGTATTCACATGGCTAAAAGAGTCTGAATCTGGATCATTTGAAATAGACTTTGATACAACAAAGAAATACGCTGCAGAAATTTTAAAAGTACAAGGGAAAGGCGGTAGTAGAATGGGGGGGCTTGTTGGCTCAGGCACATTAGGTGAAAATAGTTATCTAAGTGTTGATCAGCGTCTTTCTTTACTTGAAGCTCTTTCTGATGTTGCAAAAGAATACAGTGTGCCACTGATCAGTGGTGCTGCGGCAGAAACGAAAGAAGAAATAGCTGAAATTGTAAAGCAACTTGCATCTGTTGGCGTAGATACTGTCATGGTTATGCCACCAAAAACCAAAGAAGCACCTAGTGATGAAGATATGTATGAATATTATGCGCTTTGTGCAACAGCCGCTAAAGAGGCTGGCATTACAATTATGCCTTATAACAACCCAGATGCAGCTGGCTACCATGCGCTCTCAACCGAGCTTCTTAAAAAACTTGCTGCGCTTCCTGAAGTAACTGCGTTAAAAATATCGACGTCAGATGTTTCAATCATTGAGACGATAATGTTAGAAAACAAAGATGCAAAAATTTTGGCAGGTGTAGACACTGTCACTGTGTATGCCGGACTAGCAGGAGCATGTGGCGGGATCACAGGTGTAGGTTGTATCTTTCCAAAAGCGAGTGTGACGATGCAGGAGTATGTAAATAAAGGGGAATGGGCTGAGGCTAACAAAATTTCTCAGGCTATGAATTCCATCTCTTACTTGGATGCTCAACCGCTACTTATGGAGTACCTTAAGTGCGCATTTGGAATTCATCATGACGATAAGGATGGTGGACTTCGTACCTTCGGTAATAAATTAACTCAACAGCAAATTGATGACGTTTGTGCAAGATATCTTTTAGCTAGAGAGAGACTCAAAGCTTTGGACTTGTTAGGCTAATTCGTTTTCTAGTTCTTTCAAGTACTAATTAGCTGCACGGTAAGCATTCGCCGTGCAGCAATGAGTATATTTATCTTATAACCCAAATGGGTTTTCGAGGCTATGAGCGGGTTCAGTGAACCACTTTGGACCATTTTCAGTAATATAAAAGTGATCCTCTAAACGCACACCAAATTCACCAGGTACAACTAGCATTGGCTCATTACTAAAGCACATACCAGCGGCTAGAGGTGTTTTGTCACCGCCGACCAAATAAGGCCATTCATGGATGTCTAAGCCTATGCCATGCCCGGTACGGTGTGGGCAGCCAGGAGTTTGATACTTAGGTCCAAGGCCTTGCTCAGCTAAGTAAGAGCGGGCAGCGTGGTCGACACTTTCACAGCTTTGACCTATTTGAGCTGCATCAAAAGCGGCCATTTGTGCGGCTTTTTCATAATTCCAAAACTGTCGTTGGCGGTCCGTAGCTTCACCAAATACGTAAGTGCGTGTAATATCTGATAAGTAGTCGTGTACTTTACAGCCAGTATCAATTAAAACCATATCTCCTTTTTTAAGAATCTGTGGTTCTTTGATACCATGAGGAAATGATGTCGCGAGGCCAAACAAAACTATGCAAAAGTAGTTACCTGGCGCGCCAACTTTTTGGTGGGCTTGTTTAATAAATTCTTCTACCTCAGTCGTGCTTATACCCTCATATAGCATACTGGCAGTGGCCTGATGAACTTTTAAGGTCATATCCATCGCACGCTGTATTAGCATTAGTTCATTGGCTGACTTATGCATGCGGCAATGAGCTGTAACAGGCTGTGCATTAACGAGGTTTAAGCCTGTTTGCGCTTTATTTATGCCATCGAAAATGAAAAACTGCGCGCTTTCGTCAATCCCTACAGTGCCGCTCTCAGCAATACCCATTTCGGTGAGCACTTTGACAAATAATGCATAAGGACTTTCGTGTTCAAGCCAGCCGCGAATTGGGCCTTCTATAACTTTAAAGCCATTGAGAGAGCCAATTTCAAAATCAGGGGCTATATATTGTACTTCGCCCTTCGCGGGTAAAATAGCACCGACCATGCGCTCACTTGCGTACCAGCGCATACCCGTAAAGTAAGTAAGGTTAGTCCCTGCATTTAAGTAAATGGCATCAATATTATTGGCTTGCATATACTCTTGAGCACGGGCAATACGGGCTAGATGCTCATCAGCTTGAATGGGAATTAAATCGCGAGTCATATTGGAAAGACTAGCAAGTGCTTGTTCTTTCGTTTGAGTACTAATACCTTTGGTCATCATTAGGTTCTCCTATGTATTTGTTTAATTATAATTTTTAAAGAATTAGCGCATAAACCGGTTTATAGAATATGGCTCTAAATTTATGGAGGGGGCTTTATTGAGACACAAATCTGTAATTAACTCGGCAGTTATGGCTCCTTGTGTCAACCCTAAATGCTGATGACCAAAGGCAAAGTACAGGTTATTGTGATTGGGGGCTTGGTCTATTATAGGTAATGAGTCAGGCAATGATGGCCTACAGCCCATCCATGTAGTCGTGGCACTAAGAGGCTGGCTAGCTAATAACGCTTGTGCATGGGGCAGTAAAGCTAATGCACGTTTATTGTTAGCCTTTCTATTTATACCCGCAAACTCCACTGTGCCTGCCACTCTTAACCCTTGACTCATCGGGGTCATGATAAGACTCCGTTCAGCAGAAGCTACGGGCCGTGTTAGGCCATGGTTAATATTAACCATACAGTGGTAACCACGCTCGGTATCTAAAGGTGCTGTGTATCCAAGCGGCTCGATGAGAGAGGCACTCCAAGCACCCGCTGCGATCACGACTTTATCGAAATTGAGACTATCTTGTTCATCACTCACCATAAAACCTTCACTTTTAGGCGTGATAGCAACTACTTTCTGTTGACGAAATTGCCCCTTTAATAAACTGAACTTTTGCGCTAATTGGATACAAAATAAATGTGGTTCAATACTATGAGCAACGTCTTCAAATAATAAAGCGTGATTTATTTTGTCGGATAAACTGGGCTCTAGAGCATGTACTTGCTTTGTATCAAGTAGCTTTACTTTAATTCCTTGCGCTTGATACATAGCCAAGGTGCGCTGCACATCAACCAATGGGGTTTTTTCAAAGGTAAGTAAACTCCCTTGTTTAGTAAGCAGGTGGCCCAGTTGATAGTTTGCTAATAATCTTTCATATGCATGAATTGCATGTTCATTTAAGGCTTTGAGAGCGTGTGTATGTGCAATAAATCTGGCAGTAGGCATATTTTTAATAAACTGCCAAAACCAAGGGAGAGCTTTTATTGCATAGCGCCAATCAATGCGCAATGGCCCTAATGGGTTAAAAAGCATAGCAGGTAATTTTTTTAATAATGCTACCTGCGCTAGAGGAAATACCTGTTCGGTGGCAAAGTGCCCAGCATTACCTTTTGAGCAGCCTTGCGCTAGGCCATTTTCATCGTATAGCGTCACTGCAAAGCCAGCTTGTTGTAACTGTAAAGCTGTGCAAATACCAATTACACCAGCACCGATCACAGCGACTCTTTGTGTTTTTTTATTGGCCAAAATTACCTTCCCCTGATGATAAAAGTAAAACGCTATACGTTTTTTTAAGGACTAAATCGATATTGTATTTACTGACAAGTAGTAAGAAAAAACTCTACAAGCTCTTTCTAACTCATTTTTAGTTATAACTTTCAATTAGTTATGTGTAATTTGTTATTTGTAATCTTTTAAGGGTGTGTACCTATAAATTCAATATTAAAATAGGATATTGATTATTGTATACAATATACTTATCATATCAAACATAAATTCAGTTCGGAATAGGCAAATGAAAACCAATTGGCATGGCATAAACCCAGCAATGGCCGCTCAGTTTAATAGTGATGAGTTAGCTAGCTCTACATGGCAACTAGTTGGCAGCGCTATAGTAAAAGCTATAGCAGATTTTAAACTACTGGTTGTAAATGAAAAAACTTCTTCATCAACGCTTAACGATACTGCGAAAGCGTATTGTGTTGATGTAAATAAACCTAAATTGGATTAAGTGATGCGCAAAGGAACATTTTTTTGTATAGATGGCCATACTTGCGGTAACCCTGTGCGGCTTATAACAAGTGGCCACCCTCTGTTACAGGGAAATACCATGAGCGAAAAGCGCCAGGACTTTTTAGCTAACCATGATTGGATCCGTCAAGCGCTCATGTTTGAGCCCAGAGGTCACGATATGATGTCGGGCGGTTTTTTATACCCACCTACTAGCGAAGATGGTGATGCAGCCATTTTATTTGTAGAAACTTCCGGCTGCTTACCCATGTGTGGCCACGGTACAATGGGTATTGTTACCTTCGCCTTAGAGCATGGTTTGCTACATGCTAAAACCCCCGGTACTTTAAAACTGGATACGCCAGCAGGACGAATTCAGGTCAATTATGAAATGACGGATGGCAAAGTACAGTGGGTTAAAATTTATAATGTGCCTGCTTATTTAGCGTATCAGTCTATATGTATCAATATCACAGAGTTGGGTGAGTTAAAGGTTGATATCGCTTTTGGTGGTAACTTTTATATTATTGTCGAGCCACAGGGTAACTTTAAGGGCATTGAACATTTAAGCGCGGGGCAAATACTCAAGTACAGCCCCCTAGTGCGCGATGCCATTAACGCCAAAATACAATGTATACATCCACTTGATTCTACCGTTCAAGGTGCTAGCCATGTGTTGTGGACAGGTATACCTAAAAACTCTGGTTCTGACGCCGCTAATGCGGTTTTTTATGGTGATAAAGCCATTGACCGCTCACCATGCGGAACAGGCACTAGCGCCCGCATGGCTCAGTTGTTTAGTAAAGGCTTATTGCAGCAAGGCGATGCATTTATTCATGAAAGTTATATTGGCAGCCAGTTTATTGGCTGTATAGAGCAGGTGTCTGAAGTGGCAGGTCAAACTGCTATTTTACCTAGCATTCGCGGCTGGTCTCGGGTAACCGGAACGAGCACCATTACAGTAGATGACGACGACCCATATGCCTATGGGTTTCAAGTAATTTAACGAGGAGAAAAGCATGACATTAACAGGACAAAGCCTAATTGCCGGACAATGGCAAGGTCGCGCTGAGCAAGGTGAATTTCAAGCCTTTTCACCGGCTAAAAATCAACCATTATCGACACGCTACTTTAATGTAACGAGTACTCAGTTAAATACGGCAGTTAATGCTGCTGATAATGCTTTTATCGAGTACAGAAAAACGAGTTTTAGTCAGCGTGCAGATTTTTTAGAGAGTATTGCAGAGCAAATTTTAGCACTTGGCGATGATTTACTAACGCAAACCGCGCAAGAAACCAATTTACCTATGGCACGCTTACAAGGTGAGCGAATGCGCACGGTTAATCAGTTAAAAGCATTTGCCAGTGCACTGCGTGAAAACCCAGATTCACCACTAGGTTTAAAGCTGATTGATGAAGCTGATAGTAATCGCTCGCCACTACCTAAACCTCGTACAGAGCTTAATTACTTACCGCTTGGGCCTGTAGCTGTATTTGGTGCGTCTAATTTTCCGTATGCATTTTCAACACTCGGGGGGGATACCGCCGCCGCACTTGCAGCAGGCTGCCCAGTGGTTGTTAAAAATCATACTGCGCATCCAGGCACAGGGGAGCTAATGGCTCGTGCAGCGCTTGCTGCGATTAAAGAATGTGATATGCCGCTAGGTGTATTTTCAGTGCTGCAAAGTGATGTTTACGATATTTCGCATCAATTAGTCGCAGCTCCGGCCATTAAAGCAGTCGGTTTTACTGGGTCGTTTAATGTGGCTAACTTACTGCAAGCTACTATAGCGAAACGCCAAGAACCAATTCCATTTTATGGTGAGCTAGGTAGCATAAACCCACAAATAGTTTTACCCAATAAAGCGCAAAATGAAGGTAAAGCTATGGCTGAAGCTCTTTGCCAATCAATGCTAATGGGTAATGGCCAATTTTGTACCAGTCCTGGCTTATGGCTGGTACCAACGGGCTGTGATGAATTAGAAGCCGAGGTAGCCAACTGCATTAGTGCAGCCGCCTCAGATACTTTATTAACCCCAGGTATTGTAAAGACCTTTAAAAAGCAAGTTAGCCAGCGCAGTGAGCTCGAAAACGTAGAGCTTATTGCAAAAGGCGCACTTACAGAAGACTTTCATGGTAATGCCCATGTATTTGCCTGTAATGTTGATACCTATTTAGCAACCCCTGCATTACGTGAAGAAGTATTTGGCCCAGCCGCTTTATTGGTTCGGTATGAAAGCATGGAGCAGTTAAGTTTACTAGTAGCAGCGCTTGAAGGTCAGCTGACAGCAAGTGTGCATGGAAGTAGTGATGATTTCGTTAGTGCAGAAAAAGTCATTGAAGCGCTACAATACAAAGTAGGGCGTTTAATACACAATCAAATGCCAACCGGTGTAGAAGTGTGTAGCTCAATGAACCATGGTGGACCATTTCCAAGCTCCACAGATGTACGTAGCACTTCCGTTGGGTTAAATGCAATGTTGAGATTTTTGCGACCAATTTGCTATCAGTCTTAGTTAATTGTAGCGGGAGTGGAAATTGCATTTCCCGCTATCTCTTTATTGTGAAGGATTCTAACTTGGCATGCGTGTTTTTATAGGTATAATGTATATCAAATGCAATTTATAGAAATTACTATGGCCATAGAACATAAAACTCGAACTCAGCTTGTTGCAGAAGCTATCCGTGAAAAAATTCTTTCAGGTGAAATAAAAGCGGGAGATCCATTACGTCAAGCAGCATTAGCCACTGAGCTAAACGTAAGTCGGATTCCAGTACGTGAAGCTTTGCTACAACTAGAAGCCGAAGGACTAGTCAATTTTGAAGCTCATAAAGGTGCGACTGCTACACAGCTTTCGGCATCGCAAATTGATGAGATTTTTGACCTCAGAGCACTTCTTGAAGCCGAGCTATTAAAACATTCAATACAAAGCTTAACTGATCAAGACTTAATTGATGCCGAGCTTATTTTAACTGAGCTTGAAAGTGCCATGGATGCCGGCGATACCCACCTTGCCACTGGCGATTTAAACAGCCAGTTTCATGCTAAATTATACAGCCGCGCCGCGCGCCCACAAACCCGTGAGTTGGTTGATATGTACAGCAAAAACTCAGAGCGCTATGTACGTATGCATATTTTATTGGCAGGCGGTTTAACAAAAGCTCCTGAAGAGCACCGTACTTTACTCGAGTTATGCAGAAAAAAAGACTGTCAAAATGCCTGTGAATTTCTAAAAAATCATATTGTTAAAGCTAAAAACGATATAAAAAGATTACTTATAAAATTAGAAGGTGAAAATAGTAATTAAAAAATATATCTGGCAATAAGTACAGGCTACTAAACTCTAATTTATAACTTTAGGCATCGCTTTAGCTTTCCAGCAGCAATAATAAAGAAGTGATGCCTTTCCCCTCTTTTTATTATTCCAATTAGCACCATAAATAGCTCCTTTCTGTTGGATCGAAAGTTCATAAATTTTTTTACTATTAAGATCAGTTGGTTATTTTTAAATGTGAATTTTGTGTATATTTAATATTGTATACAATATGTAATAGGTGTATATTTTTTGTTGTCTAAGTTAGATAGGCATTAAAAACCAACAGGAACAAGGGAACATTCACATGTTTACAAATAATAAAAAGCAAACTCGGGGAATAGGCATTAAATCGCTGTTAGCAACGGCGGTAACAGCTGCATTAATAATGACCCCTACAGCAAAAGCAGTTGATGGTAGTAGTGTTGTTAAAGGTCATGTGGTGGCCCACGCTGGCAACGATTTAACTGGGGCAACAATAACTTTAAAGCATAAAAGTAAAGGTTTAGTGTATACCATTATCAGCAATAATGATGGTGAATATTTACTGCGCAATGTGCCCGTTGGGATATATGATGTCACTATAAGCAAAGAAGGTTTTGAGCCGTTAGTAGAAGAAAATGTCGCTGTGACGATTGGGCAATCCATTATTCTCGATGCACAATTATATAAAGCCGGTAGCGATATTGAGCGCATTGCTGTTACGGGATCAGCCATTCGCCGTGTTGATATGGCCTCGTCTACTTCGGGTTTAACATTCAGTGATGCTGAATTAAAAGCAATGCCAGTAAACACAGGATTTGAAAGTATCGCTTTACTAGCTCCAGGCACTGCGGCACCGGGCGGCGCAAATTTTAATGGTGCATCGAGCTTTGGTGGTTCATCAGCAGCTGAAAATGGTTATTACTTTAATGGCTTAAACGTAACCAGTATTCGTACAGGTCTGGGTTCAATTCGCTTGCCATGGGAAGCTATTTCACAAACGCAAGTGAAAACAGGGGGTGTTAGTCCTAAATTTGGTGGAGCACTTGGCGGTATTGTTAATGCAGTGTCTAAATCCGGTGAAAATGACTTTAACTTCGGGGCAGAAGTACGTTGGGATCCTGATAGTTTACGTAGCCAGCACGATTCTATTTATCAAGAAAATGGCACAATTAGCACCAATACACAGCAAAGTAGTTACGACTTTAAAGAACTACAGTTATGGGCTAGTGGTGCAATTATCGAAGATACCCTGTTTTTTTATGGCTTATTCGCACCTCGCCGTGAAGAGTCTACAGGCGCAGGACAAACAACTTTTTCTGATTTTGAGCGTGATGAAGACCGCTGGTTCACAAAAGTAGATTGGTTTATAAATGAAGATCACTCAGTGGGTTTTTCAGCAATGAACAATAAGCGCACTTGGACCGATAAAACCTTTGCTTACAGCTGGCAAGAGAATGTGATTGGTGAGCAACAAGGTGTGGATGCACCAGGGGAAGATGGCGGTAAAGTATATAGCTTAAATTATAATGGCTACTTAACTGATACTTTTTCTGTTTCAGCTGTCGTTGGCCGAGTGACAGAAAACGTTGAAAATGTGGTCGCATCACCAAATCCAGGTGTTTGGGATGAGCGTGATGGCTTTATCACTTTGAGTCAACATACAAACTCGTCTGTGACAGAACAAGAATTCACGCGCGACCAAGCAAGAATTGATTTCAACTGGGATCTAGATATGCACTCAATTCAGTTTGGTATTGATTATACTAATGTAAAAGTGGACTACTTTGAAGGCCAAAACGGCATCGGTGATGCAGAGGGATGGTGGACAGTTAAAACTGCCGGTGAAAATGATATATCAGGTGCACCTTTGGGGAGTGACTTTATAGAAAGACGAGTTCGAAGTCGCGAAGTCGATTCTGATACAACTTCACTCGCTTTTTATATTAATGATTCATGGCAAGCAACCGATAGTTTAGTGCTTAACATGGGGCTACGCTATAGCCAGTTTGAAAACACAGTATCAGATGGGCGTGCCTTCGTTGATATTGACAATCAAATAGCACCGCGTTTGCAAGCAATTTATGATGTGTCGGGTGATGGCAGTGCTAAGATCTTTGCTACGTATGGACGCTATTTTCAACCCGTATCTGCGAACATGAATATCACCCAAGGATCAGCTTCAATTGAATGGTTTGAGTATTTTGAGTTAGATGAATTAGACGCAAACGGTGCACCAAGTTTAATGGCTGATGGCTCGCCAAGCAGAGGAGATATGCTACGAGATAGGCGTTGGCGTCAGCGTGGTATTACTGAACCAGGATTGATTGCTTCATCTTCATTAAAACCAATGTACAGTGATGAATTTACTATCGGCTATCAGCAAGAAGTGTTCGATACTATGTCAGCGGGTGTACGCGCGATTTATCGTGACCTTGGACGCAGTGTTGAAGACACTGATGTCGGCCCGGTATTAGCTAAAAAACTGGCTGAAATGGGTATTACCGATAACGTGGGTCAAGGCTCTTATTATGTGCTGAATAACCCAGGTGAAGCTATTCAAATGTCATATGATTTTGACGGTGATGGTCAGGTTGATGAGGTTAATTTAAGTGCTGATGAACTTGCTTTACCAGAGGCGCATCGTAAGTACTTAGCACTTGAGTTTACTCTAGATGGTAATGTGACGGATGATTTACGTATTAACACCTCGTATACCTGGTCACATAGTTATGGTAACACCGAAGGGCTTGTGAAAACAGATAATGATCAAGCCGACCCAGGCTGGACAACCTCTTATGACTATGGCGATTTGATGGATCACGGCTACGGTAATTTACCTAACGACCACCGCCATGCATTTAAATTCAGTGGTGCATATAACATCACCGAAGCTCTGACCATAGGCCTTGTTGCCCGCACTACATCAGGCCGTCCAAAAAGTTACTTCTCAGTTCATCCAGCGGGCGTAGATAGCTGTGCAGAGGGGAATCCTTGGGATGCGTGTATTAGCCAATACTATGATCAAGCATCACATTACGATGAAAATGGTAATCCAGCTCCTCGTGGTAGCAAAGGAAACCTACCTTGGTTAACGAATGTCGATATGTCTTTGACTTATAACACGGACTTTTTTGGTACCGATATGACTTTAAAAGGCACCGTCTATAACTTATTTGATGGTGATAGTGCTATGTCAATCAATGAAGAGCGTGCGCAGTACGGTGATAATGGCTTAGAACTGAATCCAGACTATGGACTCGTGACGGGGCGCCAAGGCGCGCGGTATGTGTCTTTAGTTGCACGTATAGAGTTTTAACTCCCTGGTGAAACAGCTGTTTGAAAACAACCTACTAAGCTATTTATCTGAGGGTAATATTAGTGTGTTGTTTTGATGTTTAAGCACATGCTCATTTGAGCCATACAGCCTTAATGCTGAGCAGGAAACTGCTTGGCATTTTTCGTATAAATTTTAAGGTTAACTATGACGAACAGTTTATATTCTCATTGGCAACAGCCTAAAGATGGTTGGCTGCAAGTGGATACTCTTGATATGCATACCGGCGGTGAACCTTTACGCATAATCATTGATGGGTTTGCTGAACTACAAGGGCAAACCATGATTGAAAAGCGAGCTGATTGCCTAACAAGATTCGATCACCTACGTAAAGCACTGATGTTCGAACCCCGAGGTCATGCTGATATGTACGGCGCGTTGATCACAAAACCTGAACGTAAAGATAGCCATTTTGGCGTACTGTTTTTACATAATGAAGGCTATAGCACAATGTGTGGTCACGCTATCATAGCGCTTGCCACAGCAGCTAAAGATAGCAGCATTTGCAACTTTATTGAAGGCGTTAATGAGTTACGTATAGATACACCAGCAGGGCTTATCAAGGCGTATATTACTCTTCGAAATAACCAACTAATAAGTGTTTGTTTTGATAATGTTGCAAGTTATGCAGAAAAACTTGATATGCCAATAGAAATACCTCTGTTTGGTGCCGTCAATTGTGATATTGCTTATGGCGGCGCTTATTATGCTTTTGTAGATGCTGATACTTTGGATGTAAGTTTGGCGCCCAACAATCATGAACAAATTATTAGCTTAGGAAAAATCATTAAGCAGCATGTTAATAGCCAGTACCAACCAAAACACCCGACCGATGATACATTAAGCTTTTTATATGGGGTGATTTTCTATTCAAATTCACAAAAAAGTCATTCTGTATTTAGCCGCCATGTCTGTATTTTTGCTGAGGGCGAATTAGATCGCAGCCCTACGGGTACCGGCGTGAGTGCCAGAGCTGCATTAGAGTTTGCAAAAGGCAGGCTTAAATTAGGACAGCAAATAAAAATAGAGAGTATTTTAGGCTCTATATTTTCAGTTGAGCTAAAAGCGCAACGCATGTTAGCTGATACCCATGCAGTAATACCTAGAGTGAGCGGTGAAGCCTTTGTCACTGGCAAACATACTTTTTTAATTGATCCAAATGATCCCCTAAAGCAAGGATTTATATTTCGATGAAAAATCAATTTACCTCTCGCCAACAATTACTAAAGCAGGCATTAAAAAAAAATGGGTTAACAGCGCTACTCGTATTAGGCCATGAAAATATTCGTTACTTAAGTGGCTTTAGCGGTAATGCTGCTTACGCGTTAATAACTGCGGAGGAAAGTGTACTAATAACCGATTATCGCTATTTTGGCCGAGCTCAAGAAGAGTCTATTGGCTTTGAGGTTGTCAGCCGTGATCGTGATAGTGAAACATTAGGTCAGTGCATAAATCGTTTTTTAACGACTAATAGTCAATTAGGTTTTGATGCCGCTTTTATTGATGTTGCACTTTGGCAGCAAGTGGCAAGTGAGTTAACTAGTCATACAGTTACACAAGTTACCGGTATGGTTGAGCGTTTACGCATGGTTAAAAATGATTGGGAAGTCGAGCAAATAAAAGCGGCTGCGGCCATTGCTGACGAAGCGCTTAGACAAACATTACCCTATTTTAAAGAAGGTGTAACAGAGCGAGACCTAGCGCTGGAACTTGAATTCAGAATGCAAAAACTAGGCTCTGAAGGAATGTCGTTTGCCACTATTTTAATGTTTGGAGAGCGTTGTGCACTGCCTCATGGCAGCCCGAGTGAACGTACTCTATCTAAAGGTGATTTTATTACTCTTGACTTTGGCGCAGTGGTGAATGGTTACCGCTCTGATATGACTCGCAGTTATGTACTTGGTAAAGCTTCAAAGAAACAATCAGCAATCTATCAAAGTGTAAGCAATGCTCAGCAAGCAGCGATCAACCTACTCAAAGCAGGTGTTGACTGTCTAGACTTACAAAACATCTCACAGCAAGTACTCGATGACTCTGGTTTTGGTAAATGGGCAGGGCAAGGGTTGGGCCATGGAGTTGGCTTGTTTTTACATGAGTTGCCCTTTATTAATAAAAATTGCCGTCATGTATTAGAGGCAGGTAATGTGATCACGATTGAACCTGGTATTTACATTCCGAATTTTGGTGGTGTGCGAATAGAAGACGATATTTTAATAACTCAAAATGGTTATGAAGTATTAACCCACGCCCCTAAGCCGTTCGAATTGGAGGGGTAGGATGAAAGTAATAGATCAAACGCAAATTGATGCTGTCCTAGATTTTGACTCGCTTCGCATTGCTTTACAAAAAGGGTTTGCTCAGCAGTTTACTATGCCCAAGCGTCATGTGTATGAGTTAGATAAAACAGACACAAACCATGACGCATTTGCCGTATTACCAGCATGGAATGAACAGGTTATTGGAGTAAAGGCATTTACCTACTTTCCAAGTAATACTGATAGTGAGTATGCGTCACTTTATTCAAAAATAATGCTGTTCTCTCGCGCTCATGGTGAACCTCTTGCTCTGGTTGATGGTACAAGTGTAACACTTTGGCGCACAGCTGTAGTATCTGCTTTGGCAAGCTACTATTTATCGCGAAAAGATAGCCAGCATTTAGTGTTTTTTGGCAGCGGCAATTTAGCTGAGTATATGGTTCGAGCACACTTGAGTGTGCGCGATTTTAAATGTGTAACGTTAATTGGGCGTAATCAAGATAAAGTTGCTGTTTTACACAATAGCTTACAGCGTGCATTTACTGATATTGAGTTTGTTATCGGACAAAGTTGTGAAAAAGTTATTAAAAGTGCCGATGTGATCAGCTGCGCAACAGGTTCACCAACGCCATTATTTAAAGGTGGTTGGTTAAAGCCTGGTACGCATGTTGATTTGATTGGTAATCATCGCTGCGACTCGCGCGAATGTGACAGTATTACTATCGCACAAAGTAAGGTATATGTAGATAGCAAGGAGAATGTTCTTGCTGAAGCTGGTGAATTGTTGATTCCTATTTCTGAGGGAGTTTTTGATGAAGCTAATATATCCGGCGAGCTTGCGGAGCTAGCTAAAAAAAATAACTATGAGAGAAAATGTGAATCCGATATAACAGTATTTAAGTCTGTTGGCACAGCGTTAAGTGATCTTATAACTGCACATTATATTTATAAGTCATTAAAAAATGAGTAGCTTATTACTTTTATTATTAGGGCTTTGTTTCGTTATGTTGGGCTTACTAACATTTATAAGATGGCTCAGGATTCGTTATGATAAGCACCATTGGCGAGTTTGTGAAATTGTAAACATTAACAATGTAATTGATAATAACGTGCGCAATTTAGAGCTTTTGCACTACAAGAGGATATTAGTCAGCTATAAATTTAAAGGTAATTTTTATAGTGTTTTTGTTGCTTTTGATCAGCAGCTTATAGCCCAGTTTAAAAATGGGATTGATTGTACAATTTTAATTGACTCTAACAATCCTAATGTCACTTATCTTAATAGTAATTACTGGGTGAAATACTGTGGAGTTTGGTTTTTTTCGGGCATTATTCTTATAGCTTTAAGTTTCTTAATCCACATCTGAATTGGGTAAATAAGAGAGCTGGTTAAGGTGTTTGCTTAAAGTGTGTAGTTTAGCTTTTTAAAAAATGTATCTTATTTTGTAAAAGTTAAAATTGCTTACGACAACTGGAAAGCTTTTTTCTCTTTTAAATATTAGCTGACTATAGTTTTTCTTAAAGCGGTGATGCAAATAAAAGGGACTCATAAGTATTAAATATTTAGGGTATACCTGTAATTAATAATTTAAAGGTTAGACATATTTTATTCCTATAATCGATTATCAGGGTATAGGTTTTTACGAAGGCTAAGTTGCAGGTTCGATCCCTGCCGAGAGTGCGATTTGATCCGTTAGCTTTTATTGATAGTAAATACTAACATCCAAGTAAATGGTGACCTGAGTGTGACCAAGTTAAAAACGTTGACTTAAAAGCACCATTAATTTTTAAAAGTGTTAATCTAATACTCTAACTAGCACATTTTTACATCTAGCTAAGGAGTTGCATTAGCTCACAGCCTGATATTTTAAGGTGCTTCATCGCTTCTCTGCTGCTAAGCCAAACACCTTTTTGAGAATTTAGCGCTATGTTACTTGAGAGATCCCCCGCTGATTATAAAATTAACTTACCTCGACTTTTAAAAGAGCATTTACTGCTTTAGTATTTTTGCATCGCCTTTTTCTGTTTGTTTTAGCAGAAATATACCCACCTAAAAAGCAATTACCCATTAACGTTATCCACAGTAATGTGCCTAATTCTACATGCAGCGCTAAGCAGCAAAAAACCAAAGAAATAATTGCCATGCTAATGGCTGCTAACCAATAGAGATTAACTGGGTTGTCACATTTACCTGCCTGCGTACACGCGCAATAATTTGCTTTATAAAAGAAATAAACACTTAAGCCACAAAAAGTAAGCGCTGTAACAATAAGTAAAATGATCACTGTTTTCTCCCTTGGTGATTTTATTGGCAGTGTAAATTGCAAAGTATTTCAAGTCAATGTAAATGAGAATTAATATCATTAGAGTATATGCTCTAATACCACACTTCTGCTCCGATGAGTTTTAAATAGTTGTTAAATTGTCGTTAAAAAACGTGTTTTTTGGCCTTTTTTAACGTTTTAGTAGGGTTTTTTATAAAAAATTAAGGTAGTGTACGCGGGTTTGAAACTCTAATAACAACACACATAGCTATCCAAACAGTAAGTTTGGCTAAGGACACAACAATGAAATTTACTAAAACTCTTATTGCTGCATCGCTGGCATTTGTTTCAGCAGATACCTTTGCAGCGGCTTTTCAGCTTGCTGAGCAAAATGTATCTGGTTTAGGTCGTGCATACGCAGGTGAAGCGTCTGTAGCAGATGATGCGTCTGTAGTAGCACGTAACCCAGCGTTAATGACGTTGTTTAAAGAGAAGCAACTTAGCGTTGCAGCTATTGCTGTTATTCCTGATGTGAGCCTAACAGGCACAGGTAATGCCTATGGTTTAGATAACAGCGTATTAAATGATGACAGCATTGCACCAAGCGCGATTATTCCTGCGGGCTATTTCACTATGCCAGTAAACGATAAAGTATCGGTTGGGTTTGGAGCTTTTTCTAACTTTGGCCTTGCCACTGAGTTTAACGATGATTACGCAGCTGGCCAAATTGCCGGTGAAACTGAAATTGTTACTGTAAACATGAACGCAAGTGTTGCTTATAAAGTATCAGAGCATTTTAGCTTTGGTATTGGTTTGAATGCAATTTATGCAGAAGCGAAGATTATCCGTAAGTTTGGTTTCGTACCTCCTGTAAACCCTGCTATTGCTTCTATTCCTGCAAGTGCTGATGCGGTTAACCTTGAAGGTGATGATATGGGTTACGGCTTAAACGTTGGCTTAATGTATCAGCTAGATGAAAATAGCCGCTTTGGTTTTAATTACCGCACAGAAACAGATATTACTTTTGAAGGTGAATACTCGAATGAACTACCTTCATTTATTCCTGGTGGATTAAACGGACAGCTTGAATTACCGGGCTCTGTTGAAATTACATTACCAGCAATTGCTGAGTTCTCAGGCTCTCATCAGTTAGACGAGAAACTAGGCGTTCACTACAGCGTATTATGGACAGGTTGGAGCAGCTTTGACTCATTAGAAGCGCAAGTTACTGCGCCTACAGGCGATAAGTTCAGTGCCTTCGAAAAAACAGAAGACTTTTCTGATGCAATGCGCTACTCAATCGGTGCTGATTACCAGTACAGCGAAAACTTAATGCTACGTGCCGGCTTTGCGTTTGATGAGTCGCCAGTGTCACAACAGCATTTATCAATTTCTATTCCAGATACAGACCGTTTTTGGTTCTCGTTTGGTGGTAACTACGCGATTGATCAAAACTCAAATGTTGATTTGGGTGTGAGTGTATTACGTGGTAAAACGCAAAAGTTCACTGAAAAAGTAGAAAGCGAAACGCTACCTCAGCAATGGTCTTTTGAATCAAAAGGTCACGCCGTACTTATTGGTGCTCAGTATAACTACACGTTCTAATTCTGCCTAGAGCCTAGAGCCTAGAGCCTAGAGCCTAGAGTCTAGACACAAAAAAGCCGCTTACTTCAAATGAAGTAAGCGGCTTTTTTTATACTTATAAATTAACTGTTTACGAATAGCATAAGCCATCCGTAACGGTTTAATTATAAGCTTTCTATTTTAACTTTTTGCTCTAGTAGCTTAGTTTTAGCATCGGTAAATTCAGCTAGCTTAGCATTTTCTTTAGCAAGTACCGCTTCAGGTGCGTTGTTAACAAACTTTTCGTTAGCCAGTTTGTTTTGCACTTGCGCTAGGCCTTTCTCTGCTTTTTCAAGTTGCTTGTTAATACGTGCAAGCTCAGCTTCCACATCAATTAAGCCCGCCATTGGGATCATAATCTCAAGGTTGCCAACATAAGAGGTTGCACACGCAGGGGCATCGTCTTTGTTTTCAAGCAGAGTAAATGCTTCAAGCTTAGCGAGTGACGCTAAAAACGATTCATTTTCGTTAATACGGCGCACATCGTCGCTCGATGCATTGGCTAGTAGCACTGATAACGGCTTGCTCGGGCTGATATCCATTTCACCACGAATATTACGAATCGCTAAAATGAATTGCTTAACCCACTCTAAGTCATCCATCGCTTGTGAATCAACATTGGCTTGGTTATAAACAGGAAACCCTTGAACCATAATGCTAGTGCCTGTTGTTTCAAGCCCTGCAAGTGGTGCTACACGTTGCCAAATTGTTTCTGTAATATAAGGCATCATTGGGTGCATTAAACGCAGTAAGCTTTCAAGTACGGTAATAAGTGTATGACGTGTACCACGTTGCTGAGCTTCATTGCCTTTAAATAGTACCGGCTTAGTTAGTTCTAAGTACCAATCACAGAACTGATTCCAGGTGAATTCATATAATGTGTTCGCCGCTAAATCAAAACGGTAGTTATCAAGGTGCTCAGTGTAGGTTTTAACCGTGGCTTCATATTGGCCTAAAATCCAGCGATCAGCTAACGAGTACTGCTTTTCGCTCTCGTTAAAACCACAGTCTTGCTCTTCTGTGTTCATTAATACGTAACGGCTTGCGTTCCATAACTTGTTACAGAAGTTACGGTAGCCTTCAAGGCGGTTCATATCCCAGTTTATATCACGACCAGTTGAAGCCATGGCTGCTAAGGTAAAGCGCAGTGCGTCGGTACCATGTGCTTCAATACCGTTTGTAAATACTTTGCGGGTATCTTTTTCAATTTTAGCGGCAAGTTTAGGCTGCATCATATTACCAGTACGTTTTTGTACTAAGTCTTCAAGGCCAATGCCGTCAATCATATCAAGTGGGTCAAGTACGTTACCTTTTGACTTCGACATTTTATCGCCGTTATCGTCACGTATTAAGCCAGTTACATACACGGTTTTAAATGGAACTTGTGGTTTGCCATTTTCATCTTTTATAAAGTGCAGCGTCATCATGATCATACGTGCAACCCAGAAGAAAATAATATCAAAACCGGTTACCAACACGTCAGACGGGTGGAAAGTTTTTAAGTCATCAGTATTTTCTGGCCAACCTTGGGTTGAGAAGGTCCACAGTGCAGATGAGAACCAAGTATCAAGAACGTCTTCATCTTGGCTAAGCGCTACGCTATCTGCAATATTGTTGTCGCGGCGTACTTCCGCTTCATCACGACCAACGTATACGTTGCCTTCGCTATCGTACCAAGCTGGAATACGGTGACCCCACCAAAGCTGGCGTGAAATACACCAATCTTGTACGTCGTTCATCCACGAAAAGTACATGTTTTCGTATTGCTTAGGTACAAACTGAATGTCGCCGTTTTTAACTGCGTCTTTTGCAGGTTCAGCAAGTGGTGCAACACGTACATACCATTGGTCAGTAAGTAGTGGTTCAATAACCACACCAGAGCGATCACCGTAAGGAACAGTTAGGCCATGGTCTTCAATTTTTTCAAGTAGGCCTAGCTCTTCAAATTCAGCCACAATCGCTTTACGTGCGTCAAAACGGTCAAGGCCATGTAAGCGCTCAGGAATTGGCGCGTCAAATTCAAGTTCTTTACCATCAAAGGTGTAGGTTTCACCTTTAGTTAAAATAGCCGCGTCTTTATCGAAGATATTAATCATCGGCAGTTGATGACGTTTACCTACTTCGTTATCGTTAAAGTCGTGCGCTGGCGTGATTTTTACACAACCCGTGCCTTTGTCTTTATCGGCATGTTCATCGGCAACAATTTTAATACGACGATTAACAATCGGTAGTAAAATCTCTTTACCGATTAGGTCTTGGTAGCGCTCGTCATCTGGGTTTACGGCCACACCAGAGTCACCCAGCATTGTTTCTGGGCGCGTAGTGGCTACAACAATGTAGTCTTTACCGTCTTGTGTTTTTACACCATCAGCCAGTGGGTAGCGTAAGTTCCACATGTGGCCTTGTTTGTCTTTATTTTCAACTTCAAGATCAGAAATCGCCGTGTGTAATTTTGGATCCCAGTTTACTAGGCGTTTACCACGGTAAATTAGGTTTTCTTTATGAAGGCGTACAAATACTTCTTTAACAGCTTCTGATAGGCCATCGTCCATAGTAAAACGTTCACGGTCCCAATCAACAGAAGCACCTAGGCGGCGAAGTTGTTTAGTGATTGTGCCACCAGACTCGTTTTTCCATTCCCAAATTTTTTCGATGAATGCATCACGGCCCAAATCATGGCGTGTTTTACCTTCTTCTGCCGCAAGCTTACGCTCTACTAGCATTTGTGTGGCAATACCTGCGTGGTCAGTACCTACTTGCCACAACGTATTGTTACCTTGCATACGTTTAAAGCGCGTTAAGGTATCCATGATGGTATCTTGGAAAGCGTGGCCCATGTGTAAGCTACCCGTGACATTTGGCGGCGGGATCATAATTGAATATGGGGTGCCTTGGCCAGATGGCTTAAAGTAGCCTTTTTGTTCCCAGTCTTGATAGAGAGACTGTTCAATATCTTGCGGATTGTAGGTTTTATCCATTACACAGAACCTTAAATAAGTACTTAAATGAGTTAGTTAGCTTTGTACGCAGTGAGCGTTAGCGATTAATATCTTGCGTGGTGATATTGGCACCGAGTTGGCGTAGTTTTTTAAAGCGCTCACGAGCGGCTTGTTTGGCTACGGACTCTACGGGTACAAAATCAAAAACTTGGTTAAACCGACGAATAAAATCCGGTAAGTGATTGGCCAAGTTAATTAATACTTTACGATTACCAACGGGTGGTGTTGTGCCTATTTCTACAGGTGCGCCGCCTTTTGGGCCTTCGCCTTGTAAATTGTGAGGTACAAAACTGTCGGCATCAAATGTCCAAATAGTTTCGTCAATGCTGTTGGCGGTTTCTTCGCTATCTACAAAAATAAATACGCGTTGACCAAGCCGATACTGTTGCCCAGCTATTTGAGCTGCTAAAGTAAAGTGATCATCGGCTTTAGCTAATGACTCATCTTGTTGCTTTAAAATGAAAAACTGGGCATTCATGTTCATTGTATCGGGATTTCCCATGACATTGATTGTGCTGTTATTAAATACACACAAATTAAGAAGGGGATTTTGCCATATAACGGGGGTTGCTTCAATTAATACCCAATAAATAAGGCGCTTTAAAAGCGCCTTATTTATTACTCTACATTGAGCTGTGAAGCCCTGTGTTGGTTTGTTAGTCGTGAGTTGCTTCGCTAATACCAGCTCGGTTTAATAAATACTGAGTCAGCATAGGAACAGGACGACCTGTTGCGCCTTTTTTAGCGCCGCTGCGCCATGCCGTACCGGCAATATCTAAATGAGCCCAATTATACTTTTTAGTAAATTTAGATAAGAAACAGGCCGCGGTAATAGTGCCTGCAGCTCGGCCACCTAAGTTAGTAAAGTCGGCAAACGGGCTTTCTAGTTGATCTTGATAATCATCCCATAATGGCAGTTGCCATGCACGATCGCCACTTTGCTCCGACGCTTTTAATAAATCATGCGCCAGTGGATTATGGTTTGCTAATAAACCCGTAGCGTGGGCACCTAAAGCAACAATACACGCACCGGTTAATGTAGCCACATCAATCACGGTTTCAGGTTCAAAACGCTCAACATAGGTTAGCGCGTCACATAACACTAAACGGCCTTCGGCATCAGTATTAAGTACTTCAACCGTTTGTCCAGACATAGTGGTTAAAATATCACCTGGGCGATAGGCGTTTGAGCTTGGCATGTTTTCACAGCCGGCTAAAACACCAATTACGTTTATAGGTAGCTGCATTTGTGCAAGCGAGCGCATAGCACCAATAACACCAGCTGCGCCCCCCATGTCGTATTTCATTTCATCCATGCTTTCGCCTGGTTTTAATGAAATACCGCCTGAGTCAAAGGTTAAGCCTTTACCAACTAATACGATAGGCGCTTGGTCATCGCCTGCGCCTTTGTAGTTAATTACTGACATAACTGATTCGTTATCACTACCACGACCAACTGCTAGGTATGAGTTCATTCCTAGTTCGGCCATTTTATCTTCGCCAATTAGCTCAACAGTGATGTTGTCAAAATTAGCTTCCAGTTCTTTGGCTTGCTCGCCAAGGTACGCTGGATTGCAAATATTAGGCGGCATATTGGCAACGTCTTTGCACAACTTGCTGCCAGCAGCAATCGCTAGGCCATGCTCAATGGCACTTTCACCTATAGTCAGTTCGCGGCGCGTAGGAACGTTAAATACCATTTTACGCAGTGGACGACGAGGGTCTACTTTCTTACTTTTTAGCTGATTGAAGGTGTATAAACAGTCTTGGGTTGTTTCTACCGCTTGACGCACTTTCCAATAGGTATCACGGCCTTTAACGTGTTGCTCAGTTAAAAAGCACACTGCTTCCATCGAGCCTGTTTCATTTAAGGTGTTGATAGTTTTTGAAATAATTTGTTTATATTGTTTATCGTCTAGTTCGCGTTCTTTACCGCAGCCAACGAGTAGAATACGTTCGCTTAAAATATTAGGTACATGGTGTAATAGTAATACTTGCCCTGGCTTACCTTCTAAGTCGCCACGACGTAATAAATTTGAGATATAACCATCGCTGATTTTATCAAGTTGTTCACCAATGGGGGATAACCTGCGTGGTTCATATACACCCACAACGATACACGCACTGCGTTGTTTTTCTGGGCTACCACTTTTTACGTTGAATTCCATTGTCACTCCTGATTTTGAGTCATCTATAGAAGCTAAATTGGGACTAAAAATGTGTTTTCTAGTCTTTTTACCTAAATTTTTAGGTCTAGCGCTAATATTAGTAGATTTTACTCGACTCTTACTGTGTATTTGAACTTTATATGCTTAAGGGTTACTAATGCAACATTATATCGTGATGTTAGGTAGGATAATTAATATTGATGGCTTATAATATGTGCTTAATACTCATTTAAAATGGGTGAATTAACTAGTTCACTCATCGTTTTTTATTATTATATTGAAATTCCATGTTTAACAGGGGCGAATGTTGCTAATTTTCCGTTATTTGACCACTGAGGTTTTAAAATCGCAGGTCGCCGTATTTTTAACTTTAATGACCATATTTTTGTCGCAAAAGTTTGTTGTTATTCTTGGTGATGCCTCAGAGGGGAGCATCCCAGCAAAGCTTGTGTTTGCCATGATTGCGCTTAAGTTGCCACAGTTAGCATCACTAATTTTGCCTCTGAGCTTATTTTTAGGAATTATTTTAGCTTATAGCCGTATTTACGCTGACAGTGAAATGACAGTACTTAAAGCTTGTGGCGTGAGTGAGTGGTATGTGGTGCGTATTACGCTTATTTCTAGTGTCATCTTAGCGTTACTCGCCGCGGTACTTACCTTGTATGTTGCACCTTGGGCTAGCGAGCAAGAATATCAATTAAAAGAGCAAGCAAAGGCGGATGCTGGATTATCGGCGCTTAGAGCTGGGCGTTTTCAACAAACCGGTAATGAAAAAGCCGTGGTATTTATTCATAATATTGAAAATGGCGGCAAAGAACTTAATAAAGTATTTGTTGCACAGTTGCCAGATAGTGAAAAAGGCGATTTAGCGCGTTTAGTATATGCTGAGCAAGGCGTTGTAATTGAAGCACAAAATGGTGAGCAGCAGTTAGTACTTACTGACGGTAAACGCTACGAAACTGACGGTGAAGCGCCTTCTCTTAACTTAACTGAGTTTGATGGCTACAGCGTACAGATTCGCGAACAAGAAATAGAACATCAGCGGCGTAAGTTAGAAGCTGTGCCAACTCGTGAACTTATGTCAATTAATACTCCCGAAGCAATTGCACAGTGGCAATGGCGTTTAGCTATTCCGTTATCTATTCCATTATTAACTTTACTAGCAGTACCCCTTAGCGTTGTTAATCCGCGTCAAGGTAAATTTGCTAAATTAGTGCCTGCTTTGAGCTTATATTTAGGGTATTTCATTTTACTCAATGCGGCTAAATTTGCGGTAGAAGATGGGAAAATTCCGCCCTCTATTGGCCTATGGTGGATTCACCTAAGTGCATTATTTATAGGTAGTTTATTAATTATTAAAGGCCGCCCATTAGGTGTTTGGTTAAAAGCTGTCGTGACTAAACGGGAGCAACACATATGATGAAAACGCTTGATTGGTATTTAGGCCGTAGCATTATGCAAACGACTGGATTTGCACTAATGGTATTGGTGGGGATCAGTACTTTAATAAAATTTATAGAGCAGCTTAAATCGGTTGGCCGTGGTAGTTACGATATTATGACCGCCTTGCTATATACCATTTATAGTATGCCTGGCGATTTAGTGGTGTTTTTTCCAATGGCAGCACTTATCGGTGGCTTAACAGGGCTAGGTGCTTTGGCCTCTAATAGTGAGCTGGTAGTGATGCAAGCAGCGGGTATGTCGCGTTTACAAATTATTGGCTCGGTAATGAAAACCGCAATTTTTATGGCGCTGTGCGTAATGGCATTAGGTGAGTGGGGGGCGCCCGCAGCTCAATTGCACGCTAAGGAAATGCGTAACCAAGCTATTCATGGTGGGGATGTATTTAATGCGCAAAAAGGCGTGTGGGCTAAAGATGGCAGTAACTTTATTAATATTGAAGACGTTGACCAAAACGGCATGCTCCGCGGCGTAAATATGTACCACTTTGATAAGTCGTTACTACTTACACAAATTACTAAAGCAAAAGAAGCGGTAGGGCGTGATAATGGCTGGTTACTGCGCGATGTGAATAAAGTATTGATCAGTGAAGAGCTTATTACCACGGAGCAAGTTAATGAAGAGTTTTATCCGTCGCAGCTTACTGGGGAAAAACTTGGCGTGGTTTCAGTAAAACCAGAGTCTTTGTCGTTTTCCGGATTGTGGTCATATTTAGCTTATTTACAGCAAAATGAACAAGACACCAGTACCTATGATTTAGCGTTATGGCGTAAGTTAATGCAGCCCGTGTCTATTGCTGTGATGTTGTTGGTTGCCTTATCGTTTATATTTGGTCCGCTACGAACTGTAACTATGGGGGCACGAATTATTATGGGAGTGGTAACGGGGATAGTGTTCCACTTAACCAATGAGATATTTGGCCCAGTGGTAATGGTATATCAAATTCCAGCCATTGTAGGCGCCGTTCTGCCGAGCATTTTATTTACTGGGTTTGCAGCTTATTTGATGAATAAGCGGGTTTAATTTAATTTGTAGCTTTATTAAAAAACGCGGCCTTTTTTAAAAGTGCCGCGTTTTTTATGCTTTAGCTTGAGGTTATACCAATTAGCTTAATTAAGTATTATTGCGGATTGATATCATAGTTCGCGATACACGCGTTTATTTTCTTCTTTGGTGAGCGTAACTACTTCGGTTTTTGATAAGTAATCTTGCAGTGCTTTTTTATTTTTAAAGTCGACTAATACCATTAAATTCCCTAAACCAAGTAATGCGCTGATACTGCGGATAATAGCTTGTGGCCAGCTAATTAAACTTCCTTGGCTGGTTTGCACTTTTAAGCGCCATGCGCGCATACCAATTGTTTGCCCGCTTTTTGTCCAAAAATAGCCAAAAAAGACCAAGCCAACAAGCACCAGCAGCGAGCTGCGAATACCAGAAAGTAATAGTGAATCCTGAATTCGTGCAGATACATCTTCAGCGCCATTGAGGGCAATAACATCAAGGGAAATAAGTCCTTGGATAGCAAATAAATACAATACCACCGCTAGCATCGCAAAAGCGATAATAGCTAATGTGTCGTACACCAATGACGCAAAACGACGCCAAAACCCTGCTCGTGGAAACTCAGCCGACATAAATATACTCTCACTGTTAATGTGCGCGATAGTTTAGCAAATAAGCCATTAAATACTACCTATTACGCTACGTGCTTAACTCGATATTGGCTCAAATGTTAATGGTTGCCTAAATGTTAAGCGGTCGATCACGCTTAATACATAAAACGCTTGCCGCTTTGCTCATTGTTTGTATAATGCTAGGCAATGAGATGGAAGAGGGTACATAATCTTTCACTCTTAAGTGGTTTTTCTTTATCTTCTCGTGTTTAGAAGGTTAAAGAAAAATGATGCCAGCGTGATGAAATTGGTATACATGGGGGATTCAAAATCCCCTGCCGCAAGGCGTGCCGGTTCAAGTCCGGCCGCTGGTACCACTTTTTATAACCCCTGCTAGATTTAGCAGGGGTTTTTTTATGCCTAAGATTTGAGTTTACGGATTTTAATTACAAAAAATGTGTCCAACATTGCTACTTTTATAAGCAGTAGGTTTTGATCTAAACTTGCTCAGTAAACGTTTTGGTTTACCTAACCTTAAGATCTGCTTGAGGTAGGTTTCTTATCCAGAACTATGGTTATATAGTAAACACGTGCCTACTTTAATCGTATTTTTCATTGATACGGGTGTGACAAGTTATGCAATGTGTTTTGACTCGGGTATTATATACCTCAACCTCTTGTTGCGAATAAAACACCATGACTCAACTAACCGCAAAACAGAATATTCAAGCCATTGTAAAAGCGATTAAGGCTGAAGAAGCATTACTGCGTAAAAAACACCCGCTATTAATGCATCAAAATACCTTAGGAATGACTATTTTATTACTTTCTTTGAGTGCATTAATCGGAATTGGCACGCTGTATTATTTTGCTATTATTCCCGCTTGGCTATGCATTATTTTAGCGGCGATTGCTACCTCAATTTCCCATGAGCTTGAGCATGACTTAATCCACAAACAGTATTTTAGCAACCAACCATTTTTGCATAATTTTATGATGTTAACCGTGTGGCTGATGCGTCCTAATACCATAAGCCCATGGTACCGTCGCAAGATGCATTTACATCATCATAAAACGTCGGGTACTGAGCAAGACTTAGAAGAACGTTTGGTAGGTAATGGTATTAAAAATCCGTTTTTACGTGCTTTGGTAATTGTTGATGGATTACTCGGTTTATTAATTAATGCAAAACGTTTTAGTAAAGAAATTAATGGGTTTAGCTTCTTTAAAGTGTTTAATGCAGGTTTTCCAATTACCACTGCGTATTTCGCCATTTTATATAGCGTAATTGTGTTTCACTTAGTTAATTTGTTCACTCCACTGGCTGCTAATTCACCTGTATTGCTGCTTGATGTAATGAATGTGTTTGAATTTCTAATGGTGGTGCTGATTGTGCCTAATATTGTGCGTTCGAGCTCACTTAATTTTGTTACTTCAAGTATGCATTATTACGGCGGTGTTAATAATATGCTTGAACAAACTCACGTCATCACCAGCCGTTTGTTTATGCCATTTAATTTATTTTGCTTTAACTTTGGGCATACTCATACTATTCATCATTTTGTGCCGAATCAGCCGTTTTATTTACGACAAATGATCAGTAAAAAAATCCTTGAAGTGATGCGCCAACACGGCGTGCGTTTTAATGATTTTGCCAGTATTAAGCAAGCAAACTTGTATCAGTAATACTCAGTGTAAAATGGCATCATAATGCAGTCGGACTCGCAGCAGCAATTAACTCAGCAAGATGCGTTAGCGCAATGTGTACAAGCTATAAAGGGGACCAGTTTTGCGCAAAAGCTGGTTAATTACATTGCCCTTATTGTTGAGTTTGATTGTGCGGTTGTATTGGCTTGCAGAGTAAATAAGCATCCCATTTATTTATTCGATTCTATCGAGAAACAGCGTGAACTTTTATTTCAGCGCTACCTTACTAACTCGTTTGTAAACGACCCTTTTTATACTGAACTGGTTAGTAAAGCTGAGGAAGGAGTATTTCGGCTCGCTGATATAGCTCGTTATCAAGATGAACTGACCTTTAAGGCATATCAAAAGCAGTTTTATACTCACACTGGCTGGACTGATGAGCTCAGTATTTGTACTAATATAGGTAACGGTCGCTCGATTGTTATTTACCTTGGTTTATTATCCAATAACCAACGCTTTATTGCGTTGCAAAAGCAGCAATTAATAGCACATTTTAATTTAATAAAAGCACTGTGTAGCCAACATTGGGGTAGCCAAAAATTACTATTAAATCAATTTAATAATTCAGTTACTGGGCAGCTTATAGAAAATGCCCTCACATCATTTGCTAACCTACAACTTACTCAACGAGAGCATCAAGTGGCTTGTTTAATTGTGCAAGGTTGCGACTCCGCAGATATTGCTGCTCAGCTTGGGATTGCCCTAGGTACAGTTAAAAACCATCGCAAACGTATATATTCGCAGTTAAACGTTGCTTCACTGAGTGAATTTTTTCGATTGTTTTTAAATCATTTAATGCACGCAAAATAAAACGCGATTATGTCCCTTTAGGGATATAGTGCCCATCGCTGAGTTTAATTAGTATTTTTCTTATAGATAATTTTGAGAAATACGATGACAGCACATTTACTTAATGACATTACGCAGCGTGGTTTAGTCTCTCAAGTGAGTAATATTGAGCAATTAACCCATAAGCTTAAAACTCCACAGGTGGTTTACTGTGGCTTCGATCCTACCGCAGGTAGCTTACACATAGGGCACTTAGTACCATTAATAATGCTAAAGCGTTTTATGGATGCAGGGCATCAAGGTGTGGCATTAATTGGGGGTGCTACAGGGTTGATTGGTGACCCGAGTTTTAAAGCCACTGAGCGCAATCTAAACACCAAGCAAACGGTGTCACAATGGGTGACAGCGCTTGCAAACCAAGTTGAAAGTGTACTTGGTCCGCATTTAAACCAGCCACTGCAAATAAAAAATAACGCTGACTGGTTTAGCTGTATTGATTTATTAGACTTTTTTCGTGATGTAGGTAAACACTTTTCAATTAACACCATGTTTAACCGCGAGTCAGTAAAACAACGTTTGCAACGTCCAGACCAAGGGTTGTCGTTTACTGAATTTAGTTACTCCTTATTGCAGTCTTATGACTTTGCTAAGCTCAATAGTGAGTTAAATTGTACTTTGCAGATAGGTGGTAACGATCAGTGGGGTAATATTATCAGTGGAATTGATTTAACCCGCCGTTTAAACCAGCAAACAGTGTTTGGTTTAACACTGCCACTTATTACTAAGTCAGATGGCACAAAATTTGGAAAAACTGAGGGCGGTGCTATTTGGCTCGAGCCTAAAAAAACCTCACCGTATCGCTTTTATCAGTTTTGGTTAAATTGTGAAGATGCTGATGTGTATAACTTTTTGCGTTTTTATACTTTTTTGTCAGTTAAAGAAATTGAGGCCATAGAAGCAAACGATAAGATAAGCGGCCAAAAGCCTCAAGCACAGCGCATTTTAGCTGAGCAATTAACACGTTTTGTTCATGCTGAAGAAGGCTTGGCAAGTGCGCAGCGTATCACTGAGTTGTTATTTAATGGTCAGGTGCAAACACTCACCTTGGCAGAGCTTGAACAGTTAGAGCAAGATGGGCTAACCGTGAACACTATTAGCGACACGCAAATAAGTATTGCTGAGTTATTAGTTAAAAGTAAACTGGCCAGCTCAAAGCGACAGGCGCGTGAATTAATAACAGCTAATGCGATTAAAATTAACAGTATGGTCGTTACTGACGAGCATGCGCAGCTTGATATTTCGTTGTTTGAACGCTTTTGGATAATGCAGCGTGGCAAAAAGCAATTCAGGCTTATTAAACTAGTTTAAAGTATAAACAGTGGGCTTATGATTGCACGGCCCACCTTTAATTTACACTTAGGCCTTGTTGCGCATAGTAATATTCCGTCCGCCTAAATAGCCAAACATAGCGCTTAGTGCACTCGCACTCGCGCAAAACCACAAAGTAGATGTCCAGTTACCAAAATAACTATGTAGTGCACCTGCAATAATAGGCCCCGTAGCGGCAAGTAAATAACCAATACACTGCGCCATACCTGAAAGGGCAGCAGCTTGATGTGAGTCGTGAGTACGTAAACTTATAAACGACAAGCCCAATATAAAGCATGCTCCCGAGCAAAACCCCATAGTAATTGACCACACAAACGCATGTACTGGCATATACAGTAGTCCTATTGAAGATAGGCTTGCCAATACTCCTAAGGCAAAGGTGAGTACACGCTGATCTTTCAGTTTTGCTAATAAAGGAATTAAGATAATACCAGGCAATGCCGAAGCCACCTGAAATGAGCCTTGTAATGCACCCGCTTGCTGTGCATTGAAGCCACTGTCAATTAATATACTTGGTAACCAGCCAATAATTATATAAGTAAATAACGAATTACAGCCAAGTAGCAAGGTAATTTGCCACGCAAGCGCTTGGTGCCACACTTTAACCTCATCGGTATTTTCAACTAGATCTTTAGTTGGTTTGGTGCGTAGCTTTAATTGCGGTAACCAAATAAATAAACTTAGTAAAGTAATTAACGCATAACTGGCCAAAGCGATTTGCCAACCCATTTGTTTATATTCTGCAAGTGGAATAATTAACGCTGAGTAACTACCACCAAAAATACCCATAGCAAGTACATACGCCGAGGTCATTACTGCTACTTTATGTGCAAAGTCGCGCTTAATTAAACTCGGTAACAGTACATTACCTATTGCAATGCCTACCCCGATGACAACGGTGCCTAAATAGAGTATCGGCACAGAATCTATCATGCGTGATGCTAAGCCTAGGCCAATCAAAATAAGAGCAATGAATAGCGATACTTCTAAACCTTGTCTTTTAGCTATACTAGTTGCTAATGGGCTTGCTACAGCAAATGCAATTAAAGGTAAGGTGGTAAGCATACCGGCTTGTGATGCGCTTAAATTAAAACTAAGAATTATTTGGTCCAATACAGGCGCTAAACCAGTCACCGGCGCACGTAAGTTACTAGCAATAAGTAAAATACCCAGTATTAATAATGCGAAAGATAAACGAGATTGAGGTTGTTGGATTAACAAGGTAAATGTCCTAGCAGGTTAGTTATTTAGCAAGAGGCAATTGAGCCTAGTATAAAGGCTTAATCATCACTATAATTTAGTAAAAGAGACATTAAATAACTAAAAACGGACAAAATGCAGCTTTCCCAAGATTGGAATGAAATAATAAACTTTGAAATCATGCCGCAGCCGATTATTGCAAAAATAGAATATGCCCAGCTTAGCCGTGAAATTCCACTGCATACACACCCAAAAGGGCAGTTAATTTTAGCTCTATACGGCTATGTTACTTGTGAAGTAGCAACAAAAATGTGGATGGTACCTACCCACAGTGCTATTTGGATCCCAGCAAATGTAGAGCACAGTAATAGGGCATCTGATAGTGCGCATTTATGCCATTTATTTATTGATGTAAACTTACAAGGAATGCCAGCTACAGCCTGTACATTAACTATCAGTCCTCTTGTAAAAGAATTAATGCTTAGTTTGGCAGGTAACCAGCAAAACTATAGCTTAATAGGTAAAACCGCGCGGCTTGCACAAGTATTATTTGATCAATTAGTGGATATGCCAATTCAACCTTTAGATTTTGTACTATCAAAAAATAGTGTGATTAAAAACATGAGTGATCAGCTTATTAGTCAGCCTTATAGCCGCAAAACATTACCACAATGGGCGCAGCAATTTGCTTTAACTGAGCGTACTTTAGCGCGATTGATAAAAAAAGAAACAGGCATGACCTTTGGTAAATGGCGTACTCAATTGCATATTATAATTGCACTGCAGGCGTTATCTAATCAGCAAAGTGTACAACAGGTATCAGAGTTATTAGGTTATGAATCGGTGAGTGCGTTTATTACTATGTTCAAAAAGGTAATGAAAAAATCGCCCATGCGTTACATGAGCGAACTAGTTGCCTACCAATTATAAGTTGCCGAAATCATGGCATTACGCGGTTTTCCTGGGAAGTAACGCTCGCCAGTAAAACTGGTGTAATCGGCGCGCTCAGCGTAAGCAGTGTCTGTTAGGTTTATTATTCGCGCACTGAGTAATAAATGTGGGCTAATTTGCCACTGGCCGCGCAAGCTTAAAATATCGTGGCCTTGATATTCATGTAAGTTTTCAGGGTCGGTAAAGTAGCGGCCCACATAGTGCCATTGCAACGCAAGGCTAATACTCTCGTTGGCTTGCCAGTTAAAATCGATATTAGCAACCTTTCGAGGTGCGGTATCAATATCGTTACCTTTAATATTAATGCTGCCAATAATTTGCTCATTCGAGTACGTATGCTTGGCATAGGTGCCTGCAAAATTAACAGATAAATGCTGATTAAAGCTATGCGCTAATTCAAGCTCAATACCGCGATGCCGAGTTTGGCCGTCATTAACAGTAAAAAAGTCACTGTCGCGGTAGATGGTATTGTGCTTGCTCATCGCATACATCGATAAGCCATAGCGAGTATTGTTGTACATCCCTTTAATACCCATCTCAGCATTATTTGCTATTTCTGCGTCTAAGTTGGCAGTACTTTGCTCGCGTTGTAATTGATAGAGTTCAGCCGCTTGGGGGGCTCGATAGCCTCTTGAAAAATTAGCGTATAATGTATTGTTAGTATTAAGCTGATAGCTCACCCCGAGTTTTGGCGAAAGATTACTAAAGCTGTTTTTAGTGCTTTCGGGGCGGCTATATCGACAGCCACCAAAACCACATTCGTTGCCATCCTCTTTTGTACGCCCTGCAAGCATATTATTTTGATAGTCATATTGCATGTGCTCATAACGCAGCCCAGCGGTAATAAGCCAGTCATTAAGCTGCCAATCAATAGCGGCAAATGGAGCGTATAAGGTTGCATCGACTTGGTAATCGTAATGTTTACCTTGCGGCACAGTGGCCACTAAAAACGCAGAGCCTTGGGTGGGGTTATCTTGGGTTTGTAAAAAATCGGCTTGGGTAAACTCACCATCAAAGCCAAGCTTTAAGTTCGTATTGTCGTTCACATAATGTTGATAAAGCGATTGTAGGCCAAACCCCATTTGACTGTTTTTTTCGAGCGGAGTACCGGGTAAAAAGTGTTTGAAAAAGTCCATGCTTTGGTCACGAATATAAGGAGTAACAACCAGTGTGTTCTCACCTAATTGCCAGCTTGCTTTACTCCAAGCCCTAAGCGAACGGGCTTTTCTAAAGGCGTCAGGATCAAAATTTTGCTGTGCAATATCTTCATCTTTATAGCTTTGAAAGCCACTAATATACCCTGCGGTTTGTTGGTCTAAGTCGGTATAGGTCAACCCCGATATTAAACTTAAGTTGTTGTTAGCGTACCGATGTCGCACATTTATTTTTTGTTGTTTAACGCTTTCATCATCTCGGTAACCGCCATCATCGGTAAAGCTGGCATTAATACCGAACCCTGAATTATCCATAGCATGGCCTGCACGCAATTTATAGCGAGCATAACCGTAAGAGCCATAATCAAAGCCTAGTAAACCACCACCTTGGGTCGTGTCTGGTGTAATGACGTTAATTACGCCATGCACTGCATTTGAGCCATACAGTGCAGAGCCTGGGCCTTTTAATACCTCAATACGCTGTGCCATTTCGCTATGTGCTTCAAACAGCTCATTAATATTGCAAAACCCAGCTGCACGAAGTGCAATACCATCTTCAGCAGTTAAAATTCCTCCACAAGCCCCCGTACCAGAAAGCACCTGCGAGCGCAGGGCGGGTAAATATTCTTGACCATTACCACGTTGTATATTGGCACCTGCAACGCGTTGCAGTGCTTCTTCTACATGGGTAGGGGCTATAAGCTCAAGTTGTGATTCGCTTAATACACTGATCACCAAAGGTAATGGGGTGGAGAGCGCTTCACTACGTGATGCTGTGGTGGTGATACGTTCAATTGATTGCGCGGTATCTTCAGCACACGCACTATTAATTAAACTTAACTGACTGCATAACAATAAAGAGGGTAAATAGTAATATTTCATAAATTCCAGCACATCGGCAAGTTGATAAGTTTAGGGTAGGGGAGTTTGTGAATTGGTTAAAGCACACTCAACCTATAAACCCGATAAGTAATCGATAAAACAATACAAAAAATCCCCGGAAAAACTAAAGTGAGCACTGAGTAATGTTTAAATAGTAATACGCCTACCACTCCACCGGTTAAAAAACCGGCAACAATTAATGCAAAGACCAAGCATTTTCTATTGTCAAAAGCTTCTCCTTTTAGGGCTTTACCAAACATCAAACCCAAATCGGTAAAAATACCGGTTAAATGAGTGGTACGCACTACAGCACCGCTGTAGTTAGTGGCTAAAGCATTTTGTAAGCCGCAGACGGCAGAGGCGAGTGTAAGTGCGTAAGGATATGAATGTTGAAGTAGCTGTGCGCTTACCAGTAGTAAAATACCCTCAATAAATAAGAGCGTATCGTAATGGCGTCCTAACTTAAGTGACCCGCCTGAGAGCATTAAGCCTGTTAATGCCGAGCCAAATATAAAGCTCAGTACAATCGCAATTAAAAATAACGCTGCATTGATGTTGGTAGTAAGTTCAATAGCTAATGAAGTCACCGACCCCGAAACATGAGAAATTGCTTGCTGTTCAAACCCTAATAAACCTACTGCGTTTACCATACCGGCAATAAAAGCGAGGGTAAACGCACCATATTCGACCCACTTAGGTAGTTTTGTAAACATCCTTTTAGCTCCGGTTTCAGTGTGTAGATTAATCATACACTTAATTAAAGTTAATAAATGAAAAGAGGTTATATTTTTAACATCACAAGCAAGTGATGATCGCTAAATTTAACTTTTGCGTATCAACAGAATTTGGAATAAATATGTTTAACCAAGAACAGCAATCACGCATTATAGAAATGGCATGGGAAGACAGAACGCCGTTTGAAGCCATTGAAAATCTGTATGGGCTAAATTACTCACAATTAGTTAATTTTATGCGTGACCACATATCTAGTGGCTCATTTAAAGTGTGGCGTAAGCGCCATGCCGGGCGTAAAACTAAACACCTAAAGTTGCGCGACCCCGCGATTATGCGCAGTCATTGTAAAACACAGTACAAACAGCGCTAACTTTAGGGTTTCATGTGTTGTTCAGGCTTAAGCGTTAATAATCTTCAGTAATAACCACACTGGAGAACAGCCATGAAAACATTAATCAGTATTTTATTAATGGTTTTTGCGCTAACGGCAACAAACGCATTTGCTGTACCACACAAAGACAAACATGCAGGCAAGCATGCGAATAAACACGCAAACAAGCATCACTGGAAAAAGCAAAAAAATAACCAATACCATAATAAAAAATGGCTTTCTAAGAAACAAGCCAAGCAGTTAATTCGTCAAGGGTGGACTCTACCAGGGTGGCACAGATCTTATCATCAAGGTGATATCCTTGGGCATGACATTTATAAGCGTGCTAGAGTAATAGACCGAGAAAGAGACACAGTGCGAGTTGAAATTGATCGCACTATTATTCACCTAGTGCACGACACTCGTGAAATACTCTCTATTTTACAGCGCTATTAGGATTTATAAATGCTCACTGTATTGGTCATAGTTACTGGCTTGTTGTTATTAATAACCTTATTACCCCTGTCATACAGTCAGCATTACTTGATACGTAGTTGCGACTTTGTGCGCTTGCAGGTGTGCTACCTAGCAAGCGCTGTAATTATCGTTGCACTAATAGGTATGTGGCAAAGCGGCTTAATTGCTTACTCACTCGTAGCGGTGGTCGCTTTTGTTATTTTAGTTTTGCAAGCTAAATGGATTTATCCCTACACTTGGTTTGCTAAAAAAGAAGTATTAACAGCGCCAAAAAGTAGTGATCATAGCATCAGAATCTTATGCGCTAATGTACTGATGTCGAATCGACATAGTGAGCAGTTAATTAACTTAGTCGATAAATATCAGCCCGATTTACTTATCACCTTAGAAAGCGATAGCTGGTGGCAAGATAAGTTATCTGTGCTTAAAAAAAACTACCCTTATCAAGTACAGTGCCCAAAAGATAACCGTTACGGCATGCATGTATTTAGTAAATTTAACATACTCGATGCACAAATTTGTGAACTCATAGAAGATAATATTCCCTCTATTCATATTTTATTTGAAAACCACCAAGGGCTAAAAATGCAGGGGCATTTTATTCATCCCGCGCCACCAAGCCCAACAGAAAAAGATTCATCGCGTCCGCGCGATAGCGAACTAATAATGGTGGCTAAAGCGCTTAAAAATCCAAGCCGCCCAACGATAGTCGCCGGCGATTTAAATGATGTAGCTTGGTCACGCAGCACCCGTTTATTTATGCAAATCAGTGGCTTTTTAGACCCACGTAAAGGACGGGGCTTTTATAACACTTTTCATGCTGGTTACTTTTTTATGCGCTGGCCGCTCGATCACTTATTTCACTCTACAGGTTTTACCGTAAAGCGTATCAAACGTCTTGCTAAATATGGCTCCGATCACTTTGCTCTGCTTACCGAACTTGTTTATGAAGATGCTAATCAGCAATCACTCGAAACAAAGCCCAGCGAGCTTAAACAGCAAGACATACAAGAGCTTGCTATGAGCAAAGCCGATAAACGTAAAGTGCCTAGGTTTGAAAAAGGCTAGATTAAGTACAGGTGTTAGGTTAAAGGCTTTAGGCGAAAGGCAAAGTTAATACATTAGGGTCGTGCTTTTAAATTTGCGGGATTATATAGCGAGCTATTTTTGGTTTACTGAGCTTGAGCCAAAGCAGTGGTGGCAAAAAGACGAGGCGTTTGATTTGATGATTCAGGCTCGTTTTGGCCAATTACACCAGCAAGCGAGTGCGAGTGAGTTATTTCAATGGCGTGAGAGTGCATTAGGCAGCCTAGCTGAAATTATCGTGCTTGATCAGTTCTCGCGAAATATTTATCGTGATAAGCCAGCATCATTCGCCTGTGATTCAATGGCTTTAGCGTTAGCACAATCGGCCATTACAAAAGGGTTTGATAAGAAGTTGACGGATGAGCAGCGAGTATTTTTGTATATGCCTTTTATGCACAGCGAATCGCAGTTAATTCATAAGGAAGCAGTCCGGCTATTTAAGGCGTTAGGTATTCAAAATAACTTAGACTTTGAGTATCAACATAAAGCGATTATCGATAGATTTAATCGTTACCCGCATCGTAATAAAATATTGGGGCGGGAGTCTACAGAAGAAGAACGCGAGTTTTTAAAACAGCCCAATTCAGGTTTTTAGATTTATCAGGCAAAAAACACCGCGCTTATTACAAGCGCGGTGTTTAGTTTTATTAACCAGATACCTGATATTAGCTATTAATCATGATGCTTTTAACATTCACAAACTCGCGAATACCAAAGCCGCCATGTTCTCTGCCATAGCCACTGTCTTTAACACCGCCAAATGGTAGGTTCGGTTGTGCCAGTCCGTAACCGTTTATGTTGATCATACCGGTATCAAAATGCTTTTTAGCCAGCTCAATGGCTTTTTTCTCATCTTTTGAAAAGATGCCGCCGCCTAGTCCATAACGGGAGTCGTTGGCAATACGCATAGCGTCGTCATTATCTTTGGCTTTAATCAAAGATGCCACAGGGCCAAATAATTCGTCATCATATGCAGGCATCCCTGGTGATAAATTTTCTAGTACTGTAGGTGGGTAGTAATAGCCTGTTTGCTTCGGAATTTCGCCGCCTACAATTACTTTTGCGCCTGCATTTACCGAGTCTTGCACTTGCTGATGAATTTTGTCGCGTAAATCTTCTCGTGCCATAGGGCCCAGTTCAGTATCTTTATCCATAGGGTCGCCCATTTTAATTGCTTTAAATTGCTGGCTCAGTGCTTCTTTAAAGTCATTGTATAATGAGTCAACTACCACAAAACGCTTGGCAGCCACACAGGTTTGGCCATTGTTAATAATGCGGCCCTGCAAACAGGTTTTAACTGCCAGTGCGAGGTCAGCATCATCAAGTACAACATAAGCGTCATTACTACCCAGTTCTAGTACGGTTTTTTTAACGTGCTTACCGGCCTGCTCAGCTACTTTTTTGCCTGTGCCATCACTTCCTGTGAAGGTAACGCCACTAATGTGTTTATGGGAGATAAGTGCGCTGGCTGTTTTTCCGTCAATTAGTAAGTTACTAAAGCAATGCTCAGGGAACCCAGCTTGTTTAAATAAGGTATCTATTTTTTCAGCCATACCAAATACATTGCCTGCGTGTTTTAATACCGTGGTATTACCCGCCATAATATTTGCGGCGCTGTATCTAATAACTTGATAAAGTGGGAAGTTCCATGGCTGAATACCTAGTAACACGCCAGTGGGGCGATAACTTATAATTGCACGACCGCCTTGCATATCGCGTTCTTCGTCGCTCAGCATATCGGCGCCATGTTCTGCGGTATAACGGCAAATGTCAGCACAAAGCTGCACTTCTTGAAAGCCTTGTTCGTACACTTTACCCATTTCTTCGGTCATCAGTTTAGCAAGCGCTTCTTTTTGCTCTTCAAATAAAGAGGCTAGCTTATTCAGGTATTTAGCGCGCTCAGTAAACGAGGTTAATCGCCATGTTAAGTATGTTTCATGAGACTTTTCGATCACTTGTTCTGCTTGAGCTTGAGAAAGCAGCGTATAGCTATTGATGACTTGCTCAGTTGCTGGATTGATCGTATCTACTGTGTTACTCATTTTACCTCCTAACAAATTATGTAATAGGGTAGGTGCAAAACCAAAGCCAGTTGGGTGATAGTTTATAATAATTCATAACTTTTTGTTAATAATGGTTTTTATATTACTTCATACAAAAATCTAGATTTTGTTTGTTCGTTGTTTTTGCTATGGTTCTGTAAATACTGCAAGTTGTTGAAAAAGTTACAGGGAGTAGTTAGATGATACAGTCATTGTTTAATATCGATTTACCTCTTATTCAAGCGCCCATGGCGGGCGTACAAAGCGTTGAGTTGGCTGCAAGCGTTTGTGAAGCTGGTGGGCTAGGGTCGTTGCCTTGCGCTATGTTAACGCCAGCACAGTTAGTTGAACAGCTCGACTTGCTTACTCAAAAAACAGATAAACCATTTAATCTAAACTTTTTTTGTCACACGGTTACAGATTACACCAGCCAACAAAAGCAGCAATGGCATAATATGCTGAGCCCTTATTTTGCAGAGTATGAAATTGACCCGCAAAGTTTAACCGCAGAGGCATCCCGTCAGCCTATAAACCAAGCCGTTGTAGATATTATTGCTCCCTATAAACCTGCAGTTGTGAGTTTTCATTTTGGTTTACCTGAGCACGCTATTGTGGCGCAAATAAAAAACTGGGGCGCTAAAGTAATTTCAACGGCGACCACTTTAGATGAAGCTATTTGGCTCAGTGAAAATGGCGCTGATGCTGTTATTGCTCAAGGTTTAGAAGCTGGTGGGCATCGAGGGCATTTTTTATCAATGGATTTAAGCTTGCAACAAACCACTGAGCAGTTAGTTAAGCGTTGTGTTGAGCATTTATCATTACCGATTATTGCTGCAGGAGGTATTGCAATGCCAGATGATGTAAAGCATATGAAAGCGCTGGGGGTAAGTGGAGTTCAAGTTGGTAGCGCTTATTTATTATGTAAAGAAGCAAAAACATCTGCTTTACATCAGCAAGCTATTTTAGAGCAGGCTCAAGATAGCACCGCGCTTACTACTTTGTTCTCTGGTCGAGCCGCGCGGGGTATTCAAAACCGCGTCATGCTCGAGTTAGGTACTATGCCTGAGGGCATGCCTTCGTTTCCTCACGCTAGTAGCGCAATAACAGCATTAAGAACATGCGCTGAAAAAGCAGGCCAAAGTGATTTTTCGCCTTTATGGTGTGGTCAGAAGTATGTGCCTCGGGTGGGGGTATCAGCTGCGGATATTACGCATATTTTAATGGAAAAATGGTAATGTTTAATGTCTGACAACCCACTTTTATCGCTTGGCGATAGTTACGAAGTGCTTATAAATAAGCTTAAATCACAATTGGCAGGTATTTACCCTCAACAGCTTGTCGCGCGCAATACCGTGTTATTGCCCCAAGGCGATGTACAGCGTTATGGCTATTTAATTATGGAGGGGGTTTTAGGTGCTATTCATGATGATATTGATGGCGGGCAAAAATGCAAAGAGTTTTATTTTAAAAATGAGTTTGCATTGCTGTTTGCCAATTGGATGACCTCAAGCCCCGCTTTTTATCAATTAAAAGTAATTAATGAGGCAAGTGTAATTAAAGTACCGCTAACACTATTTGAGCAAGCACAGTACCAACTCATTAAGCAGCAGCTCATTGCGCAGCAACTAATATTTAAAGAAGCCAAAGAAGCATTTTTATTACTCAACAGCCCCGAACAGCGATACTGTTACTTGCTTAAACATAAACCGCATTGGTTGGCGCAGTTAAGCTTAAGCCAAGTGGCTATGTATATAGGTATTTCGGCCATTTCGTTATCACGAATTCGTAAGCGACTTAACTTAAGTTAAGTGCTGTTTATATAAAGCACTATACACTCCTCATTTTTATGCTTTAAGTGCCTTGGAGTGTTATGTTTTTAATTGCCCAATCATTGGTTGCCGTCGCGACTTTACTCGACTTAGCTTCATTTCAGTTTAAGTCCCGACGCATTATTTTATGTTGTTTATTTACCTCTGTGTTATTAACCTCAGTCCACTTTTTTATTTTGGGTTATAACAGTGCCGCCTGCTTAATGCTTATTGCCGCGTTACGTTATTTTTACTGCATATACTTTAAGCATACTTGGGTCATGTTTGGATTTATGGCAGTGAGTTGTTTAGCCGTTTATTTAACATGGCAAGATTGGTTTAGTGGTTTTGCGCTGGTGGCGACATTAATACAAACCATTGCTTCATTTCAAAATAGAGACTTGCACTTGAGGTTATGTATGGTGGTGGGAACCTCTTTTTGGATAACGCATAATATTTTTGCAGGCTCCCCTGTGGCAATAATTATGGAAAGCCTATTTTTAAGTAGTAACTTATTTGGTTTATATCGATTTTATATTAGTAAAAAAAAGTCTTGCTGAACCTCAAATAGGAACGTAAAATGCAGCAATGTAAACTTATTAAAAGAACTGTTTGGCAATTTCTTTTAATAAAAAGGTTTCTCGAATAATCGACAATCCTTGTTTATCGCTATTAGCTAATGTGCGTTCGTTGTGAGCTATCGCCTCAAAAATATTTACCCATTTAGCTTGCATACCATTTTGTTGCTCATAGTGCTCAAGCTGTGCTTGGCCGAGTTGTTCGTTAATTTCGCATACATAACAGTATGACTTTATATGAATAATATCAAAGTCATCTTTGTACCAAGGACGATATTCTTCATAGAGGCCAAACTCACTGCAAATTTTTATATTTTGCGCGCCAGTTTCTTCATTAAGCTCTCTGATAAGTCCTTGTTCAATGCTTTCATTTGAGTCTATGCCACCACCGGGTAAACTGAAATCGTCATAGCGCTGAGTGTACATTAATAAAATATGCTGTTGTTTAAATACAATTGCGCGAGCAGTAGGGCGAGTAAACTGACAACCATGAGTAATATTAATAGTGGGGTGAATAGTGGTTTTTAATAAGCGCATAACGACTCCAGCAATAAAGGTAAATTATATCAGCTGGTTATATTAATTACTTCATTGTTAAAAAGTAATTAGCTGCAAAGCTTGTTAATTTCAGCGCTTATACATATATCTTTAGTTATAATAGCGAATTATAAAAAAATAAAATGTCATTGTTTTGACCATGCTCTGTATATCTTTCATTTGTTGAAAGGGGTGAGTAGAATAATAAAAAAGCATAGGGATTAATCATGTTAAATATACTTTTAGTTGATGACGACATCGAATTTAGTGATGTTATTTGTCACATTGTTGAGTTTCTTGGGCATAATATTCAAACTGCAACCAGTTTAGAAGAAGCGCATCAGTGGTTTGAGAATAATTCCTTTGATCATGTATTACTAGATTTCATGTTACCCGATGGTAGCGGTTTGCACTTATTAGATCATTTGAAAATGATTGGTCAATCTCCTAAAGTCACGCTTATTTCAGGGCACCCATCGGTTAAGGGGATTTTAGCCGATATGTGTGAGCCCAATGTAACGCATTTATTAAAGCCGCTGCAGCGAGAAGATTTAGAACTGGTTTTAAATGGTCCTAAAAAAACTGTTAAAAAAGCTAAGAAAAACGCTATCACCCATCATTTTGATACCTTAATTGGTGAATCTGAGGCAATGCAAAAGCTCTATACTATGATAGAACGTGTTGCTAAAACACAGGCTAACGTAATGTTAGTAGGTGAAAGTGGTGCCGGTAAAGAAGTGGTTGCACAAGCGATTCATAATGCCAGTCAATGCGAAGGACCTTTAATTGCTAGCAACTGTGGCGCCCTTTCAAAAGAGCTTATTGGCAGTGAATTATTTGGTCATGAAAAAGGTGCCTTTACAGGGGCGATAGCCCGCAAAGAGGGCGTGTTTGAACAGGCAAATAATGGCACCTTATTTTTAGATGAAGTCACTGAAATGCCCATTGGCATGCAGCCTAATTTATTGCGCGTATTAGAAACAAAAAAAGTAACAAGGGTAGGTGGCAACCGAGAAATTCCAACTAACTGCCGCGTTATTTCTGCGACCAACCGTTCTTTAATCGATTTAGCCCAAAATAATATTTTACGTGAAGATATTTACTTTAGGCTTGCCGTATTTCCTATTGATATACCGCCATTACGTGAACGAAAAGACGATATTCCATTACTGGCAAAAGTTTTTTTAGAGCAGTTAAATGACGAAAATGGCACTGCTTTTAGCTGGACGAACGAGCAACTTAAAGAGCTGCAAACGTACGACTGGCCAGGTAATGTACGCGAACTTCGTCACGCTATTCACCGCGCTTTTATTATGAGCGATCCACAAACAAGCGATGTGGCACTGCCAAATAACCTAGAGTCACCTTTTTCACGAGTAAATAATCAAGCTCAGGAAAATCAGGTTTCTGCAGGACAAACCATTGAAGAAGTTGAAAAAGAGCTTATTCATGCAACACTCGATAAAGTACAAGGTAATAAAACATTGGCTGCACAAATGTTAGGTATAAGTACTAAAACGCTTTATAACCGCCTTAACGCATATGGTGGCATTGGCGAATATAAATAAAATAACATGAGGATAGTATGGCATTAACTAAACAAATAAAGCCTTTAAACGAACTAGTACATGATGCGCGAGCACCGTTAAATCGTATTTCAATGAATGCTGAGCTTATCAAGCTAGTACTTGAAAACGATATGCCCGTCGAAAAAGCACTCGAGGCACTCGATAAAATAATTGTTAATTGCCAAGCATGTAGTGACAGTTTACAGCTTATTTCAGACTCAAAATAATAAAAACCAGGACGATAAATGATTAAACGCAAACAGCAAGGCAAAGCAAATGTTATATGGGCGTTATTTATCTCCATAATACTATGCATTATTGTAGGTAATGCATTTTTAGCGGTTAATACCATACAAGGCTTAACGCGTACTCAGCAAAGTTTAGATAATACTAATATGCTAAGTACAGCCATTGAGCAAATGCATCTCTCTGTAGTGCAGGCTGAATCAGGGCAGCGCGGGTATTTATTAACGCAGGACGATGATTACTTAGTTCCATATTACGATGCGGTTGCACAAATTGAATCGCAAACCGATTATGTTCGCTCTTTAAACTCTGAAATTGAGGGGCAAGCTGAGCGTATTGCAACGTTAATTTTATTAGTTGATAGTAAAATTGCTGAGCTTAAAAGCACAGTTCAATTAGCATTAAATGACAAAGAAGAACGTGCAATGCTCATACTCAACTCTCATAAAGGGCGTGACCTATACCGAGAGATTCGTGTACTTGTTAATGATATTCAAGATCGAGAGCTGTTATTTAAAGTCAGTCACTTTTCTAAATTAGCGCAAATAAAAAACGAGGCAAAAATCACTTTTGCAATTACAGCCATCACGAGTGCTTTACTTATTGGTGGTATGTTTTTACTTGCGCGGCTTAACTTAAAAAATGCGGCGGTATATCGAGCTGAGCTCGAAATGCAAAACGAAACCTTAGCCAGTAAAGTGACCGAACGTACCCAAGAACTTACGTTATATTCTGATGAGTTAAGTCGCAGTAACCGTGAGTTAGAAGAGTTTGCTTTTGTTGCCAGTCATGACTTGCAAGAGCCGCTGAGAAAAATTCAAGCATTTAGCGATCGTCTTGAAAGCATGTTTAAAGACGAGTTAGGTGAAAAAGGAACTGACTACATTGCTCGAATGAAAAATGCTGCGCAGCGCATGTCTAATTTAATTAATGATTTATTAGAGTTCTCTCGAGTAACAACTCGAGGTAAAGATTTTACCGACACCAATCTAAATAGCATACTTAATGATGTTTTAAGCGATTTAGAAATAGCCATTAACGAGTCTAATGCGCAAGTGATAACGGTTGATATGCCAATCATTCAGGCTGATCCGAGTCAAATGCATCAGCTGTTTTTAAACTTAATTTCAAATGCTGTTAAGTTTAGAGCGCCCAACGTAAACCCTGTTATTGATATTAGCTTTGAACGAATTAGCGAGTTTAGTGAAGACCATAATAGTAAAGTAAGTTGGCATGTTATTACTGTAAAAGATAATGGTATCGGCTTTTCAGCTGAGTATGCAGATAAAATATTTGTGCCATTTCAGCGTTTACATGGGCGTTCTCAATATAAAGGAACCGGCGTTGGATTATCTGTATGTCGCAGAATTGTAGAGCGACATGGAGGAACTATTACAGCAATAAGCACCCCTAACGAAGGCGCAACCTTCATTATTAAACTACCTGTGGATGCAGAGTTATTCACATTACAAGGAGAGGCATAATATGCCATTAACAAACGTAAAACCCATTACCATTTTAATGGCAGACGATGATGAAGATGATCGTTTATTAACCCAAGATGCTCTCGCTGAAAGTCGCGTTTTAAATGAATTACACTTTGTTGAAGACGGTGTAGAGCTTTTAGAGTATTTAGAGCGTACAGGCAAGTTTGAAGATAAAACCCTGTCACCAAGACCTGGCTTGATTTTACTCGACTTAAACATGCCGAGAATGGATGGACGTGAAGCACTTCAAGCGATTAAAGCCAACCCTAATTTAAAAGGTATTCCCGTTGTTATTTTAACTACTTCAAAGCAAGAAGAGGATATGGTTAAAGGTTACGATTTAGGTGCGGCGTCATATATTACCAAGCCAGTAACTTTTGATGGTTTAGTTGAGTTGATGAAAACGTTAGGTAAATACTGGGTTGAATTTGTAGAGCTACCAAGCACGTTTAACGATTAAGCATATAATTAAAATAGGAGACGCTATGTTAGCAAAGGCAACGAAACTGCTATTGGTTGAAGATGATGAAGATGATTATATTCTTACTCGTGACTATTTAGAGCAGCTCAGTTCCCATGTGTTTAACATAGAGTGGATAAGCTCTCCTGAGCAGGCAATACATGTACTAAGTAAAAATGAGCATGATATTTGCCTGCTTGACTATCGCTTAGGTACCTCAGATGGCTTAAGTGTTTTAAAGCAAGCGATTAAGAATGGCTTTTGTGGGCCTATTATCATGTTAACGGGGCAATCTAACGATGCGCTAGATTCGGCTGCGCTTGATGCTGGTGCGGTTGATTACTTAGTTAAAAGTGAAATGAGTGGTAGCCGGTTTGCCCGTTCTATTCGTTATGCTTTAGCGCGCCGCGATGTAGAAGATGAGCGAGTTGAACGTTTAAAAGCGGAGGCTGAAAACCGCTCAAAAGACCGCTTTTTAGCGCATTTAAGCCACGAACTGCGAACTCCCTTGTCGTCTATTTTAGGCTATACCGAACTACTTATGCTCAGTGATTTTAGCAAGCAAGCTGAAAATGAGTTGGGTGTTATTTATCGTAATGGCAAGCACTTATTGAGCTTACTGAATGATGTTTTAGATTTATCTAAAATTGCAGTCGATAAGCTTGAGCTAAGCTTGGGGGATGTTAATCTTGATAGCCTAATGGCCGACGTGTTTACGCTAATGCGTGTATCAGCCCTTGATAAAGGTTTATCATTAAAATTTGAATCACTGGAGCCTTTGCCATTAGTTATTCGTGTAGATGCTACTCGGGTTCGACAAATTCTCATTAACCTGATCAATAATGCGATAAAATTTACCGAGCAAGGCGAAATTATCGTTAACGCATGGACAGAGACGGTGGCTGATCGTGAAATGCTCTTTTTTAGCATTAAAGATTCAGGCTTGGGTATTGCTCCAGAAAAACAAGCACTCATCTTTAAGCCTTTTGAGCAAATTGCAGATGTAGAGTCGCGCTCAGTAGGTGGTGCGGGCTTGGGATTAGCTATTTGTTCTGAGCTACTTAGTCGTATGCAGGGTACTATTTCATTAGATTCTTATGTAGGTGAGGGCTCAACGTTTACCATTTCCTTATACCCTGGTGATATCAGACAGGTAGAGCGCAATTTATTAAAACTTGATTTAACCCCCAACATGCAGCAAAAAGTAGCGCCATGCGAAGTAAGTGGTAAAGTGTTGGTGGTGGATGACTTACGCGATTTACGTGTGTTAGTTGGCCATTTAATTGGCTCAGCGGGTGCTGAAGTAGATTATGCTGATAATGGCAAACAAGCGCTTGATAAGGTTAAAAAGCAACTCGCAGAGGGGCGCGCCGCTTACGATATTATATTTTTAGATATTCATATGCCGGTGATGGGTGGGAAAGAAGCTGCCATTGAACTTAGAAAGTTAGGGTTTAAAGGGGCGATTATTGCTTTAACCGCGGCCACCATGAAAGGTATTCATAACGAACTAACCGCGCTAGGGTTTGATGATATGATTGCTAAACCTGTGGATTCCAACTTACTTTACCAATGCTTAGAGTCAGCGCTGGGGAAAAAAACACAACGTGTTTCATCGATACAACCAACGCCAAAACATAATACTAATATAAAGCGTTTTTTATTAGTGGAAGACGATGCTGATGCCGCACAAATAACTCAGCTTTTATTAGAAAGCTTGGATGTAGAAACCACTATTGCAACTAATATAGAGGCGTGTTGTACAGCGCTTAAACAAGACAGTAATTACGACAAAGTATTACTCGATATGCATTTACCCGATGGTTCAGGTTTAGAGCTTGCTGGGTTTATTAAAGAACACTATCCCGATATTCAACGAGTTATTATTAGTGGAATGGAGCCTGATGCCGTACACATTAGGCAGCTAGAAATAGAGCAAGTTTTGCTTAAACCAATAAACTTGGCGCTATTAAGTAAACTTGTTTAACGCCACTATTTGCCAATTTATATAATAATTAGTTAGTTAATTAATATTAACGACCGATTGGCGTATGACTAATTCGGGCTGAAATAAAGTTTGAATAGGCTGTACGCTTTTTTGATATACATGGCTCAGTACCCACTGTGCAGCTACTTTACCCATTTCATCTATTGGGTAATTAATAGTGCTTAAAGGGGGGTATACATGGCGGGTAAAGAACACGTTATCGTAGCCTATTATTGAAAGTTGTGCGGGTAGTTCAATGCCATGCTCTCTGGCACTGACCATTGCACCCGTTGCCATTTCGTCATTGGCGCACACTAAGGCAGTAATGGCGGGGTTATTTTTATAAAGAGCAGAAAATCCTTCGTAGCCGCTATCTTCTATAAAGTCACCTTCATACAAACTGTTTTCATCAAACTCAATGGCATGTTCAGCAAGTGCTTGTTTATGTCCGTTTAAACGCTCTTGAGCGTCTTTTTTCCATAAAGGGCCGCTAATGTAAGCAATGTTTTTGTGACCAGACTCAAGAATGTATTTAGTCGCTAAATAGCCCCCTTTAACATTATCAAGAATAATACAGCGATCGGCGAGCTCAGGAATATGGCGATTAAGTAAAACAAACGGCGTTTTACCTTTGCTCAGCTTTATTAAATATTCATCGCTAACCGCTTCAACATGCAAAATAAGTGCATCACAATTACGGCTAATTAAAAACTCTATGCCTTGTTGTTCTCGCTCTGCGTCACTGTGCCCTGCGGTAATAATAACGTGTTTACCTTGTTTTCTGAGGGTGTTTTCTATGCCGCTCATCATAGGGCCATAAAAAGGACCTTTTAACTCAGAAACCAATAAGCCAGCACTATTAGAGCAATTAGAGGCCAGTGATTGCGCAATAGAATTTGGGCGGTAGCCTAATTCTTCCATCGCTAAAGTCACTTTTTTTCTGGTTGCATCACTTACGTTTGCATTGTTGTTCATTACTCTTGAAACAGTGGCAAGTGATACCCCTGCAAGCTTTGACACCTCATAAATGGTGGCCATACTATTCCTTGTTACAAATTACTTTTTTGTGTTAAATCGGCGGTGATTTTTTTTATGGTTTTGTTATCTAAGTTGTATTTAGTCATTATTAAAGCTACAAGTATACTGCCAATAGCAGGGTAGAGTGTAAATGAGGTTAAAATACCGCTTTTAGTTGCTTCGCTTAATTCTACATTGGCTTGATACTGATAATACGCAAGTAACCAACCCGCTATAGCGCCGCCTAATGCGAGCCCCAATTTGATAAAAAATACCACGCTTGCATAAACCAAACCTGTGAGTCGTTGACCATTTTGCCAAACTCCGTAGTCAATAGCATCTGCCATTTTTGCCCACAATAAAGGTGTCGCCATTTGAGTGAAAAGCACCATAAAAAATACATTAAAAAGGCGAGTAAAACTTGCTCATTAGGGACAAAAAAAGCAAAACAGCTCAATATGGCAGAAATATATTGCAGATAAATATAAGCCGTTTTTTTATCTAAGCGTTTACTTAAAGGTTGCGCACACGCACAGCCTATAATATTACCGACCATACCTAAAGTTACAAATTCGGTGATTAAATCTTCTTTTCCAAGAACATACTTTACATAGTAAATAGCTAATGTCGTGCGCAGCACCATACTGGTCAATAATATCAGTGCTGCCATACACAATATTTTAAACGGCTGATTTTGCCATAAAACGTGAAGTTGTGTTTTTAAAGATAATTTATGTGGTGGATTGATCACCCGCTCTTTGGTGTAACGAAAACAAATTAGAAATAACACTACACCAAGGCAACTCATAACCAGCATGGTGAGTTGATAGCCCAACTCGTTATTACCCTCCCCAAACCACTTTACTAAAGGTAAAGTGCAGCTCGTAACCAATAACCCCCCCAGCATGCCAAACACAAATCGATATGATTGAATAGAAACCCGTTCGTTAGGATTGCTACTGAGTACGCCGCCAAGTGCCGAATAAGGAATGTTAATTGCGGTATAAACCAACATTAGCAAGGTGTAGGTAACGAACGCGTAAATAATTTTGTTGCCGTCATCCATCGCGGGGGTAGTAAAGGTAATCACGCTTATAACAGCAAAGGGGATGGCAAGCCAAAGTAGGTAAGGTCGGTAGCTACCGTATTTTGTATGAGTGGCATCGGTCAGGGCGCCCATTATTGGGTCTGTAACTGCATCAATGACTCTGACGACTAAAAAAAGGGTACCAACAACAGCAGGCGAAATACCAAAAATGTCGGTGTAAAAAAAGGTTAAAAATAGCATTACGGTTTGAAAAATAATATTACTGGCCGTGTCACCTAGGCCATAAGCTATTTTTTCTTTTTTACTTAGCATAAAAGCCACTCATTATTATTTTTGGCGCTGTTTAAGAAAATCACGATACGCAATTGCGCTTTGTTTTAAGGTGCGTTGTTGAGTTTGGTAATCAACATAGACTAGCCCAAAGCGTTTTTCATAGCCATAGGCCCATTCAAAATTATCCATTAAACTCCATGCAAAGTAGCCTTGCACATTAACGCCTTGCTCAACGGCATTATGAACGGCATAAAGGTGTGTATGGTAGTAATTGATACGATGTATGTCATCTACTTTTCCATCTATTAATACATCGGCCATCGCTGCACCGTTCTCAGTTATATATACTTTGGGTAGCGTGTAACGATCATTTAATGAAAGTAGGAGTTCACACAATCCCTGTGGGTATATTTCCCAGCCCATATCAGTGGTGGTAATATTATCTAAAGGAGCTTCGCTAAACCAATGATCTGGCGTATTTTTGTAATGGATACGAGTATAGTAATTAACCCCTAAAAAATCGATTTTTTGGCTAATAATTGCCATGTCGCCATTTGCAACATCAGGTTTTGCATCATTTGCAAGCTCCTTAATCACTTCAGGGTAGCGGCCTTCCAGCACTGCCTGAATATACCATTGGTTATGATAGTCATCAGCTAATTTAGCAGCGCGTTCATCGTCAGGAGTAAATGGATAGGCAGGGCTAAAATTAAGCACAATACCGGCCTCTATCTTAGGGCAGTTTTTGCGTATCACTTGCATCGCAAGTCCATGGGCTAGTAGTAAATGGTGCGCCGCTTGGCGTCCTGCTTTTTGACTTTTTATGCCTGGTGCATGTACCCCTATTTCATAGCCTAGGTAGGCACTACAAAACGGTTCGTTTAAGGTCGCATAAGAATCCACTAAGCCCTCTAGTTGCTGAGTTACTATATGAGCGTAATGAGCAAATTGATACGCGGTATCGCGATTTAGCCAACCACCGTTGTCCTCTAAATGTTGTGGCAAATCCCAGTGATATAAAGTGACAAAAGTTTTAATATTGCGTGCTTTAAGAGCCTGTAGTAATGACTTATAGAACGCCATGCCCTGAATATTTAAACTTCCATCTTGGTGTAAAACGCGGGGCCAAGAAATAGAAAGTCGATAGGCATCAACGGCTAAATCGGCAATCATTTGAACGTCTTGTTGCCAATATTTTACATGCTCACAGGCGTGATTGCCGTTACTGTTATCTGCAATGGTGTTTGGTTTGCTACAAAAAGTATCCCAAATACATGGCAATCGCGTGTTGTGGCTTCCCTCTATTTGAAAAGAGGCCGTGGCAACACCAAAAATAAACGGCGATTTTAAAAGGGCTGACGTGCCTGGCAAATAAATTGTTTTAAACACAATGAGATACGTCCTTAAGCTTGCAATAATAATGCGCTTTACCGTAATTAGCTAAGCAATAGAAATTGTATAATACAGCAATGTAAGCGCTTACAATATTATTTGTAAATAAATTGATAAATTTTCTCTGTATGCTATAAATGTAAGCGCTTACATTTGGTGTTGCAACTATTATCTGCATTTTAAGTTTTACTAAACGCAATTAAATAGAGGTAACAATCTGATAATTATAAATAATTAGAGATTATACTATGGCACATATCACACAGCCACTACCGGCAGCAGAAAACAGCCAAAAACCAAGGTCTACACACACCTTTGCGTTAACATCGCTTACGACCTTGTTTTTTATGTGGGGTTTTCTTACCTGCCTGAACGATATTTTAATTCCGTATTTAAAGGGAATGTTCTCCCTTAATTACACCCAAGCAATGTTGGTACAATTTTGTTTTTTTGGTGCCTACTTTGTTATGTCAATTCCTGCAGGAAAACTCGTTAGTAAAATAGGTTACCAATTTGGTATTGTTGTTGGTTTGGTTGTTGCTTCGATAGGGTGTGCATTATTCTACCCCGCTGCAGAGGCACATGTTTACGAACTATTTTTACTTGCTTTATTTGTGCTTGCTTCAGGGATCACTATTTTACAAGTCTCTGCTAACCCTTATGTAAGCGTATTAGGGCCTGCAAAAACAGCGTCTTCGCGTTTAAGTATGACCCAAGCTTTTAACTCTTTAGGAACAACGGTTGCGCCATTATTTGGTAGTTGGTTGATTTTGTCTGAAATTAGTCAAGCTACAGCCGAACAAGTTAAGTTCCCTTACTTAATGCTCAGTGCAAGTTTACTAACACTGGCTATTATTTTTGCTTTTTTGAAGTTACCTAAACTCGGTAAAGCGATTGATAGTGAAGCTGAAAATCAAGGTGACACTGAGTTTGTTGACTTAGGCAGTGTTTGGAAATATCGCCATCTTATTTTGGGCGCTATTGGTATTTTTGTTTATGTTGGTGCTGAAGTTGCGATTGGTAGCTTTTTAGTCGGCTTTTTAACCCTTGACCATATTGCAGGTTTACCAGAGCAACAAGCTGCACATTATATTAGCTATTATTTTGCAGGTGCAATGATAGGGCGATTTGCTGGCGCTGCGATTATGCAAAAATTAAATGCAGCCAAGGTGTTAGCTTGTCATGGTATTTTGGCCGGTGTGTTAGTGTTAATTGCAATGACAGGTCAAGGTTCACTTGCTATGTGGGCTATTTTATTGGTTGGTCTGTGTAACTCTATTATGTTCCCTACTATTTTTAGTTTAGCGCTTCAAGGCTTGGGTAAATACACCTCACAGGGGTCGGGTATTTTATGCTTAGCGATTGTAGGTGGAGCTATTATTCCATTACTACAAGGTATGCTGGCTGACAATATCGGTGTGCAGTTAGCGCTTATACTGCCTATTGGCTGCTATTTATATATTACTTACTTTGCGCTGTTTGGTGCAAAAAAAACAACGTCAACTCGTCTTTAAGTTTTAGGTGAATGCTATGATTATTAAACGAACTTTTTCAGTCACTGCACTGATGCTAGCAGCAATAACCAGCAGCGGTTGTTCGCAACCCTCTAACAGTGCTAGCGATGCGACAAATCAAAAAGAAATTTGGCCAACAATAGAAACCGGTATTAAAAGCGATGCTCAAATGGAGCAAAAAATCGCAGATATGCTAAAGACCATGACACTAGAGCAAAAAATAGCGCAAATGATCCAACCTGAAATTCGTCACATTACGGTTGAAGATATGCGTAAATATGGCTTTGGCTCCTATTTAAACGGCGGTGGCTCGTTTCCAAATAACAATAAACATGCAACCCCCGAAGACTGGGTTGATTTAGCTGAAAAGATGTATCAAGCGTCTATTGATGATTCCCTCGATGGCAGCACGATTCCTACAATGTGGGGCACCGATGCGGTACATGGACACAACAATGTGATTGGTGCGACTTTGTTTCCGCATAATATTGGTTTAGGGGCGGCGAACAACCCTGAACTTATTGAAAAAATTGCCGCAGCAACGGCGCGTGAAGTTATGGTTACCGGTATTGACTGGGTATTTGCACCTACGGTTGCCGTAGTGCGAGATGATCGTTGGGGTCGCACTTACGAGGGCTACTCTGAAGACCCTGAAATAGTAGAAGCGTATTCAGCCTCAATTGTTAAAGGCTTACAAGGGGCTGTTGATGAAGACTTTTTGTCAGATACGCGTGTAGTCAGTACGGTTAAGCATTTTTTAGGTGATGGCGGTACTGTGAATGGCGATGATCAAGGAAATAATATCGCCTCTGAAGAAGAATTATTTGCGCTTCATGCTCAAGGTTATGTTGGTGGTTTGGGTGCAGGTGCACAAACGGTAATGGCCTCGTTTAATAGCTGGCATGGTGAAAAAATTCACGGCAGTAAATATTTACTGACCGATGTGCTTAAAGATAAAATGGGTTTTGATGGCTTTGTTGTCGGTGACTGGAATGGCCACGGGCAGGTTAAAGGCTGTTCTAATAGTAACTGTGCTCAAGCGGCTAATGCGGGCTTAGACGTATACATGGCACCGGATGAGTGGAAACCATTATTTAGCAACTTGGTTAACCAAGCTAATAGCGGTGAAATCCCACTCAGTAGAATTAATGATGCAGTAACGCGTATTTTACGCGTTAAAATGCGTGCAGGGTTATTTGATAAACCAAGCCCTGCGAAGCGCCCCCTGTCTGGAAAAACTGAAATTATTGGTAGTAGCGATCACCGTGCAGTGGCTAAACAGGCTGTACGCGAGTCTTTAGTATTACTTAAAAATAAGCAGCAGTTACTGCCATTATCACCTAAAACCAACGTATTAGTCGCAGGCATAGGGGCTGATAACATAGGTATGCAGTCGGGTGGTTGGAGCGTTACGTGGCAAGGTACAGGTAATAAAAACAGTGATTTTCCCGGTGGCAGCTCTATTTATGCAGGTATTAAAGATACTGTAGAGCAAGCTGGGGGCAGTGCAGCGCTGAGCGTTGAAGGGGAATATACTGCACGCCCTGATGTTGCCATTGTGGTGTTTGGTGAGCAACCATACGCAGAAGGTAATGGTGATGTTGATAACCTCGAATACCAGCGCGGTAATAAAAGCGACTTAGCGTTACTACGTAAGTTTAAAGATGCGGGAATCCCTGTTGTTTCATTATTTATAAGCGGTCGCCCTATGTGGGTTAATGCTGAGCTTAACGCCAGTGATGCGTTCGTTGCTATTTGGCTTCCAGGTAGTGAAGGCGATGCTATTAGCGATGTCTTGTTTAAAAATGCAGACGGCTCTATTAATCATGACTTTAAAGGCAAGCTATCTTTTTCATGGCCGAATAACCCAATCGATAATGAAAACCGTAACGACGAAGCTTACAGCCCATTACTTCCTTATGGTTTTGGTTTAACTTACAACGATAGTAATGTCTTAAAAGATGACTTGGTGGAGCAAACTCAACAGACTGAAAAACTGGATGATTTAGTATTGTTTGAGCGTGCAATTAAAGCACCGTGGTCACTGGTTTTAAAAAGTGGTGAGCAACAAAAAATGGTGGCGAGCAGTCGCGAGTCATTAGGTGCGGTGAGCATCCAAACATTTGATAAAGAGGTGCAAGAAGATGCGCGCGCTATTCGTTTTAATGGCCAAGCAATGGCTGGGGTTAATTTAGCCGCGGCATTCCCATCTGACTTACGCTCATACGTTGAGAGTAATGGGCAACTGCAAATGCAAATTAAAGTAGATAAAGCCGCGGCTAGTCCGTTATGGGTTGGTATGGGGTGTGGTGAGAGTTGTCAGTTTAAGTTTGATATTACTGATAACCTTGAGCAATCAGGTCAATGGCAAACATTAAACATCAACTTAAGTTGTTTTGCAGAGCAAGGTGTTGATTTAGCACAAGTGTTCACCCCTTGGCAGTTAAGCTCGCAAGGTGATTGGCATGTATCTATTGCTATGCTGGCTATTACAGCAAATGCTGCCGATCAAAGTAGTGTTACTTGTAAGTAGTCAATAACCTATTAATAATTTATCAATAAGCAGGTACTAAATGTACCTGCTTATTGCTTTAAAAACGGGTATACAAAAACCTACCAAATTATACACGTCTACTTTTTATTTCAGTCTTATATTTCGCTCAGTAGTAGTCATAAAAGCATGATAAAACTGTATTCGCTTTTGCGTTAATAATTTGAGAGTATGCCAAAATATTAAACGCGTTGTGTAATTAACAGGTGATAGAATGAATCAAATAAAGCTGGCTTCGCAGAGCATACAACCTTCAAAAATAGTCTGTGTGGGGCGTAATTACAGTGCGCATATTGCTGAATTAAACAACGAACACCCAGAGCAAATGGTGGTTTTTAATAAGCCTAATAGCGCGATCACTGATACCTTACTCGCTACTCATCTTGGCGATACATTGCACTACGAAACAGAGTTATGCTTTGCGGTTAAAAATAAACAACTTGTGGGCGTGGGCATTGGACTTGATTTGACTAAACGCGCTTTGCAAAGCAGCTTAAAAGAAAAAGGCCTGCCGTGGGAGCGTGCTAAAGCATTTGACGGTTCAGTTTTATTTAGTGAGTTTATTGAATTAACGCCAGAGATGACATCGTTTATATTTGAATTACATATTGATGGCAAGCCGGTTCAACATGGTGATAGCCAACTTATGTTGCACCAACCTGCACAAATATTGGCTGAGGTTAGTCAGTTTATGAGCCTCGAAGAAGGCGACATTATTATGACTGGCACGCCTGCTGGCGTAGGGATGGTTAGTACTGGGCGAGAGTTTAACGTTGCTCTTTATTCTGGTCAGCAGTGTTTATTGGAACATCATTGGTCTGTGAGTCAAAGTTAATTATGTGTTGATAATATTGTTTATCAAAATTATCGATATGTTCACTTAGCCAGTGTCGCTGGCTTAGTTGATGAGCCGCTGATTCTAGTATGGTACTTTCTAATGCCGCATTAATTTTCTTAACTGCCTGATTAGCAAAATCATTAGGCGCATTAGTTGCACAGCCTACAGCTCCTTTGATTAATGAGCGCGTATTTTGAGCTATGGGTATACTAACGATTTTTATAGGGTGTTGTTGCTGGTTAAAGTAACTGGCCATAAAAGGGTAATCGAGCGAGTAGTCTAAAAAGCCATGCCTCAACCTATCGATCACAACACCACTTTCATTATCACTACTTAAGCTTAAGGACACGTTATGATGGCTCAAAGAGTTTTCAATAATCATATTTATGTGTGGTGAAAAACGTCGTGCTGCGGCTTGTCCATAGGTAAAGCGTTCATCGCTAAGTAAACTAATTAAATTTATAGGATTACCATGTGCTTTAGTAAGTGTTTCTGCTTTTTGGTTAGTTGTAATAATACTAAACTCAGGGTAGATAGAGGTAGGACGTGAGTATGTATAGACTTCGTTGGTGCTCTTTTTATGGATTACGCATGGAAAGCAGACATTTTTGCCTTCTTTGATATATTTATTAATTCGTTTTTGTGGAACAAATAATCGAGTATGTTTTACATCCTTTATACTACTGATTAGTTGCTTAGTTAAATTGTCACACAAGCCCATTTGAGTATTCTTTGAGTTTAGGTGAAAAGGCGGTGTGTTGCTTTGTAGCCATAAAATTTCAGTGAGCTGATTTTTAGATTGGCTAATACTGTTACTCGAGAATATTAAAAATAGCAGGCAGAAATAACGAGCTGTATCCATAAAAAGCTGATAATTCTTTATTAAATGACTGTATTTAATTATACCTTGGCGCTTAAAAAATAAACATAAAAAATAGCAAAGAATCAACATTATTGAATAACATTTACCCTTTGCTTGATTTCATTAGTAAGGCATTGGATTATTTCTAAATATGATATCAATCGCTGATAACACGTCATCGCTCAGTGTTAGGTCAAACGCATCAATGTCTTCCTTTAATTGCGCCATAGTAGTGGCACCAATAATAGATGATGTCACTCCATCAACTTGATTACACCAAGCCAGCGCTAATTGAGCTGGGGTGATAGCGTGTGCATGGGCAAGTTCAACATACTCTTTGGTCGCCTTTTGTGATTGTGGCGTATCACGAAAAATACCGTTACGCTGCATAAATGTCCAGCGAGAGCCTTCAGGGCGCGATCCATTTAGGTATTTACCGGTTAATAGCCCTGCGGCCAATGGTGACCAAGGTAAATAAGCAATATCTTCATGTACACATTGTTCTATTAAATAAGGCCAATCTTTGGCATGTACTAGGCTAAACTCGTTTTGGATAGACACCATTTTTGGCAAGTTATGCTCTTTTGATAAATTTAAAAATTGGCTAATTCCCCAAGGCGTATCATCAGAAAGCCCACAATGTTTAATTTTTCCTGCTTTAACACACGCATCTAACCCCTCTAAAATATCAAGCATATCAGCGGTGTGTTGTTTTGCATCTACCTCGGTAAATTTAAGCATACCAGGCCATTGCCTAGCAAAGTGAGGGGTACGGCGATTTGGCCAGTGTAGCTGGTATAAATCAATATAGTCGGTTTGTAGGCGTTTTAGAGAATGATCAACCGCATCAATAACAGCTTGGCGGGTAATATTGCCGCCATCACGGATCCATGAAAGCCCATTACCGGCAATTTTAGTTGCAATAACAATGTCTTTTCGTTTTAGTGAATTACGTGCTACCCAATTGCCTATAATTTCTTCTGTTTTACCGTAGGTATCGGGAGAGGGAGGAACAGCATACATTTCTGCTGTGTCAATAAAGTTCACACCCTGCTCAAGCGCATAGGCTATCTGTTGGTCGGCATCATATTGGGTGTTTTGTACTCCCCAGGTCATGCTACCTAAACACACTCTTGAAACGCTAACCCCACTACTGCCTAATTGACTATATTGCATTGCTAATCCTAATTATTCGGTTTGAGAGTTTGCTTTTAAAGCCGATAACAATGGCTCAGTGATCGTGGCTTTTTGGCCTGTTTTAAAGTCAAACATCACCACTTTTGACATGCCGGTGGTTGTTATCGCGTTTTGCGCATGACTAAACACACTGTAGTTCATTACAAAGCGGTCAGATTTAATATCACTAATGGTAATACCTACGCTTAATGTGTCGGGAAAGGTAACGGGACGCTTATAACGAATATTATTTTCACTGATCACAGGGCCTGTGGCTTTAGCATTGATAGTATCAAATAAATTTAATTTATTTAAAAAGTCGATTCTGGCTATTTCAAAATAACGAAGATAAACACAGTTATTAACATGCTGTAGGGCATCCATATCGCCCCATGCTACAGTAATGTCGGTATGAATAGGGTGTTGTTGTTTAAACGTTTCCATGTATTTATTGCTCTTAGTTTTAAAGCATTTAGATTAGCAATATGGTCGGATGAGCTCAAGGGAATTATAACTAGGGGAGGAGCTACTCTGTATTGCCCTCATGGATGTAAATAAGGGACGTAAGCAGAACATGGAAGCTTTGCGCCTTTTTTATTTAAACCATTAGGCTATAAACCTTGCGCCGTGAGTAAACTGCCTCAGATTGAACAAACCTTAACCTTAAAAGAACAACAGTGCTAAATAAAAACCCTTGAGTAAAAATTGTACCTCTTTAAATTCATGGCTATAGTAACTATTAACACACAAGGAGATAACTATGCAGGATATAATTAATTGGTTATTGGCATGCACCGTTTTTATAGCGTCGTTTACTTGTTACGCTATGGGTAATGAGGCTGGGGCAATTGTTTTGATTTTATTAGGCTTTTCTTTAGAAATTTTATTTTGGATGTATTGTTTTAATAAGCCAAAGAAAAGTAAACGCTCTTTTTAAGCAATAACATGCTTGCTAATTAAAAGTGATTCCACAATAATGGCTGTATAAATAAACAGTTGTTATTGTGTGATGAAAAAGTTTATTCATATAGATATGGACTGCTTTTATGCGGCCGTAGAAATGCGCGACAATCCTAAGCTTGCCAGCGTACCACTGGCAATTGGCGGAAATAGTCGCCGTGGAGTGCTCTCTACCGCTAACTATATTGCCAGAGAGTATGGGGTGCGCTCTGCTATGTCTAACTATCATGCCAAACAGCTTTGCCCTGACTTAGTTATTGTGCCTGGCAGAATGGCTGTTTATAAACAAGTATCAACACAGATCCGCGCCATTTTTAACCGCTATACTGACCTAGTAGAACCTCTTTCGCTTGATGAAGCATATTTAGATGTGAGCCACAGTACTGCTTTTAAGGGCAGTGCAACGTTAATTGCAGAGCAAATTCGTACCGATATTTTTAATACCACAGGACTGACTGCATCTGCAGGTATTGCCCCAATAAAGTTTATTGCCAAAATAGCCAGTGATGAAAATAAGCCTAATGGGCAATTTGTGGTATTGCCTGAGCAGGTTGACTCGTTTTTAGCCCAATTGCCATTAGGTAAAATTCCAGGAGTGGGTAAAGTAACTCTAGAAAAGCTTAATTTAAAAGGGTTATACACGGGGCAAGATGTGCGCGAAAAAGGGGCTAATTGGATGCAACAGCATGTGGGTAATTTTGGTGTGTCGTTATATCAAAAGTGCATGGGTGAACATATAGGGCGAGTTTCAACTGAGCGGGTACGTAAGTCATTGAGTGTGGAACATACTTATGAATACAACAAAAACAGCCTAGATGAATGCCTTGAACAATTACCGCAACTGTTAGATGAACTCGTGGTTCGATTAAATAAACAGCAACTACAACATAAAATTAATAAATTAAGTGTTAAAGTTAAATTTGCTAATTTTGTAGTGACCTCAGCAGATCAAGCTGCGCATCAATTAAACACGGCTATTTTTAAAGAGTTACTCGCCAAAGCCTATCAACGTGGATTACAACAACCGGTGCGCTTATTAGGAATTGGCGTGGGTATTAAAAACCAACCAGAGCATAATTTACAGCTTAGTATTTTAGATGTGTAAAACGCGTAACTCCAAGTTGCCAGTAAGTAAGCAGGTTATCGCAGTACACTGGTTATAAATTGCTAAATAAATAATAATAGGGACTACGTTTTCTAACAGGATCCTTTTTTATGGCATATCCAAAAGCAGTACTGGCAAAGCCGGTAAGTGCAAGCCTAGATTGTACATCGCATGATGCACTTATTATTATCAGCAACGACTTTTCTCATTTACCAAATACGCCACTGCGTGATGCAATTTTAGACCAAGCCCAAGTAGACTCTCGCATCGGCAACCAAGTCACCTTGTTAGTGATTGCCGGTAAACGTGTCGTGTTAGCGCCAACAGGCCCTTTAAATAGAGATTATGATGACGTTCGTCGTTATTTTGATGCAGCCAAATTAGCCATTAATGAGGCAAAAGCATCAGGTAGTGTTAACCCTGCTATTTATTTACCCGCTTTAAATACAGATGGCCGTTATCAACACGCTCTTGAAGTGGCTTACTTAGGCGCATGCCAAGCATTATGGCAACCCCTAGAAGCGCGTGAATTTCATGGTCAAGGTATTGAGCCTATTACTCAAATAGGCTTAATTGATGCCAATGAGCAAACAATTAAAGCAGTCAATGCGTTAGCTGCCGGGCAATATGCCGCACGTGATTTATGTGGCACCGAGCCTGAGCGCATGGCCCCCCCACGTTTTGCCGATTACTGTAGTGAGTTATTTGAAAATAGTGCGGTGAGCGTTGATGTGATTGATGATTTAGCTGCCATTGATAAGCATTACCCCATGCTGAGTACCGTTGCTCGTGCGTCGTATGCGGTAGAGCGCCATCATCCACGCGTTGTTAAACTTGAATACGTGCCTGAGGGTGAAGTAACCCGAACACTGATGTTTGTTGGTAAAGGTTTAGTCTATGACACGGGCGGTGCAGATTTAAAAGTCGGTGGTTTTATGGCGGGCATGAGCCGCGATAAAGGCGGTGCGGCCTCGGTTGCTGGATTTATGAAAGCTGTAGCAGATTATCAGCCTAAAGGCGTTAAAGTGATTGCCTTTTTAGCGGTTGTACGCAACTCCATTGGTTCAGATTGTTTTGTCCCTGATGAAATAATTACTAGCCGTGAAGGTGTGCGAGTACGTATTGGTAATACCGATGCCGAAGGGCGTTTAGCTATGGGTGATTTACTTAGCGAAATGAAAGATTTAGCTAAAAACGAAATAAATCCAACGTTGTTTACAGTGGCTACTTTAACAGGGCATGCTGCGCGCGCGATGGGACCATATGGCGCATATGTTGAGAATGGACCAGCGCGTAGTGCTAATATTTCACGCCAATTGGCCGATTGTGGTGATTTATGGGCTGACGGTGCTGAAGTGTCGCGTTCACGCCGTGAAGATTATGATTTTATAAAACCACGCACTTTAGCTGACGATGTGCTTTCTAGTAATAATGCGGCTTCTGCTGTCACAGCGCGCGGCCATCAATTCCCTATGGCATTTTTAGCTGTGGTAGGTGGATTAGATAAGCATGGTAATGAATCTACTTTACCACTTCCTTATGTACATATGGATATTGCTGGTAGTGGCGTTGAAGGCGGCGACTGGCAACATGGTAAACCAACTGCAGCGTCAGTTAGCAGTTTATTTGCCCGCTATTGTTTATAATTTTCTATAAATAATCTTAAAAAGCCCTGAAAATCAGGGCTTTTTAATTGGTCAAAGATATTTATTATCCGGAGTTAAGGTTAACTAAGCTTAAAGCGCGATACCACGCTTGATAACTCAACACTGCTTTGTTTGAGTTTGTCGCTAGCGCGAGTTAAATCTTTAGTGTTACCCAATGATTGCTTTGTAGATTGTGATAAATCATTAATTCTTAAATTCACCTCGTCTGCGGCTGATGTTTGCTGCTCTGTGGCGCGAGCAATTTGGCCGTTCATATCGGTGATCACCGATACCAGCCTGTCTATTTCATCAAGTGATGCATTAGCAGAAGAGGCTTGTTCAACCGTAGAAATAGAAATCTCTTGGCTAGATTTTACCGCTTCAACTGCAGCTTTAGCCCCTTCTTGCAGCTTAGCTATCATAGCTTGAATTTCATCCGTGCTTTTACCTGTCCGGCTGGCAAGTGTTCTTACTTCGTCGGCTACAACTGCAAAGCCTCTTCCATGTTCACCTGCTCTTGCAGCTTCAATAGCTGCGTTTAGCGCTAACAGATTGGTTTGTTCAGCAATGCTTCTAATAACATCAAGTACCGAGCCAATATTATTACTCTCTTGAGCAAGTTCGGCGGTCACTTTGCTGACAGTTTCTATATTACTAGAGAGGGTTTCAATGGCGGTAATGGTTTTCGACACTACATTTTTACCCGTTGATGCATTACTAGCAGCATCATTTGCGGCTTGCTCAGCAGCTTCGGCATTACGGCTAACATCATGAATTTGATGAGTCATTTGCTCCATTGCCGCGGCTACTTGGCTGCTACTGTCGTTTTGAAGCTCAATAAACGACTGGCTGGTTTTGCTAGAATCATCGACTGCATGGGCATGCTCGTTTACATCGTTTGCGCTTTTGGCAACCAGCACCAAAGACTCCCTAATTTTAGAGACAAATAAATTAAATGATCTCGACAGTTGAGATATTTCATCATTGCCATTTTCGTTAAGAGTACGAGTTAAATCCCCCTCACCTTGAGAGATATCTTTCATCATTTCTGCTGCTAAACGGGTCGGCGTTAAAATACTGTGACCAATAAAGTAGCTAAAAAGTACGACAACGACGAGCATAATCATTACATTGATCACGATAATAGTACGTTGCTGCGAAAAGGCACTGTCTATAGTATCGAGGTAAACGCCCGAGCCGATGATCCATTGCCACTGATTAAAGCCTTTTACATACGCAATTTTATCTACGGGTTTGTCGCTGCCGGGTTTTGGCCACTTGTAAGGCACATAGCCTTCGCCGGATTTTTTAACAACATCAACCATTTCAACAAATAAAGGGGTGCCATCAGGGTCTTTATTATTCGTTAAATCTTTCCCTTCAAGGGCTGGTTTAATTGGGTGCATTACCATGGTTGGCTGATAATTGTTGATCCAAAAATAGTTAGTATCATCGTAACGCAATGAGCGTATTGAGGCCATCGCTTGAGATTGTGCTTGTGCACGAGTGAGTGTTTGACTTTGTTCAAGCGCTGCGTAGTGTGTAATGAGGCTATAAGCAGTTTCCACCACATTTTTTGTTTTTAGATATTGCTCATTTTTAAGCGATTTATATTGATTACTTAAACTCGAAATACTCAATACAATTAAACCAAAAATTACAATCCCTACTAAAATAGCTAAACGTTGAAATATAGTAAAACGACGGAGGTTTGGCATATGCATGTTCCCGTATTAGAGCATTATTTCTCTTAAATAAGCATAGTTAAAATATAGGCTAATACGGTTTTATTTTCCTTATATTGTATTTTTAATACTCTCTTTGTTAACTAGTTTGCGTAAATACAATAAAAAGGATAGGCCGAACTTTTATTTAACGGGTGCTTATAATGAATTTAATTATTGTTTGTTGACGTTTCAATATAGCTTATCTGCATAAAAAAAGGCTGATACTTTTATCAGCCTTTAGTCGAATAATTAACCCAGTTTTAGTTACTTTGTATTAAAATTACGGTTAAAGAAGTTTGTTATAGTTTGATGTAAATGAGTTTGAACTTGTTTACCGCGAAGGCTATGTTTTGAGCCCGGGTAAGTCATCATTTCAAACTGTTGATTGTTATCTTGCAGCTGTTTAAACAATTTAGTGGCATGGGTAAATAATACGTTGTCATCGGCCATACCATGGTAAATCATTAATGGGCCTTTTAAGCCTTCAGCGTATGGGAACACCGCACTGTCGATATAGCCTTGGGCATTAGTATCAGGGTGACCCAAATAGCGCTCGGTATAATGGGTGTCGTATAGAGCCCAGTCGGTAACCGGAGCACCAGATACACCCGCGCTGAAGTAATCGCCTGCTTTAAACATGGTCATTAGCGCCATATAACCACCGTAGCTGTGGCCGTATATACCTATGCGAGCAGGGTCTACGTAATCAAGAGTACGTAAAAACTCAACGCCTTTGATTTGATCCGCCACCTCTACAACGCCTAAGTGCTTATAAATCGCATCTTCAAACTTCTTACCGCGATTGTAAGAGCCTCGGTTATCAAGTTGAAAAATTACATAACCTTGTTGCGCCATGTATTGAAAATATAAATTTTTACTGCGCCAGCTATTGGTTACTCGCTGAGCATGAGGACCACCGTAAACGTTGACAATAACCGGATGCTTTTCACCCTTTGCCATATTTGCTGGTTTAAATAAACGGTAATGCATAATTTGGCCGTCTTCAGCGGTAATTGTGCCGTATTCGGGCTGGGCTAAATCAGTTAGATACGGGGTAAGTGGGTGAGAGTCATCAAGCTTATTTTCTTCAAGCCACGTAATAAACTCACCATTAATTTTGCGCAGTGCAGCTGAATTTGGCTTATTAACCGATGAGCTATTATCAATGAAAGTTTTATTATCTTTTGCTAGAACGACATTATGGTATTGGCCTTTTTCAGTAATGCGCTTCATAGCCCCTTTTTTAAATAAAGGCGCACTGTATAAATGGCTCTCTAGCGGGGTATCTTTACGTGCAGCAAAGTAAACAACGCCATTTTTTTCATCTATCCCTTTTAGGCTATCTACGACCCAATCACCTGCGGTAATCTGGCGGATAAGTTGGCCGTTATTACGATATAAATAAAGGTGCTTAAATCCATCGCGCTCTGAGGCCCATACAAAATGCTTTTTATCTTTTAAAAATTCAAGGTCAAAATGCAAGTTGATCCAGGTATCACTTTTTTCAGTTAAAGCAACGGTTTGCTGTTTTGTTTTAGTGTTGTAAAAACGTAATTCTAAGCTATGTTGCGAGCGGTTTTGCCATTGATAAGAGAGCGTACTGCTGTCGTTTAGCCACTTAGCGCGGGCAATATAAATATCTTTATCGTCGCCTAAGTCAATCCAGTCAACTGCTTGATCATTAAGTTTTACCACCCCAAGTTGAATGTCAACATTATTGGTGCCAGTAAATGGATAACGCTGGTTAAATAGTTTTACTTCATCAGCATAAATTTCGTTACGAATCGCTTCTTGAACAGGGCTTTCATCAACGCGAGTAAAGGCGATTTTAGATTCATCATTTGCCCACCAATAACCGGTCATACGGCTCATTTCTTCTTGCGCCACAAATTCGGCCATGCCGTTTTTAATTACGCCACCGCCATCTTTACTTAACTGAATTTCTTTACCTGAAGCCAGCTCTAGTGCATATAGGTTTTGCTCTCGGATAAAGGATACGAAATTTCCTTTTGGAGAGAAACGCGCATCGGTTTCAAATGCGTCTGTGTTAGTCAGCTTTTTACTATTTTTAGCATCTAAGTCATAGTAATAAAGATCGCCATTAAGAGGAAATAATAACGCTTTACCATCTTTTGACCATTTGTATTCAAGAATACCTTTACCAAAAATACGCTGGCGTTCACGGCGTGCTTTTTCTTCATCTGACAGGTTTTCTGGGCCTGAAAATAATTGCGCTGAATCAACGAGCAATCGATTGGTGTTATCTTTTAAATTATATTCCCATAAATCATAGCGGTTATAGTCATCTGCTTTACCTTGTAAGTAGGTAACACGGCTACCATCGGGAGAAAACTTAAGTTGCACCGGAGATTTGCCAGCTAAGCTTGGATCATCAAATATACGCTCAAGCGTTAACGGCTTTGCTTGAACGCTTAATGCGCCCGCCATCAGGGGGATTGCCAGTGAGAGGTGTTTTAGTTTTTTTAACACAGGATTGCCTTTACTTACATAAAATTATCCCCGATGGTAAAGCACAAGCGTGTGCAACTGCAACTAAATGCTATAAAGTGTGAAGTAAAATAACCTAAGGATTTAACATGCGCGAAACATCATTTACCTTAGCCCCAGAGCTGACAAGAGATTGTATTGAACTGGCCGATTGGCCTCTTTGTAAGGTATTACTACTAAATGACAGCCAATACCCATGGTTTATATTAGTTCCTAGAATAGCGGGTTTAAAAGAGATAATAGATTTAACCGAGCAGCAACAAATTACTTATTTACAGGAGTCGGCTAAGCTCAGTCATTTATTAATTGAGGTGTTTAATCCTGATAAGTTAAATGTGGCCGCGCTTGGTAATATGGTACCGCAATTACATATTCATCATATAGCGCGTTTTAAAACAGATATTGCATGGCCTGCGCCGGTATGGGGCAAGTTCCCAAGTGTCCCTTATACTAATGAGCAGATAGAGCAATTAAAAACGCATTTTTAAAATCAGAATGGGTTACTTTGAGGAGATAGTATGAAATTAATAAAACAACTCTGCACTAGTGTATTTATAGCAGCCATTGCTGTTTCAACAGTAATAGCGAGCGAGCAGCTGGTAGCTACGGATGTGGTAAATAACGTTAGCATTAAAAACTTTGCAGCACATAACAACTTGGTTTTTTCAGCAGCGCAACCGACTAAAGAGCAGTTTAAGCAATTATCGCAAGCCAAGGTAAAGCATGTTATTAATTTACGTGCAGCAGATGAGCAAGACTGGGATGAAGGCGCGTTAGTCAACTCTTTAGGAATGAGCTACCACGCAATTGAGATTGCGGGGGCAAAAGACGTAAACACTGATAATGCAAAGCAGTTAGCCAATCTTTTAGAGCAACTTAAAGGTGAGTCGGTGGTTGTTCATTGTGCAAGTAGCAACCGTGTTGGCGCGTTAATGGCTATTTCAGCCCATCAGCAAGGTACAGATATAGAGTCTGCGATTGAAATCGGTAAGCAGTGGGGAATGGCAAGCCTTGAGCCGGTTGTACGCAAAGTGGTGAATGACAAATAAGCATACTGATAAGTAATAAAAAAGCGTTACAATGTAACGCTTTTTTATTTAATTAGCTTTTGTTAATCAAGGCCAAGCACATCTTTACCTTGTTTAAAGGTCACATCTACAGGGATGTTCGCTTTGCTTAACTTTTCTAAGTCTTTAGCAAGTTCCGCTTTAATATCGCCATGAGTGGCAATGAGTTGATCTACTTTTTCGTAATCACCGTCACCTTGTAGAGTTAAAATAAGGCGCGATAATTTTGCCATGGCATCACCCATTTTATCCATGTTGATGCTGTATAGCCCATCTTCATTTTTGGAAAAAGCACCTTCTTGAGCAAAAAAGTTAAAGCGGATCATGTTTGCTTTACCATGTGCACTTGAGGCACCGAAACGTACTGAGCGGAAAATACCCGCCATAAAGGTGGTGTAGTAATCTTCTAACGTCCCTTCAGTGATCTCACCTTTTTTAAGTAACTGTTCAACCATGTATAAACCAAGAATATCGGCTTTACCTTCTTCTAAAGCACTAGCGTGTTCTTGAAGTGATTGGCGAACGGTACCTTTACCCGTTAAGGTGTTTTTAATCCCTAAACCGTGAGCCACTTCATGGAACATGGTATTGGCAAAAAATGCATCAAAGGTAATGTGTTTACGTTGCTCTGGCACAATTAACTGCTCTGCGATAGGGACTAAAATTTTATCAAACTTCGCTCGCATTGCATTTTTAAGCTGTAAGCGACGTGTGCCTTTTTCTAGCTGCACTTGCTCATCATTGGGTAAGTTAATTGCAATGGTTTTACTGCCGGCATTTGAGTGTCCAGCATAATAAACAACATCGTAGGCATTTAAGTCAGCATCTGAGCCAGGTACTTCTTGCTTGTACTTGCTATCAACAGGTAAGCCTTTTTGCAGCTCAGGTAAAAACGCTGCAAATTTGGCCAGGCGCTCGCTCCATTTTAAATCTTTAATTAGTACATACGATTCATAGGCGGCACGGTAACCAAATAATTGGTCTTCGTAGTTTTCAATTGGGCCAATAACAACATCGATAGGGTTATTTTTCATATCCATCCAAGCAAAGTCAGAGGCTTGGAAGTCATCGCTTTGTATTGCGTCAGCTCGTAAGTTTAGGTAGTTGGCAAATTCTTTGTCGTCAGCTAATTTGCTAGCATCTCTAAGTAACTCAGCTGCTTGGGCAAGTTCTACGGCATATTCTTCTGAATAAGGCGTGCTGTATAAATTACCTAGTTCATCGCGTTTAATAAGTGAGTAAAGCCCTGTTTTATCTTTTACATCAGCGTTATTAAGCTCTTCTTTGGTGATGTCGGCCGGATAAAAACCTGCCCCAAGCGGCTTTTCTTTATAGCCAGATAAAAATACTTCATCGCCATTTAAGCGATCCCATGGGCCGTAGTTTATATCTGCAAACTGACGTACTTTTTCATCATCTAATTGTGCTAAAAAGCTTTGTTTATCTTCACCAAATGCTTGTTTCCAAAATAAATCGTCCATAATTTTTGAAGCATCAATAAGCTTGGCAACCATGGCTTTTTGGTTATCAGATAAGTGTGACAAATCGCTTTGTAAGCTAAAGTCTGTGTATATGTCTAAGCGTTGACGGTCAATATTAACGAGTGTTGGCCCTGAAGGCGCTTGAGAAGCCGTTGGCGCTGAGCTTTGCGGCGTATTGTTTGAAGACGGTGCTTGCTCAGAGCAGGCACTAAGAAAAACGATGCCAGAGAGCAGTATTGCTTGGCTAATTTTATTTAAGATCATTATATTGCCTTTAAAAAGTCTATTTTATAACTTGTATACTGTAAATTAAGGTACTGAATGAGTATTAGTGTGCCTTAGCATGTTTGCATTAAAGCAAAACATACTAGCAAATAGCAAGTATTAGGCGTTAGAGTGCACTCATGAGGGGGCGCTGGTAAATAATCAATAATTATCTACAATTCTTTTTATTTTAGGTATATGTTTAATACTACTAAGCTTTGAAATAATTAATAATATAAGACTTGCTGTAAAGTGTAGGTCATTAAGCAAAGGGATATTTTATGTCTACAGAAAATGCCTTACTCACTATTTTAGTTGACAGAATTAACAACGACACACTGGTGTTGCCTACGTTACCTGAGGTAGTGATTAAGGTTCGCCAAGCCGCAGATAACCCCGATGTTAATTTGATGCAAATGTCAGATGTGATAGCACATGATCCTGCATTGTCGGCGCGGATGATCAAAGTCGCAAATAGTGCAATTATGGGCCGAGCTGTAAAGGTGTCTAACTTACATCAAGCAGTGACACGTATTGGCTTAAGGCAAATAAAAAATATAGCTACAGCCATGGCAATGGAGCAGCTGTTTGTATCTAATAATGAGCTAATAAAGGGATACATGGGCAAGGCGTGGCAAAAAACGCTGCATGTGGCCTCGCATTCTATTTCATTGATGGAGTTTTACTTAAAAAGAAATACTCACACTTCGCTTAACCGTGATGCCATTACACTAGCTTCATTGGTTTATAATATTGGGGTATTACCGATTTTAACTGAAGCTGAGCGACACCCAGAAGTGTTTGCCAATCCGAGTTTTTTAGCGCATGCAATTCAGCGTTTAAGCGGTAAAATTGGTGGCTCAATAATGAAAGCATGGGAATTCCCTGATGTGTTTGTAGAGGTTGCACAGCACTGGGCAGATGTGAATCATCGCTCTACTGAAGTGAGTTATATCGACTTTATTCGCATTGGTGCAATCCTTGAGGGAACCCTACAAGTATCAGATAAATCTGCGGCGCTACAAACCTATATTGATAAAGGCATTTTTCCTTCATTAGAAATGTTAGAGAGTGAGGAATACTTGCATATGGTTGAAGACGTAAAAGAAATGTTTAGCTAAATTTTTGAACAATAAAAAGCACGATTAGTATCGTGCTTTTTTATTTGTAATACGATTTAGCATAAAGCTTTATGCTAAATCGTCTGCATCACCTAAGCCTTGAGTAAGCTCTTCAAGAAGCAGTTTTATTTCCTCAGATGCAAGAATAAAGTCAGCGTCTAGTTTAACCGCCATATCTTCTTTAGGAATATCGGCATTTTCTTCTTTAAGTGTTTCGCTATAGCTTAAACGTTTAATTGAACCATCGTTTTGTAGCATAAACTTAACGCGTTCTTGCCAATCCAAGGCAAGCTTAGTTACGCGTTTACCACTTTCAAGGTGCGATTTTACTTCGTCACACGCTAAGTCATGGCCTTTAAGCTTAACTTGGGCTCCACTGTCATCCGCTTCTTCAAGCTCAGCATCAGAGCCAATCGCAAAGCCCTCTGGAGTACTAAAGTTAGTAAGCCAGTCAGTTAAAAATACATCTAAATCATAGTTAGCAAACGCAGGAACAACCGGTAACGTGCCTAATGATTTACGTAGTAACGCCAGAAGCTCTTCCGCTTTATTAAAGCTTGCGCTATTAACTACAACCCAACCATTTTCCTGGTCTATGAACGCAAACTGTAGGCTCGACTTTTTAAATGCTTGTGGCAGTAGCGTGTGCAAGATGTTTTCTTTTAATTCATCTTTTTCTTTTTTCTTTACTGGTCGATTTTCTTCAGCTTCAATCTGATCAACCTTCTCTGCAACAAGCTCATTTATTACAGATGCCGGTAACACTTTCTCTTCACGCTTGGCGCAGACTAAAATGCTTTTTTGTGAAAAGTGAGACAAAGTTTCACCATGTTTACCAAATGCTTTTGTCCAGCCAAATGTTGCCAACTCTTGGCCAGTACATGGACGAAATAGATCTTGTTCTAATGCCTTGTCAAAGTCTTCTTGAGTGTACGAAACGTCTTGTTTAAAGCGATAGCATATAAGGTTACTAAACCACATAGGGAAATGATCCATTTAAAAAATTTGTGCAATCATAGCAATAAAAGCCGCTTCTAGAAACGGCTAATCGAGTTTAAAAAGTGGCAGGGGGGATGACATATTTTTAGGGAACGAAATTCGGTAATGTAACCCTTGGTTAGGTTCGCTACTGACTTCAATTTTTCCATTGAGTGTTTGTTTTACGAGGTTAAAAATAATGTGAGCACCTAAGCCGCTGCCACCTTCATCACGCTTTGTGGTGAAGAATGGGTCAAATAAACGCTTAAGTTGAGCCGGTTTTAAACCGATACCATTATCTTGATAATTAATAACTAAGTCGTTTTCATCGGTATTTACATCTATGGTAATTTGACCACTATTTATATTTTCAAAGCCATGCACTAATGAATTCATAATTAAGTTAGTAAATATTTGGCTGATCACCCCAGCAGGTAAATTAATAATTAAATCATCTGGGCAATGTAGGCGAATGCTGTGAGATGTTTTTTTAATTTGTGGGTGCAAAGAGCGTATAACTTCGTTGATGTAGTCTTTAAAGTTAATTGTTCTTAGGGCTTCACTGGCCTGATCTACCGCAATTTGTTTAAAGCTGGTTATTAAATCTGAGGCTCGTTCTAAGTTGTGAGAGAGCAGTTGAGCGCTTTGTGCTGCATCATTAATAAAGCCTTCTAACGCCGCAGACGATAATGATTTATTTTTATACGCAGTTTCTATTTCGGTTAATCGCTCTTGTAGAAAAGAGGTGGCAGTAACGCCGATACCAATGGGGGTATTAATTTCATGAGTGATCCCCGCCACTAAGCCGCCTAATACCGCCATTTTTTCTGAGCCAACCAGTTGCTCTTGCGCAAAGCTTAATTCATCGAGCGAGCTTTGTAGCTGAGTTTGTTTGCTTAACAGTTCTTGTTCGGTTTGCTTTCGTAAATCGACTTCTTCTGTTAAAACTGCTTTTTGTCGCTCTAGTTCATATTTTTGTTGTTGCAGATCGATCATTGCTTGGCTTAAATTTGATGTTTTACGCGCAACATCCTGTTCAAGTTGTAAGTTTTGTTGATCCAGTTTTTGATTGCTTTCAATTAGGTCATGCTGAGTTTGTTTTAACTCTTTTTTATACTCAACAACCTTCGAAATCAGATTGTTAAAAGAGCGTTCCATTACTTTAAGCTCGTTATTTTCATCGGTGACTATTTTAACCTGTTGACCATCAAGCTCTTCTAACTCAAGGTATTCAATTTGCTCGGTTAATTGAGTAAGGGGCTCGGTGAGTAACTTTCTAAATGCAATTAAAAATAAGATGATTAAAAAGGTTGTTTTAATCATGGCATTACCAATCAAAAAGTAGATAGAGAGCATAATGCGACTAAAAATTACATCGCGACTAGAAAATAAAGTAACATCGCCTACTTGCGTTGCTCGTCCTGAAAACTCAAAAATAAGTGGGAATGTATAGCCAAATAAACCGGCTTTGGTGTCCTCTACCATGACATCTTCTTGCACAAGTTGCTGACTGTAAAGATTGTGAATATTTAGCGCGCGGCCTAATTGAGAAATAATAGCGCCATTATCGTCACGAATAATAACCCCCTCAACCATAGGTATATCGAGTAATCCTTCGGCGGTTGTGATGGTTTGCTTTATATTTAGCTCCCAAATTGCTCTGGTTAAACTTCTACCAAAGGTCTTTTGTAATGTGCCAAGTTCATCGCGTATGTAATCTTTAGTATTGACGTACTCTGCGAAAATTTGCCCGCAGGTCACCACAAAAGTCAGTATAAAATAAACTGATAAAACTCGTGTGAGTAACTTTGTTGAGAGACTTTTTTGCGGCATGAGGGACTTGTATTTCCTTTAGTTATTCAGCTGTTAATGTACGCTTATAAACATTAGTTAATAAATCATTAAAAATAAACATATATTTTATTATATTGTTATTTTAGGCTCTTAAAAAAGGATTCCCTCATGAACTTAACAATAAAGCGTAGTGTGTTAGCCAGCTTGTTTGTAAATTAGGTAGAGTTATTTTGCTAATTTGTATTGTGCATTCATGCATTTTATTGATAACGTTAGTAAAAGATACAGTAAATAACCTGCTCGCTAGTTATGTTGGTTATACTCTTTACTTTTTGCTGACTGAGCAAGCAAATTGATTTTAGCGTGGGTTTAGGTGTTTTATATGAGTTTAATTAAATAGTCATTATGGTGCGTTTTTCTATTTTAGTCTGTGATGACTCAACCGTTGCTCGTAAACAAGTGGTCCGCTGTTTAAATGAGTGCATAGATGCCGATATTCAACAGGCAAAAAATGGTAAGGAAGCCTTGGAGCAGTTGCATCATGGGCAGTTTGATCTTCTATGCCTCGATTTAACCATGCCTGAAGTGGATGGTATTGAAGTACTTGAGCAAGTTAAAGCAAATAAAATAGAGACTTATGTATTGGTAATTTCTGCTGACATTCAACAAAAAATGCGAGAGCGGGTAGCGCAACTTGGTGCAATTGATTTCATTCATAAACCGATTAATAAAATACAACTTAACGACGTTTTGCATAAGTTTGGCATTTATTAATAAAATTCATGATGAAAAAGACTGTTTTATCTTCTAATTTAGGGTTGACAGAATAGCCTTTGTTAAGGCAGTCTTAAGCTTATGAAAACATTTAGTCTTGTAACGACCATTATTATTACAACCACCATTCTTACTGGATAGTGGCATAGGTCGGTGCAACAAATTTAAAGGCCTGTGTTCACTTAGAACACAGGCCTTTTTTCGTTTTATGGAATGAGGAAACATAAAAAATGCGCGTTTTAAAATTTGGTGGCTCATCGCTCGCTGACTTTGCCTGCTTAGAGCAAGTAGCTGCACTCGCTAAGGCACAATTAAAAGATGAAATGTTACTGGTGCTTTCAGCGCCTGGCGGTATGACAGATTCGCTTGTTGCGTTGGCTAGTGCTGCAGAGCAGGGGCAGGATTTCAACCCGTTGTGGGATGCACTTGTCACCCGCTGCAATGCTTTAAAAGCGGCTGTAGAGGAAAGACAAGGAACAGTTCAAAACTGGCCGGACTTTAACGAATTGAAAAATAAGCTTGATGGGGTTGCACTAATTAAGTGTTGCCCAGATAAAATCAGGGCTTTTATTATTAGCTTTGGTGAACGTGTTAGCGTATCGCTAATGCAAAGCCTACTAGCCGATCATAACGCGCATTATTTACAAGCAACAGACTGTATTGTTTCAACGGGTGGACACATAGACGCTGAAGCTGATTTAGTCGCCAGTAAAGCCCGTTTTCAAGCGGTACTAAAAGAGTCGCCAGCAACGGTTTACATTATGCCTGGCTTTACTGCAAGTAATGATAAAGGTGAGCTCACAACACTTGGTCGAAATGGCTCTGATTATTCAGCGGCCATTGCTGCAGCGTGTTTAGAGGCGCAAGTGTGCCAAATATGGACTGACGTTGATGGTGTATACAGCGCCGATCCGCGTTATATCAAAAAAGCCACTAAGGTTGATTTCCTATCTTACAAAGAGGCGATGGAGCTTTCTTATTTTGGCGCTAAAGTGTTGCACCCTAAAACTATCCTACCGTGTGCAAAAGCTGGAGTGCCATGCGAAATTAAAAACACTCATAACCCAGATGCGCAAGGCTCACTAATTAGTAACGATACGGTATCTGATGAACCAGTAAAAGCACTCTCAAGCCTACAAAACTTAGCTATGTTGACCGTTTCGGGCCCTGGTATGAAGGGCAAAGTGGGCATGGCATCGAAAGTATTTAATGCATTAGCGCATGATAACGTGTCAATCGTCCTGATCACTCAATCATCATGTGAATTTAGCATCAGTTTTTGTGTTCATGAAAGTGATTTAAATCTAGCGTTGAATGCGTTGCAAGTAGCCTTTGACTTAGAGTCAAAAGCAGGCTTAATTGAGCCGGTAAATGTGCAACGTAATTTAGCAATTGTAACGCTAGTGGGCGATAACATGCGCGCACATAAAGGCTTAGCTGCTAAGTTTTTTGCATCGCTTGCTCAAGCACAAGTAAACATTGTTGCCATAGCGCAAGATTCAACTGAAAGCGCTATTTCTGCGGTTATTGATGGTGAGTTGTGTAATGACGCGGTTAAAATCTGTCATGAAAACTTTTTCACTCATGTGCCTTCAATCGATGTGTTTTTATTGGGATGTGGCTTAGTCGGTCAAGAGCTAATAAACCAGCTTGAACGTCAACAAGCATGGCTTGAAAAGCGTAATATTAAATTAAACCTATACGGTGTGGCTAATTCTCGTCAATTACACCTTGATGGTGAAGGCATTGCTTTTGATGATTGGCAACAAAAACTAACGCAATCAGAGCAAGCATTTGATTTAAAATTAGTAGAACAGTTTGTTAAGCAAAATCACTTGGTTAACCCTGTGCTAGTTGATTGTACTTCATCAGATGCCTTGGCTTCGCAATACGTCGATTTTTTAAATGCGGGTTTCCACGTTGTGGCCGCTAACAAAAAAGCGACGACTAGTTCATATACTTATTACCAAGACTTAATTGCAGCAACGCATAAAAATAACCGTAAATTTTTATACGAAACTAACGTAGGTGCGGGTTTGCCTGTAATTGATAACTTGCAATCACTCTTTGGTGCTGGCGATGAATTACTTGAATTTAGTGGTATTTTATCTGGCTCACTTTCGTACATGTTTGGTGCCCTTGAAGATGGTTTATCACTCTCTGAAGCAACAATTAAAGCGAAAGAAAGTGGCTTTACTGAACCCGATCCTCGCGATGACTTATCGGGAACAGACGTAGCACGTAAACTACTTATCATTGCCCGCGAAGCAGGTATGAAATTGGAGCTTAGCGACATAGAAGTGGAGTCTGTACTACCACAAGGCTTCGCCCAAGGTGACAATGTTGATGAGTTTATGGCAAAGCTACCAAGTCTGGATGCTGACTTTAACGACCGTATTCAAAGTGCAGCGAGTGAAGGTAAAGTACTTCGCTATGTAGGCACAATTAAAAATGGACACTGTAAAGTAGGTATTGAAGCGGTAGATTCATCACACGCATTAAGTGTAATTCGTGATGGTGAAAATGCGCTGGCTATTTTAAGCCAATACTATCAGCCACGTCCGTTTGTTATCCGTGGTTATGGCGCAGGCTCTGCAGTAACTGCTGCGGGTGTATTTGCCGATATTCTTAAAACACTATCACGCTAGGGGGCGGTTATGATTGAAGTTTATGCGCCAGCCTCCATTGGTAATTTTACGGTTGGTTTTGACTCCCTCGGTGCGGCGTTAGCCCCGATTGATGGCAGCTTGCTGGGGGATGTGGTTACTATATGTGAAGCGCCTCGTGATGAGTTTATTTGTAGTGGCGAATACGCCCATAAACTCCCAAGCGATGCGAATGAAAACTTAGCGTATCAATGTTTAGTGCATTTTCGTACACATGTAGCACCGAATATGCCAGCCGTAAAATTAGAGTTGAAGAAAAACCTGCCTATAGGGTCTGGGTTAGGCTCAAGTGCTTGCTCTGTTGTTGCGGCATTTGCAGCGCTGGATAAGTTTGCTCAAACTAATTTAAGCCAAGTTGAGTTAATAGAGCTAATGGCCGATTTTGAAGGCTTGGTAAGCGGTGGACGTCATTATGACAATATCACTCCTTGTTATCTTGGTGGCTTACAATTAACGGGCGACTTAATTCCAAATAAATCAATAGCGTTACCTGTTGATGAAAACTGGTATTACGTTGCCGCATTTCCTGGCTTTTCGCTCAATACCGCAAAGGCACGCTCTGTTTTACCAAAAGAGCTAAGTATGCATGTGGGGGTAGAGTTTGCGCAGCGATTATCGGCTTTTAGCAGTTTATTGCTGACTTCACGTTTTGATGAGGCGCTTTGTATTATGCAAGACAATATTGCTGAACCACATCGTGCGCCGTTAATAAATGGTTTTGACCAAGCCAAACTTAGTTTGCCAGAACTCGGTGCTGAAGTGGTGAGTATTTCAGGCGCAGGGCCGACCTTGTTTAGTGTATGTAAAACGCTTGAAGCGGCAGAGCAATGCGCGCAGTGGCTAGAGGAAAATTACATCAACGAGCAAGGTTTTTGCCATATTTGTAAATTAGATAACGACGGCACGCGTCAATTAACAGCATAAAGGAGCAGTAGTCATGCAATTACATAATTTAAAAGAATATTCACAAAAGGTGTCGTTTGTTGAAGCCGTTAAAACTGGATTGGGGCGTAATCAAGGGGTGTTTTTCCCAGAGTCGTTAGCGCCGCTTAGCGATATTGATACGTTACTCGATATGGACTTTGTAACTCGTAGCGGCAAAATCCTCTCTCATCTGATTGGTGATGAGTTACCAAGCGATACGGTTGCCCAAATGGTAAAAAATGCATTTAACTTCCCAGTTAAGCTGGTGGAAGTTGCAGAAAACACCTACTGCTTAGAGCTTTTCCATGGACCGACATTGGCGTTTAAAGATTTTGGTGGCCGCTTTATGGCGGAGTGTTTAGCGCAGTTTAACCACGGCGAAAAAGTGACAATATTGACAGCAACGTCGGGTGATACCGGTGCCGCTGTCGCGCATGCTTTTTATAATAAGCCAAATATTGATGTGGTTATTTTATACCCTAAGGGCAAAATTTCACTCGCTCAGCAAAAGCTATTTACTACACTCGGTGACAATATTCATTGTTACGCGATAGAAGGCAGTTTTGATGATTGCCAAGAGTTGGTTAAAAAATCATTTTTAGATGAAGAGTTAAAAGCAAAACTTGGTTTAAATTCAGCAAATTCAATTAACATTAGCCGTTTAGTCGCGCAGGTGTGTTATTACTTTGAAGCCATTGCACAGCTGCCAAAAGAAAAGCGTGCTACAGCGCATATTTCAGTACCGAGTGGTAACTTTGGTAATGTGTGTGCGGCTATGATTGGTGCGGTTATTGGTATGCCTGTAGGTAAACTAAGCGCGACTACAAACCAAAACGACACAGTACCGCGCTTTATGCTTGATAAAAATTGGACGCCTAATGCGACAATTGAATCGCTTTCAAATGCAATGGATGTGAGTAAACCTAATAACTGGCCACGTGTGCAATCAATGTTAGATAATAACTGGTTTAGTTATGATAACTTTTATTCGGTGAGTGTTGATGAGCAGCAAACACAAACAGTGATGAAAAAAATTCAACAGCTTGGCTATATTGCAGAGCCTCACACCGCAATTGCTTACCAAGGTCTTGTAGAAAATAAGGCGGCAGATGCTGTGGGGATTTTTTTAGCGACTGCGCATCCGGCCAAATTTAAAGACAGCGTTGAGGATATCCTTAATGTTGAATTAGATATGCCAAAGCCGTTAGCTGATGCATTAGCAAAACCGTGTTTAGCCACGGATATGCACAACGATTATGGTATTTTGCGTACAGAATTGTTTAAAAAGCTAGCCTAAAAAAGGCAAATAATAAAAGCGGCTTAGGCCGCTTTTTTTGTTTGTTTGTGCATCGCTTTAGACATAACGCATAAGCTATATAAATGTAGTAAATAAAATTCATTTAAAATTGTTATTAGTTTATAAAAAAATATCATCATCAAAATGCTGTGAAATAGTTTCAATCCCTGTTTAAATATCCTCAACTTAAGAGCGTAGGCAAAACGTCGTTTTAAGCGTACAATAAAGCCTCTAAAAAATACCCATACACGTTGCCCAGGAGACCCCAATGTTAGAACGTAGCATGAATATTTCGGACTTTGATCCAGAGTTATTTGACGCGATGAGCAAAGAAACATCACGTCAGGAAGAACATATTGAGTTAATTGCATCTGAAAACTACTGTAGCCCACGCGTACTTGAAGCGCAGGGTTCTCAGCTGACTAACAAATACGCTGAAGGTTACCCGGGCAAACGTTACTACGGTGGCTGTGAGCACGTAGACGTAGTTGAGCAACTTGCTATTGACCGCGCAAATGAATTATTCGGTACAGATTACGCAAATGTGCAACCTCATGCCGGTTCACAAGCGAATGCTGCTGTTTTCCAAGCTCTTTTAAGCCCACTTGACACTGTATTAGGCATGAGCCTAGCGCACGGTGGTCACTTAACACATGGCTCACACGTAAACTTCTCTGGTAAAACATACAACGCAATTCAGTATGGCCTTAACGAAGAAACTGGCGAAATTGATTACGCACAAGTTGAAGCGTTAGCACTTGAGCACAAACCAAAAATGATCATTGCTGGTTTTTCTGCATACTCAGGTATTGTTGATTGGGCTAAGTTCCGTGAAATTGCAGACAAAGTAGGTGCTTACTTATTTGTTGATATGGCGCACGTTGCAGGTTTAATTGCTGCGGGTGTTTACCCAAGCCCAGTGCCATTTGCTCACGTTGTAACAACCACAACACACAAAACATTAGCGGGTCCTCGCGGTGGTTTAATCATCTCTGCGTGTGGCGATGAAGAAATTTACAAAAAGCTAAACAGCGCTGTTTTCCCAGGTGGCCAAGGTGGTCCTTTATGTCATGTTATTGCTGCTAAAGCGGTTGCATTTAAAGAAGCACTTCAACCTGAGTTTAAAACATACCAAGCACAAGTTGTTAAAAATGCACAAGCAATGGTTGCGGTATTACAAGAGCGCGGCTACAAAGTAGTATCGGGTAAAACTGATAACCACTTATTCTTACTTGACTTAATCGACAAAGATATCACAGGTAAAGATGCAGATGCTGCCCTAGGTAATGCGAATATCACGGTTAACAAAAACTCAGTACCGAACGATCCACGTTCACCATTTGTTACCTCTGGTCTGCGTATTGGTTCACCAGCAATCACTCGTCGTGGCTTTAAAGAAGCTGAATCAAAAGAGTTAGCGGGCTGGATCTGTGATGTACTAGACAACATCGAAGATGAGTCAGTACAAGCGCAAGTAAAAGAAAAAGTGAAAGCAATTTGTGCAAAATTACCTGTTTACGCTTAATCCAAGAGTAAAATAGTAATTTAGATCACAACTGCACACATTTTTGATATGATAATGGCCGCTATGATAGCGGCCATTTTTTGTTTTTAAAACGGAAACACACAGTTATGCATTGCCCTTTTTGTACCGCCAAAGATACTAAAGTTATTGATTCTCGCCTTGTAGGTGGAGGACACCAAGTACGTAGACGTCGTGAATGTAATGAATGCCACGAACGATTTACCACCTTTGAAGGGGCTGAATTAGTGATGCCACGGGTCATCAAGCAAGATGGCAGCCGCGAACCGTTTAATGAAGATAAGTTACTAAATGGCTTAACTCGCGCCCTCGAAAAACGCCCCGTAAGCACTGAGCAAGTTGACGAAGTGGTTAATATTATTAAGTCGCAGTTACGTGCCACTGGCGAACGCGAAGTGTCTAGCCATTTGGTGGGTGAGTGCATTATGGAAGCGCTTAAAAAGTTAGATAAAGTGGCCTATGTAAGATTTGCCTCTGTATATCGCTCGTTTGAAGATATACGCGAATTTGGTGAAGAAATAGCCCGCTTAGGAGAATAGTAATGAGCATGCAAAGTTCGTTTTCAGAGGATGATAAACGCTACATGGCTCGCGCTATTGAACTGGCAAAAAAAGGGCGCTTTACCACCACTCCTAATCCTAATGTTGGCTGCGTACTCGTAAAAAATAATAAAGTAATAGGTGAAGGGTTTCATCAGTTAGCGGGTCAAGGTCACGCAGAGGTAAACGCACTGGCTATGGCTGGTGAAAATGCAAAAGGCGCAACCGCTTATGTAACACTTGAGCCTTGCAGTCATTATGGTCGAACACCGCCATGTGCTGAAGGGCTAAAAGCAGCAGGTGTTAAAAAAGTGATTGCTGCTATGGTTGACAGCAACCCGCAAGTTGCAGGCAAAGGTCTGAAAATTTTAGCGGATGCTGGTATAGAAGTCGCTTACGGGTTACTTGAAGCGCAAGCTCGCGCATTAAACCTTGGGTTTTTTAAGCGCATGGAGCAGGGATTACCCTTTGTGACTTGCAAAATGGCCGCAAGTATAGATGGTAAAACGGCGCTTAAAAACGGGCAAAGTAAATGGATCACTGGCCCCGCAGCGCGCCAAGATGTGCAACTATACCGAGCACAAAGCTGTGCAATTTTAACCGGTGCCGATACGGTATTAATGGATGATGCAAAATTAAATGTGCGCCCAGAAGAGTTACCGTATTCTTTACCAACTGATTTACCACTGCGCCAACCGGTTCGCGTTGTTATTGACTCACAAAATAGACTTACCCCTGATCTTGCCTTATTTTCAATTCAAAGTGAGGTGATAATATTTACCACCAAGGTTGATAAATCGCATCAGTGGCCTCATTTTGTTAAACAGATTGAAGTACCTGAAAATAATAATAAAGTAGATTTACTGGCCGTGTTAAACACGCTAGCCCAATTGCAGTTTAATAATGTGTGGCTAGAGGCCGGAGCAACACTGGCTGGCAAAATGACAGAACTTGATTTAATTGATGAGTTTGTTTTTTACATTGCCCCTAAATTAATGGGCTGCGATGCTAAAAGTTTACTGAATTTCCCAGAGTTAATGAGTATGCAAAATACCATTAATTTAACTTTTAATGAGTGTGTGTTAATTGGTGATGATTTACGTATCACAGCACTAAAAAAAGCTCATTAATCATTTTATATAAAGAGTAGCACTATGTTTACTGGAATAGTTGAAGCGACAGGTAAAATTGCGTTATTACAAAAAAAACAAGGTGATTTAGCTATTCGTATCCAAAGTAAAAACCTTGATATGAGTGATGTTAAGTTAGGTGACAGTATTGCAACTAATGGTGTCTGCCTGACGGTTGTTGATAAGCATATTGATGGCTTTAGTGCTGACTTATCAAATGAAACGATTAGCTTAACGGGATTTGCACATTACGCATTAGGGCAAACCGTTAATCTAGAAAAGGCGATGCAACCTGTTTCGCGCCTCGGTGGTCATTTAGTATCTGGCCATGTAGATGGTATTGCTACTATCACAGCGATTAATGCCAATGCGCGAGCAACAGAATATTGGTTAGCCACCGATGAAAATTTAATGAAATACATTCCTTACAAAGGGTCGGTTTGTATTGATGGTATTAGCCTGACGGTTAATGCGGTTGAAGGTAATAAATTTAAACTGACGATTGTGCCCCACACCAGCGAGCAAACGACCATAGCTGACTTTAAAGTTGGCACCCAGGTTAATTTAGAGGTCGACCAAATAGCACGTTATTTAGAGCGCCTAGTTAGAGGGGCTGACCAACCTTCGGGTTCAGATATTTCGATGAGCTTACTCGCTAAAGCGGGCTTTATAAAATAACGACATTGACAACTTATACGAGCAACTTATGAATTTAAACAGCGCACAAGAAATAATTGATGACATTAAAGCCGGTAAAATGGTTATTTTAATGGATGATGAAGACAGAGAAAATGAAGGCGATTTAATTATTGCTGCTGAACACATTAGTGCAGAAGCGATTAACTTTATGGCGACTCATGGCCGTGGACTAATTTGTTTAACGATGACTCAAGAGCGTTGCTCGCAGCTTGATTTACCATTAATGGTAAAAAATAATGGTGCCGCATTCTCAACTAATTTCACCATGTCAATTGAAGCATCAAAAGGGGTCACCACAGGTATTTCTGCAGCGGATCGTGCTCGCACTGTTCAAGCTGCCATTGCGAAAGGCGCTGTGCCAAGCGATATTGTACAACCAGGTCATATTTTTCCTATTATGGCGCAACCAGGCGGCGTGTTAACACGTGCAGGGCATACAGAAGCGGGGTGTGACTTAGCGCGTTTAGCAGGGCTTGAGCCATCATCAGTGATTGTAGAAATCCTAAATGAAGATGGCACCATGGCGCGTCGTCCTGATTTAGAAGTATTTGCTAAGCAACATGATATTAAAATTGGCACCATTGCTGATTTAATCGAGTACCGCAACCTAAACGAAACCACAATTGAGCAAGTTGCAAAATGTAAATTGCCAACTGAACATGGTGAGTTTGACTTAGTGACTTACAAAGACACCATTGATGGGCAGTTACACTATGCATTGCTTAAAGGTGAAATAAAACAACAAGAACCGACCTTAGTACGTGTGCATTTACAAAGTACTTTTAACGATATTTTACTCTCTGATCGCAATGCTGACCGTAGTTGGGGTTTATCGCAAGCAATGGCTTATATTGCTGAGCATAATGGCGCCTTAGTTATTTTAGGTAAGCAAGAAAGCACTGAAGAGTTAGAAGCCACAGTAAAAGCGTTTGCCGCAGCTGATGCGGGTGAAAATGTGACGCCACGTAAATTTCAAGGTACTTCGCGCACCGTAGGTGTGGGTTCGCAAATTCTGGCTGATTTAGGTATTCAAAAAATGCGTTTGATGAGTTTACCTAAAAAATACCATGCATTATCAGGGTTCCATTTAGAAGTGGTTGACTACGTAGAGCCACAATAATTACGCGCTAGGTTATTATTTTATTTATGTGGTATAATGCGCATCAATTTTTGCGCAACCGAAATCGCTTAAACTTATTTTTAGGGTTATCAAATGAAAATTATTGAAGGTAATAAATACGCTCCAGGCAAAAAGTTTGCCATTGTCATTTCTCGTTTTAATGACTTTATTGGTAGTAGCTTGCTTGCAGGTGCTGTTGATGAGCTAAAACGTACTGGTGGAGTATCAGAAGACGATATTACCGTGATTTACGTACCCGGTGCGGTTGAATTACCTTTGGCAGCGAAACGCGTTGCAGCAAAAAAAGAATATGATGCAATTATCGCCTTAGGTGTAGTGATCAGAGGGGGCACGCCTCACTTTGATCTCGTCGCTGGCGAGTCAAATAAAGGGCTTGCACAAGTATCGCTTGAGTATGATATCCCGGTTGCATTTGGCGTATTAACCACTGAAAGCATTGAGCAAGCAATTGAGCGCGCAGGTACCAAAATGGGTAACAAAGGCGGCGAAGCTGCTTTAGGTGCGCTTGAAATGGTTAATGTGTTAGATAAAATTTAAGTTTAAGGAATTTTTGTGAAACCAGCAGCAAGACGTAAAGCACGTATCTTAGCACTTCAAGCCGTGTATTCATGGCAATTAAGCGGCAATGCGATTGCCGATATCGAACAACAAATGTTGATCGAAAACGATGTGACTAAAATTGATGTTGAATATTTTAAAGATTTAGCGCGTGGAGTTGCCGTAAATCATAAGCAACTAGACGAAGCTGTATCGCCTCATTTAACTCGTCCATTTGATGAATTAGACGAAGTTGAACGTGCAATCTTACGTTTAAGCAGCTACGAGCTTAAATTTCGTGAAGATGTTCCTTACAAAGTGGCTATCAATGAAAGCATTGAATTAGCGAAAATGTTTGGCGCTGAAGATAGCCATAAATTTGTAAACGGTGTACTTGATAAAGCTGTAAAACAGTTACGCAAGTCATAACAACTTAAGCTGCATATTAATTTCAGTGAGTTGTTATAAATAACCGTTAAAAAGGAGAGCCGGCATAGGTCGGCTTTTTTGTGTATGAAGGAATTTGAATTAATTAATCACTACTTTAAAGGTCGCGGTATCACTCGTCGCGATGTTAATTTAGGGATTGGAGATGACTGTGCGCTTGTCACAGTACCAGCAAACTGCCAGCTTGCTATAACAACAGATACCTTAGTTGCTGGGGTGCATTTTTTTCATGATATCTCTCCTCGCGCATTAGGGCATCGAGCTCTGGCAGTAAATTTAAGTGATTTAGCTGCCATGGGTGCAGAGCCTACATGGGTATCGGTTGCACTCACGTTGCCAAGTATCGATCCACAATGGATTGCAGAGCTGACTGACGGCATGCATGAAATTGCTGAGTACTTTAATGTACAAATTATTGGTGGCGATACGACTCAAGGCCCACTCAGTATTACTATTTGTGCAAAAGGCACGGTTCCTGAAGGTAAAGCACTGTGTCGAAGTGGCGCAAAAGTGGGCGACTGGATTTTTGTAACCGGACCGCTAGGTGATGCTGGTTTGGCAATTGAGTCAAAAAAACAAGGTTTGCCAGTTGCACCTGAACATTTAAAGCATATTAATAAATGTTTAAACTTTCCAACGCCACGCGTGGCCGCCGGACAAGCTTTGCGTGGCTTAGCGTCATCAGCGATTGATATTTCAGACGGTTTACTTGCTGACTTAGGGCACATTTTGGATTTGTCACAGGTCAGTGCAACAATCAATATTGAAAATGTACCTACTTCTGATGCGATGCAAGCGAGTCTTGATTTTGAGCAACAGCTTCCTTTTATACTCAACTATGGCGATGACTATGAACTACTTTACACTGTCCCAGACAGTAATAAGAGTATGCTCGATATTAAGTTGCGCCAATACGGTGTAGAAGCAACCTGTATCGGCCAAATCAAAAGTGGTGACGGGAATATAGAATTATTACACCAAGGTGAAAAGTTTGTTTTTGAGCACAAAGGCTTTGAGCACTTTTCCAAGGAGCAGGTTTGAATAAAAACCGATTATTTAATTTAAAACGCCCACATCAATTTTTTGGTTTGGGTTTTGGTACAGGGCTTGCGCCTAAAGCCCCTGGTACATTTGGTACTTTAGCGGCGTTACCATTTATTTTTATTACCATGCATTTTCCGTTATGGTTACAAATTGTATTTGCGGTGGTGATCAGTATATTTGGTATTTGGGCATGTGGAAAAACAGCTGATGACCTTCAAGTTCATGACCACCCCGCTATTGTTTGGGATGAAGTCGCTGGTTACTATATAACGATGATTGGTGCAGCACTGAATTGGCAAACATTATTAGTGGGCTTTTTACTATTTCGCTTTTTTGATATAGCAAAGCCAGGGCCGATTCGTATACTTGATAAACGTGCTCATGGTGGGTTTGGTATTATGGCCGATGATGTACTTGCAGGTATTTTTTCGCTTATTTGTTTGCAAGCATTGATAAAAGTAGGTTTACTACCCTTTTAATTTATTATTTGTTTAACTAGGTGGCAGCACTATGATGCGATTTTTATTGGTTTGTGTACTCTTGATGTGTGCCATGCCAAGTACGGCTTCAATTACTGATTACGTAGTTAAACAATGGAACATTAAAGACGGACTTCCCTCACAATCCCTCAAAAGTGTGGTGCAAGATAACCAAGGCTACATGTGGCTTGGTACGCAATTCGGATTAAGCCGATTTGATGGTAACACTTTTACTAATTACAACACTCAAAATAGTCTGTTTTTACCCAGCAATGGCATCAATAAATTACTGATTGATGGCCAAGGACTATTATGGATAGGCACGAAAAACGGCCTCGTTGTTATAGACCCAGAAAAGCTAACCGCACAAGAGTTTAATATTAAAGGCCCTGTTAGAGATATTCTTGAAGACTCTAAAGGCAGTATTTGGATAGCAGCTAATGGGCTTTATTACATAGATAGAGGCCAGATAGAGCTGCGCGACCAGCTAAACAATCCGAGCCCTATCGTAAATGCCACTGCGATCACCCAAATAGTAGGGTCAGTCAGTAAAATGGCGCTCTCACCAGAGGGAATTTGGCTGGTTAACGATCGTAATTTATTGCGCTTGACGCAAAGCGCGTCTGATTTTTCTAAATTGCGCTTAGAGCTTACCGCTAAAGTGGCCTTGCCTGATCGTTTAGCGCAAACAATTGTTCACGACTTATCCTTTTTAAATGGCAATTTATATCTTGCTTCTGAGCTAGGCGCTTACTTTTTAGATTTAGATGATGAGCTACGCCCATTTCCGCTGCCTAACGCTAACAACTCAGCCGTTTATAAGTTTATGAGTGATGGCAATGGTGGCCTGTGGGTATCGACTTATGGGCGCTTATTGTTCAGAGGGAAATCGGATGATTGGCAATGGGTTGAGCCCAGTCAATTAGATCAAAGTATTTGGTTTGCCGATATATTTAGAGATGATGAAAATAATATATGGTTAGCGAGTTTTAGTGAGGGACTTTGGCTTGCTCACGAAGGGCGAATAGAGCGCCATTCAGCCATTTCTAAAATGACCGAAGCGGTTATGGCCATTAGTAAATCACCAGATGGTAAGTTATGGATTGCCAACAAAAGCGGCGTAGGCTATTTCGATGCCGATAAAACGTTTATCAATGTCATTAACAGTACCAAGTATGGTAACGCCTCAGTACATGACTTACAGTTTGACGGCAATCGTCTTTATGTTGCCACTGGTAGAGGTTTGTTTTTCTACGAGTCGAATACCTTATATAGTTTTCCTGCCCGTGCGTTGAGTGATAATCCTGTATTTGCTATTAGTACGTCGACTAAAGGCGGCTTTTGGGTGGGCACTGGGCGAGGCTTATATCGTTTAAATTACAATGGCTTAAACCCTTTTGCGTACAATGCTTTTTTAGGCAGTAAGTTTGTAACCTATGTTTTAGATAAACCAAATTTTGGCGTGATTGGTACCAGTAAAGGGGCGTATTACTTTACTGAACGCGGGATAGAAAAAATAGGCGACCAAACCACTTTGGAAAGTGCGTACGTGACTAGCATTTTACACATTAAAGGTGTGGGGATTTTAATTGGCTCGCTTAACGATGGTTTGTTTTATCGCAGTGGACAAGGGCAGTGGCAGCAATTAGATGCCGCCAATGGGCTGCCATACGGTTCTATATTTAGTCTTGAATACGATGATACTACAAAACGTATTTGGGTAAGCACCATGAAAGGGGTTTATCGCATGCCGGTTGAGCAATTCAAAGCCAACATTGAAAGCCTAAAAGTGGAGGAAGTGATCTCTTCATTTGATCGACAGCTCGATGGTAAAGCAAGTCAATGCTGTAATGGTTTAGGCCATGATGCGGTGGTTGATATGGATAATTCAATTTGGTATCCCAGCTTGCAAGGTGTTGTAGAAATTCCTAAAGACGTAGAATTATTTGGACTGCGTTCACTTAAACCAACTATAGAAACTTTAACCACGCCATCACGAAAACTTACTGCGGCTGCGTTAGGTAAAAAGCCAGTACTTAAAACTGACGAGCGTGATGTAACGCTTACCTATACCGCCATCGATTACTATGCACCTGCAAGTATAGAGTTTAGGTATAAACTCAATGGGCTTGATAATGATTGGCGCTATGCAAATACCCGCCGAGAAGCAATTTACACTAACTTACCAGCAGGTATGTTTTTATTTGAATTAGAGACAAAACGTCAAGGTGAAGATTGGGGCAAAGCGCAATCGGCCGAATACGCTTTTGTGGTGCCTGAACGATTTGGTGAAACTATATATTTTAGATTACTGATCACCAGTGGTTTTGTGTTGCTCTTTTATTTGGTGTTTTGGGTATTTAAAGTTCAAGAGCGACGTAAGCAGCAAGTTCTTGAGGGGCTTATTACTGAGCGAACCCTTGAGCTTCGCCAAGCAAACGATAAATTAAACCAAGTAAACTCTCAGCTTAAGCTTGTTAGTCACTCTGATGAGCTAACAGGGCTGAGAAGTCGCCGTTTTTTGTTTGATCAACTACCAAAAGATATTGAGCATTTTCAGCGTAACTCGCAGTCATTGCAGGCTCAAGGTAAATCGTTGGTATTGTTAATTATTAATTTAGATAACTTTAGCCGCATTAACGATGCCTATGGTCCTATTGCCGGAGATAGCTGTTTACAACAAGTAGCGGCATTACTTAACTCGCGTACCCAAGGTTCTGATTATGTTGCCCGTTGGAGTGGTGATGAGTTTTTACTGCTATTGCGCGATTTTAAATGTAATTTAATCGACAGCTATGTATCTGAATTATGCCAAGCAATTGCAGATTATTCGTTTCAGCTTCCTAACGGTGAAACAACCAATATAACAGCGTCAGTCGGGTGGTCGTTCTATCCTTTACCTCTTTTAGGTGGGCAAGTTATTAGCTGGGAAACATCAATTAATCTAGCTGACATAGCATTACATCAAGTTAAAAAACGTGGCGGCGATGGCGTCGCTAATATTACCTTTGACGAGCAATTAGATGCATTTGAGTTTGAGCAAAACCCCAATGTTGAACAGCAAATTGGTTTGTTACAAAGCAATGGTCTAGCCGACATTAAGGTGTGGATGCGCTAGAGATTATAGATGAGCAATAAAAAAGGAGCCAATGGCTCCTTTTTTATTAAACACTATAAGTATTAGCTCATAAATGCTTTAATTGAAGTTAAAATACCATGTTCACCCAACCCCATTTCATCGTGCATTTGCTGTTGTGTGCCATGTTTAATGAATTCATCAGGAATACCTAAATTAAGCACTTTTACATCGGCTTTAATGCTCGCTAAATATTCATTAACTGCAGAGCCTGCACCGCCCGCAATCGCGTTATCTTCAAGGGTTACAATAATATCGTTATCATTAATCAGCTCATCAATTAATGCCGTATCAAGTGGCTTAATAAATCGCATGTTTACTAATGTAGCATTGAGCTCATTAGTGGCAAGTTGTGCGTTTTCAAGCAAGGTACCAAATGACAATATAGCCACTTTAGTACCTTTTTTAATTACATTCGCTTTACCAATTTCTAGCTTTTGCATAGTGCTTTGAATGTCTGCTGAGCCTGCACTACCACGCGGGTAACGAACAGCAACAGGACAATTAGCTTGATAGCCTGTATAAAGCATATGACGGCATTCGTTAGTATCACTTGGGGCCATAATGACCATGTTAGGTATACAGCGCATAAAGCTTAAGTCGTAGGCGCCTTGATGGGTTTCACCATCGGCTCCAACAATACCGGCGCGGTCTATAGCAAATAATACCGGTAGGTTTTGCAGTGCAACGTCGTGAATTAGTTGATCGTACGCGCGTTGTAAAAAGCTAGAATAGATAGCCACAACAGGCTTTAAGCCCTCACAGGCAAAACCTGCAGCAAGAGTAACGGCGTGTTGTTCTGCTATCGCTACGTCAAAGTATTGTTCTGGATACACTTTAGAAAAACGTACCATACCTGAACCTTCACGCATAGCTGGCGTGATTGCCATGAGTTTACTGTCTTGCTCGGCCATGTCACAAAGCCAATCACCAAACACATTTGAGAAAGTCGCCGCACCTGGCTTAGATTTTGGTAAGCTTGATGTTGCAGGATCAAATTTTGGTACGCCATGATAACCAATCGGATCGGCTTCGGCAGGCTTATAACCTTTGCCTTTTTGGGTTTTTATATGTAAAAGCTGTGGGCCTTTTAAGTTACGCATATTGCGCAGCGTATCAACCAACATATTCACATCATGTCCATCAATTGGGCCAATGTAATTTAGACCTAATTCTTCAAAAAAAGTACCCGGGATCATCATCCCTTTAATATGTTCTTCCATACGGCTGGCAAGCTCTTTTACCGGCGGTACACCAGAGAGCAGCTTTTTACTGCCTTCGCGGATGTTGGTATAAAAGCTACCTGATAAAATACGCGCAAAATGATTGGTTAACGCACCGACGTTTTCAGATATCGACATTTCGTTATCGTTCAAAATGATCAGCATGTCTGATTTAACATCGCCAAGGTGGTTCATTGCTTCAAAGGCCATACCCGCAGTAATTGCGCCATCGCCGATTACCGCGACTGTTTTACGCCCTTTGCCTTCTTTTTGCGCAGCAATGGACATACCCAGCGCCGCAGAAATTGAGGTACTTGAATGGCCAACACTAAAGGTATCGTATTCACTTTCATCTCTAAAAGGGAAAGGGTGCAATCCGTCTTTTTGGCGAATGGTATGCATTTGGTCACGGCGGCCAGTCAGTATTTTATGCGGATAAGCTTGATGGCCCACATCCCAGACCAAACGGTCATCGGGTGTGTTGTATACATAATGTAATGCAACGGTAAGTTCTACGGTTCCTAAACCAGACGCTAAATGACCGCTACTTTGCGATACCGAATTGACTAAATAGTCACGCAATTCATGGCTAAATGCAGGAAGCTTTTCTTGTGCTAACTCTCGCAAGTGGGCTGGTTCGTTCACCAAATCAAGTAATGGATACTTGCTGCTATCAAGTGTCATGGTTTTTTATATATCCTTCGCTAATATTAACCCTCCTCAAAACAAACGAGGTTTAAAAGGCGACTTAATATTCAGTAATAATTTTGTTCTAAGATTTAATACGGTTTAGCCATGTTTAATGGTCACGTTCAATTAAATAGTTTGCCAATGCCGCTAAATCTGTTGTGTCTGCGTCAATGTTAGCTAATGCCTCATGGGCTTGTTGTATTAAATTTTGTGCTTTTTGCTTAGCGCCTAGCATACCTAATAAAGCGGGGTATGTCGCTTTATTCGCTGCAATATCTGACCCTTGTGGCTTGCCTAAAGTAAGCGTATCGCCCTCAACATCTAAAATATCGTCATGAACCTGAAATGCAAGCCCTATAGCGTATCCAAAAGTTGATAAGTTTTCTAAAGTTTGTTGGCTCGTATTAGGAGCACACAGTGCACCAAGAGTAATCGCACAATTTATTAGCGCACCGGTTTTAAGTTTATGAATACGTTCTAACTCATCAACAGTAATAACCTTATCGGTTGCTGCAATATCACGGCCTTGTCCGGCAACCATACCTTGTAACCCCGAAGCATGCGCTAATGCTGCGATCATTTTTAATTGTGCTTCAGTCGAGCATTTAAATTTATGCTTGGCAATAAGTTCAAATGCTAAAGTTTGCAGTGCATCTCCAGCTAAAATCGCTTGTGCTTCACCGTATACAATATGGCAAGTAGGGCGACCACGGCGTAAGTCGTCATCATCCATCGCAGGTAAATCGTCATGCACTAATGAATAACTATGAATGCATTCAATGGCTGCTGCCAGCACATCTAAATCACGTTTTTCAGCACCGAGCATTTTGCCTGTGGTATAAACCAAAAAAGGGCGTAATCTCTTCCCGCCATTCATTAGACTGTAATGTGTGGCTTCTTTTATGGTGTTGTCGCTTTCAAGTGGTTGTTCGAAATAAAGGTTGAGTGTATTGACTACATCATCTTGAGCGAGCTTTATTTGTTCTTTTATGCTCACAATTATTCCAAATCGTTATCAAACTGAGTAAGCGGTGCTTTTTCGTCATTACCCATTAATATCGACACCTTTTGCTCAGCTTGTTGAAGTTTGCCTGAAGATGCGCTCGCAAGTGCAATACCTCGCTCAAATTGCTTTAAAGACTGTTCAAGCGATAAATCACCTTGTTCCATTTCATTGACAATTTTTGTTAGCTCTTCTAGTGCTTGTTCGAAACTTAAATTTTCAGGTTTTTTAGTCGCCATCTTTATTTTCAACTTACATAATAAATTTAGACGCCAATTTTAGGGGGAATGCTAAACTAGGTCAAAGAATGATATTGTTTTTTGATAGATAAATGCTGTTGATTGGGTTTTATTGCGTTTCAACGTTATTTTTTAAAATTATTAATTTTGATTAATTAGGTTGATTACCTATGTTGATCTAAAATAGGACTAATCGTAATTTTACCGTTTATCATAAAAATCACTTAAGTATTTCAGTATCTTGCCGATAAACAATTAATAACAACGCTTGCGAAGAAAAAATATAAAACCTTTGGAGGGAATGTGGATTTAGCAACCATTATTGGGATCCTTGGCGCAATTGGCTTAATTGTCATGTCCATGTTTATGAGTAGTAGCGGTGAAGTCGCTATGTTTTACAATACCCCTTCTGTGGTTATCGTATTTGGTGGTTCCCTTTTTATCGTTTTATCTAATTTTACCATGTCGCAATTTCTTGGCATTGGTAAAGTATGTGCAAAAGCGTTTATGTTTAAAATTGAACCCCCTGAAGCGTTAATTGAAAAGGCGGTTGAGCTAGCAGATTCTGCCCGAAAAGGCGGGTTTTTAGCCTTAGAAGAAGCCGAAATTCCAAATCCATTCATGCGCAAAGGCGTTGATATGCTCGTGGATGGGCATGATGCGGATGTAGTGCGTGCAACATTACAAAAAGATATTTCCCTGACGACGACTCGTCATGAAATGGGCGCAAGCTTATTTAAGTCGCTAGGTGATATTGCTCCCGCAATGGGGATGATCGGTACGTTGATAGGCTTAGTGGCTATGCTCTCGAACATGGATGATCCAAAAGCAATCGGACCTGCAATGGCGGTAGCCTTGTTAACAACGTTGTATGGGGCATTCTTGGCGAATGTTGTCGCCATTCCTATTCAGGTAAAACTTGAACTGCGTAAAGACGAAGAGGCCATGAATCAGCGCTTAATTTTAGATGCGGTATTAGGCATCCAAGATGGCCAAAATCCTAAAGTAATTGAAGGGATTTTGAAAAATTATCTAGCTGAATCAAAACGCACAGTCAATACTGAGGAATAATTATGTCAGATGAAGAGTGCAAATGCCCTCCTCCAGGGTTACCTGCATGGATGGGGACATTTGCCGATTTAATGTCGCTATTAATGTGCTTTTTTGTACTTTTACTCGCATTTTCTGAAATGGATATACTTAAATTTAAACAAATTGCGGGCTCAATGAAGTTTGCTTTTGGTGTACAAAATAAAATAGAGGTAAAAGACATTCCAAAAGGGACATCTGTTATTGCTATGGAGTTTACACCGGGTAAACCTGAGCCAACTCCTATAGAAACCATTCAGCAACAAACGGTTGAAATGACTCAACAAATGCTTGAGTTTCAGGCGGGAGATGAAAGCTCCGCAGGTGGACGTCAAGAGCAACGTGGTGAAAAGCGAGGTGGTGAATCAAGCAGTACCTCAGAGGAAGTTGCTGCAGCTACGGCAGTGTCTGCTGCTGATCAAGAGCAAATAAATGACTTAGTTAAAAAAATTGCGCAACAGCTTGAAAAACAAATTATTGATGGGGCTATTGAGCTTGAATCTTTAGGGCAGCAAATCATAATTCGTATTAGAGAAAATGGCTCGTTTCCATCGGGGAGTGCATTTTTACAACCACAATTTAAACCTATCATTCAAGATATTGGCCGATTACTTAAAGATGTACCCGGTGAAATTACGGTGTCTGGTCATACGGATGATTTTCAGGTATCCAACGAGCTTTACATTAATAACTGGGATTTATCCTCTAAACGCGCAGTTGCGGTAGCGAGTGAATTACAAAAAGTTCCAGGTTTTGATAAAACCAGAATGATGGTGGTAGGGCGTGCAGAAACACGACCTTTAGTACCTAATGATTCCCGCGAAGATCGCAGACGCAATCGCCGTGTAGAAATATCTATTTTACAAGGTAAGGCAAAGGAGTCAGCGCCAATTGATGTAAGATAGAATGATTTGGCTATGTACCTTTTTTAGCGTAGAGTGCAACATTATTAACAAATGTAATGGGGCGAATATGTTGACTAAGTATTGTAGTATGCCTGGTAACGGCGATGGAACTGATGAAGATGCAAAAGTTAAGTAAGGTTATTGAGTTTGCCTGAATGGTTTTTGTATTTTGTAAGTATATTAAGTAAAAGCTGGGTTCTTATTTTGAGTCCGGCTATTTTTATATTCTTTATCCTCAAAGATTATTTAGCTATTAGGTTCGTTGTTATTACCGCCGCTTTTTTCTTATTTGGCACTGTGACCTACTCAAGTTTAATGGCGTTTGATGATGGTATTTATATATACCGTTACCTTGTATGGGCATTAACAGATATTACTTGGATGGCCCTTATTGCTTATTGGGGTCTTAAAGATAAAGTGCATTTGTGGCAATGTGTACTTGGCCAACTTGTGGTTATTGCTGCCCCTATTCTGCAATTGTTTCGTTTAGTAGATCGCCATCTTTGGGATTTATCGTATAGTACTGTTATGTATCAAACATTTATGCCCTTAATAAATATCGCTACTGTTGTTATATGTTATCTACCGCTTTTATATATTTTTGTTAATAAGCGAAATAAAGCTTTAAGCTTATAACGACAAAAATACCCCTCGTTTAAAATGATGTGCTAGACTACTGTTTATATGAACAGTGTTAGAGCTATGTTATGAAACTTTATATTGCTGAAAAACCCTCTTTGGGTCGCGCTATTGCAGACGCACTTCCTAAACCGCATAAAAAGCATGATGGCTATATTGAAGTGGCAAATGGTGATTGCGTATCTTGGTGCATAGGTCATTTGCTCGAGCAAGCAGAACCCGATGATTATGATGAGCGTTTTAAAAAGTGGCAGTTTGAACATTTACCTATTGTGCCTGAGCATTGGCAACTTAAAGCAAAGCCTAAAACTCGTAAACAACTCACTATTTTAAAAAAGCTAATCAAAAAAGCAACAACACTTGTACATGCTGGCGATCCTGACCGTGAAGGCCAATTATTAGTTGATGAAGTTATAGAACAAGCAAAAATCAGCCAAGCAAAAAAACAAAATATTCAGCGATTATTGATCAGTGACTTAAACTTAACGGCAGTTAAAAAGTCAATAAATAGTATGCGTGCTAACCGTGATTTTATCCCTTTAAGTGTATCTGCTTTAGCACGGTCTCGTGCTGATTGGTTGTTTGGTATGAATTTAACGCGAGCTTATACGCTAGCTGGGCAAAAAGCGGGCTTTGGTAATGTGTTGTCGGTTGGGCGAGTACAAACACCTATTTTAGGTTTAGTTGTAAATCGTGATAATGAAATCGCAAATTTTGTATCCAAACCATTTTATGAAGTACTTGCTCATCTTGTTACACCTGAGCAGCAATCATTTACTGCTAAGTGGATACCGAGTAAAGCGTGCGAACCATATCAAGATGAAGAGGGCAGAGTACTTAATAGAGCCTTAGCCGAAAATGTGACTTCACGCATTGCTAATCAGCCCGCAAATGTAACAGCGCTTGAGCAAAAGCAAAAAAAACAAACCGCGCCTCTTCCTTATAACTTATCTGCTTTACAAATAGATGCTGCTAAAGCTTTTGGGATGCCAGCACAAAAAGTACTCGATATTTGCCAAGTTTTATATGAACGTCATAAATTAATTACCTACCCACGCTCAGATAACCGTTACTTACCGAGAGAGCATCACCAAGATGCACCTGCTATTTTAAAAGCGATAGCCGTAAATGGTGGGCAGTCAGTCGAGCTGGTAAATGAGGCAAATGCAAAACAACGAAGTAAATGTTTTAACGATTCAAAAGTGGCCGCTCATCACGCCATAGTACCGACAACTAAACAGTTAAAAAATGCGAGTTTAGCCAGTGATGAAGTAAAAATTTATCAGTTAATAAGTCGACACTATTTAATTCAGTTTTATCCCGACTACATTTACAACGAAAGCAAAGTAGAGGTAACCATAGCCGGTGGTTTATTTAAAGCAAGTGCAAAGCAAGATGTAAGCTTAGGTTTTAAATTGCTCATGGGTAAGTCGGAACTTAAAGAAGAAGCTACATTACCTTATTTAGAAAAAGGTATGGCACTTACATGTACTAAAGGTGAAGTAGTACAAAAGCATACAACTCCTCCTGCTCATTTTACCGATGCAACCTTACTTGCTGCTATGACGGGAATTAGCCGTTATGTAAAAGACCCGCAAATCAAAAAAATATTAAAAGAAACAGATGGCCTCGGTACAGAAGCAACGCGTGCAGGCATTATTGAGCTGTTATTTAAACGTCGCTTTTTAAAACGTGAGGGAAAAGCAATTAAAGCAACTGAAACAGGCCTGGCATTAATTAGTGTATTACCAGAGGGATTATCAAGCCCCGACTTAACTGCAAAATGGGAGTCGAGTTTAGGTGATATTGCACAGCAAGCAATGAGTTATCAGCAGTTTATACAACCTTTATTAGCCGATTTAACTAATTTTGTAAGCCAAGCGGCGAACTGCAATAGTCAGGCATTTGCACTGTTACCTAAAACGTCACCTAAAAAGCGCTTTGCCAAACGTACAAAAAAAGCGCCGTATAAAAAGTCGAGTTATAAAAAAAGCCCTACGGTAAATTAATCGCAGGGCTTACATATAGCGTTGAAGGTTACTGATTGAATAGTGCCACAGCGGCGTTACTCATAGCCTTTATTCCTGTAGGCAGTGCTACTTTATAATCAGGCGCAAATTTACTTGAATGTAACGAGGGCAGTGTTTCGTTATTTTTTATTGCCTTGGCGTACTGCTGTTGGTTAACGCCACCTAGCCAAAATAAGGTGATAGGAATATTTTCGTCGGTGCGCCCGTATAATCCAAAGTCTTCACCGGCCATTACCGCTTCTGTTTCGAACACGTTTGCATCACCTATCGCACTTTTTATAGCGTTTCGAACAAGATTAGTTTGTACTGGATTATTATAAGTTGATGGAATTGATTCATCTTCATGAACTTTCACTACAGGGTAAAGAGATTCCTCGAGGCCTGCGCTTTGTGCTATACCTGCAGTAATACGTTTAATTGCCGCTATTTGTGCGTTACGTACATCTGGATTGTAGCTGCGTAGCGTAAGTTGCAACTTAACTTCATCAGAAATAACATTGTGTTTAGAGCCACCATGAATGGAACCCACCGTTATCACTGAAGGTTCAAGTGGAGAAAGCTCACGACTAGTAATTGTTTGTAGTGCAAGTATTGTTCGAGCTGCGATGATCACAGGGTCAATAGTTGTATGCGGGTAAGCACCGTGGCCACCTTTTCCTTTTATACTAATATCGACAGAATCAACACTGGCCATGGTGTATTCATTTTTCATTGCCACCTTACCCGCAGCAACATTAGCGCTTACATGCAAAGCAATAATATGATCAGGTTTAGCGTATTTGCTAAATAATCCTTCCTTGAGCATTGCTTTTGCACCACCGCCTACTTCTTCAGCGGGTTGAGCAACCATCATTAAAGTACCTTGCCACTGATTTTTATGCATAATTAATTGCTCTGCAGTGCCAATAAAAGAGCTCATATGAATATCATGACCACAGCCATGCATAACGCCAACTTCACTACCTTGATCATTAATTGTGGTAATAGTTGATGCGTAAGTTTTGCCTGTTTGCTCTGTTATAGGCAGGCCATCAGTATCAGTTCTGATCATGACGGTAGGGCCTTGACCATTTTTGTAAATTCCGACTACACCATAACCACCTACATTATCGGTTACGTCAAACCCTAATTTCTGAAGTCGTTCAGCGATTTTTTTACCTGTTTGCTTTTCCTTATATGACAATTCAGGTGATTGATGTAGGTCTAAGTAAAGTTTTTCTATTGCCGGTATGCTGGTATCAAGATCCAACTTAAGTGCTTGCGCATTCAATAATGGGCTGACTAATAAACACAATGCACTTACATGCGCTAATTTCATATTTCCCTCACTACCTTCTATTGTATTTAAATGATTTAAACAGATGACTTGTAATTATTATCTTCATCACCATATAAAAACTTAAATAGATGAACATGGCAATAATTCAATGAGTAATATAGTTAGTCTTAACGCACAAAACCTTCAGCAAGTATTGGGTGAAACATCACAACAAAAGTTAGTACTACTTAACTTTTTTTCTCCACAAAGCCCAGAGTGTATTAGCCAAGCAGCTATTTTAGATAAGTTAGCTGCTGAATACAGCAACTATATAGTAGTCGCAAACTTAGACTGCGATGCAGAGCAGGCACTTGCCTCTCAACTTGCCCAACAAGTTGGATTGCAAACCTTACCTACTTTAGTGTTATTAAAAGACTCAGCTCCAGTTGATGTATTAGCGGGTGCTCAAACAGAAAGCCAAGTTCGTGATGCATTATCTAAACATTTACCAGCTCAACAAGACTTATTATTAGAGCAAGCCAAGCAAGCACTGATTAATAGCGACTTAAATGCCGCGTTTACTTATGCCAAACAAGCGTATGAACTTGATAGTCGTAATGCGAGAATTAAATTAGTGCTTGCAGATATATGTATACAGATTCACAAACTAGATGAAGCCGCTGCGTTAATAGAAACAATAGATGTAAAAGAGCAAGATGCATACTTTAATAATATTAAGGCAAAATGTGAGGCCGCATTAGAGGCAACCGATTCACCTGAAATAAAAGCATTGCAAGAAAGAGTAGCCAAGCATCCCAATGAGCTTGAATTACAAATGGAACTTAGTAACCTACTCAATGAAGCAGGAAGGAAAGAAGAAGCATTAGAAGCACTCTTTACTATCCTTAAAAAGGATCTTAACTATGATGAAGCCAAACCAAACTTCTTAGCAATAATCGCCTCTTTACCTGACGGCGATGCATTAGCCGCTAAATATCGCCGCAAGCTCTATAGTATTTTATATTAACGGCTAATTAGAACCTTTATAAAAGCATCTAACTAAAGATGCTTTTTTGTTTTCCTACATTTAAAAAGAGGATAAATGCAGGGTTATCCACAGGGTTTTGTGGGTAACGTGTGTGTCTAGGTGGGGTATCTTTGGGGTAACAATTAAATGCAAAAAAGCCTTTAAAAACGCTTGCGTTAAAATCAATTCTCCCTATAATGCGACCCCACTGAGACGGGGAACGCCAACGCATAGCGAAGCAGGAGCTGCTCAGAAAGTCGAGTAAAACTTGAGTTTAGATTTTTATAAAGTTTAAAATTAAGTGTTGACAAAAAAATAGGAAAGCGTAATATGCGCAGCCCTAGCGAGATAAAGTTAAACGCTTTAATCG
>NZ_JALNTK010000011.1:0-121501 GCF_023161865.1 Pseudoalteromonas sp. 2CM36K
AAGCTAAAAGAACTACGTGAAAACGGTAAACGGCTAATATTACCGGAGAAAAGAAAGCGAAAAGCTTATCCGCGAGCAGTGCTGGCAAAGACACAAAAATATCCGGTTAGATATAAACGAAAAAACACCACTCGTTCTTAAACGAGTGGTGTTACTTTTTATAGCGGCTTTTTTACGTTTAAAACTAAATATTACTTTTTAGCTTGTGCGTCTAACGATTGGCCATTGATATCTTTAGAGTCATCACTCATTAAATACAGGTAAGTTGGCATTAAATCTTCAGGTGTTGCGAGTAAATCACGGTTTTCACCTGGGAATGCACTTGCACGCATTGATGTACGGGTTGCGCCTGGGTTAATACAGTTAACACGGATTGGCGTTTTTTCAACTTCACACGCCCATGTTTGCATCATACCTTCTACTGCAAATTTAGAAATTGCATAAGGTCCCCAAAACTCTCTTCCTTTACGACCGACACCCGATGAGGTAAATACCACTGAGGCACTTTTTGATTTACGCATGACAGGGAATAGCGCTTTAGTGATCATCGCTTGTGCAGTGACGTTTACTTTCATGACGTTTTCGAATGTTGATGAACAAAAATGCTCTAACGGCCCTAAAGTACCTAAAATACCCGCGTTATTTAATAGTCCATCAAGGCGGCCAAATTGACTTTCGATCGTTGCGGCTAAATCACGATAGTTCTGCTTAGTTGCACCTTTTAAGTCCATAGGCACAATCGCTGGCTGTGGGTAGCCTGCATTGACGATTTCGTCATACACACATTCTAGTTTATTAGTTGTTTTTCCTAATAAAATAACGGTTGCACCATGTTTAGCATAGGTAATAGCTGCGACACGGCCGATACCATCACCTGCGCCTGTGATCAAAATTACTTTGTCTTTAAGTGCGTTTTCAGTTGCTTGATAGGTATGCATAAAAGTACCAATGTTTAAATTTTTTTTGATTTTAACATAGCAAATCGACAAGTAATCGAATTTATTACAAATTTAGGTGGCGAAACTAGAAAGTTTACGTTAAGTTTAACTGGTCTAATGTCTCATTAATATACTAGCTACATTATTTTAACTTAATTACACTGACTATAAACACACTATAAAAATAAGATTTGTGCGGAGAACACTATGAAAAAAATGCTACTCTCGCTCTCAGTTGCAGCTGCATTAGCAGGCTGTGGCGGCGGAGAAACGTTAGAAGATGTTAAAAACGATTCGGTTAAAGTTATTCCAAAAGCTACGGTAAAGTTTGACCCTGCAAATGGTGTAATTTCGGTTCCTAATGATTTATTAATGAGCGGTACGCTTGATGGCACACTCAATATTCCTGGGGAATTAAATGACGAGAATGTTTCTATCTCTCGAGCTGAATATGCAGATCCGCAACTTGCACTAGGGGCACTTGATGGCTGGTCTACGCAAGTTCCTTTTAAAATAGATTTAACGTTTCCACCGGGCATTAGTCTAGATGAAACGTCTGCAGCTTCACCAGGCTCAGTACGTATTTTTGAAGTGATCATGGGTGCAAGCCTAACAGATGCCGAATGCTCGCAAGCACCAGCTGGTACAGCATGTAAACTAGTAGGTGAACTGACCTTTGGTGTTGATTTTGTTACACAAGGCTCTGGAGACGCGGTTGCTATTATTCCACTTAAGCCATTTAAGGCCGGTAGTTCATACATTAATGTGCTAACGACTGAACTGAAAGATTCACAAGGTCGCTCAATTGAACCATCTTCAACATATGCCACTGTTAAACAAGAAGCGCCTTTAGTAACGCCATCACAACTTGCGCTGCAAGGAGCTGTGAATAGTTATGAAAACGTAGTAGTAAGCTCTGGTGATATTACAAAAGACGATATTATTTTTTCTGCTGCCATGACAATGCAATCAGCAGGACCAGTGCTTGGCACGATTAAAAAGGTTTTAGCAGCAAGCTTAACAGAGCCAACAATTCCAACGCCTGCGTTGCAAATTCCAACTCAGCCTATGGCTAACGTACAACAAGCTTTTGCATTGCAGGGGGTGACTGTACCTGATGTGTTCCAAGCTGCGCAATATCAAAAAGGCAGCATTCAATTACCTATGTATTTAGGCACGCCTGAAGGTAAAGAGATCAGTGATTTAAACGATACTTACTGGCAAGGTATGTGTGATAGTGCTGTCGCTATTTTAGGCTATAAAGCGCAAGCTGGTGAAGCGTTCCCAACCGATCCTATTAGCACTAACGATGCAATGTGTGCTGCTTTAAGTGATGGACAGCTTCGTGATTTAGGGCTTGATAGCACTAAACACTTAACTAAATATAACTCACTTCCTAAAGTGCAAAGTATGGCTAATGTGCCAGTGCAAATTACTAAGCCGATTTTACCGGTTGTTAATGCATACCGTACAGGTTTAGGTTTAGAGCCATTTACTGCTATGCCAGCAGGTGGTTGGCCAGTAGTGATTATGCAACACGGTATAACCACACAAAAAGAAAGCATGTTAACACTAACAGCGCAGCTTTCACTGCAAGGGTTTGCCACAGTTGCAATTGATCATCCTCGTCATGGCGAGCGTGGTGTAGACGTTGATTTAGACGGTAACGATGACTTTAACGCAACTTCGGGAAAAGGCTCTGTACTTAGTTACATGAACTTGAGCTCATTATTAGTAGCTAGAGATAGCCTACGCCAGTCAAGTGCTGACTTACTTGGTTTACGTTTAGGTCTAAACTTCAGCGGTGATAGCGCAATGAATTCACAAGATGTGTCTTACATTGGACACTCTCTGGGATCAATTGTAGCGCCTGCGTTTATTGCACAAGCTAATAGCCCATTGGCCGACCAAGTAGACCCATTATTTAAGGTTAACGCTGTAGCATTAGCAAGTGGTGGTGGCGGTATTGCAAGCTTCTTACTAGAATCAGCAGCGTTTGGTCCATTTATTCAAGGCTCTGTACTTTCTCAAGCAGGTACTGCTGAATCGATAGAGTTTAAGGCATTCAGAGATGGCCCCGCTGTTTCTAACTGTGGTGAGTCAGCGCAAACGCAAGCAAGTATCTCATGTGGCTTTACTGAGTTTGCAAAAGCACTAACGATGGCGGGAGAAACTGATAAACTTGCTAATATCAAGGGCGTGATGACGCAGTTTGTATTTGCAGCTCAAACAGCATTAGATAGTGGCGACCCGACTAACTATGCAGCAACGGTTAAAGCACTAGAAACACCTGTATACATGAACGTAGTGGTAGGTGATGGCACAGATAATAACAAGCCAGATCAAGTTATTCCGCCGATGACTGCCAATAACCCAATTGCAGGTACTGTCCCTTTGGCTAACTTTATGGGGTTAGACACGGTGAGTACCACTCAAGCGCCAACAGAAATGGGCTCTAGCTATTTAGTTAAATTTAATACCGGCCATCATGGGTCAATATTAACGCCAGCACAAGATGAAGGTGAGTCGTCTACAGTTGCGGGTAGTGCAGCTGCGAATGCTGAAATGCAATTGCAGGTTGCTACTTACCTAGCTTCAAGAGGGCGCCTTTTAATGGTGCAAAACACTGAGGTTGTGACGAATTAATAATCAACCACTCAATTAAGTACTAAAAGCCACTGTATAGTGGCTTTTTTTTATTTTAAAGCATGCTAAATTGACTGAAATTTATAAACGGAGAACACAGTTGGAATTTTTATACGAGTACGGTTTGTTTTTTGCTAAAACCATTACCTTTGTTATTGCTATCGCTGTCATTTTGACCTTAATTGTAAGCTCGGCTGTTAAGCCAAAAGCAAAAAAAGGTGAGATAGAAATAGATGACTTATCAGAGCAGCTTACTAATATAAAAGAAAGCTTTTTAAATAATACGCTAGGTAAAAAAGAGCTAAAAGCCTATCAAAAGCAACAAAAAATAGAGCAAAAAAAAGCTGAAAAAGAAGAGCCTAAATCACGACTCTATGTTATTGACTTTAACGGCAGCATGGATGCACATGAAGTAGAGAGTTTACGCGAAGAAGTGACTGCGATTATTTCAATCGCGGACCCTGAAAAGGACAAAGTGTTAGTTCGTCTTGAAAGTGGTGGCGGCGTGGTACATGGCTATGGTTTAGCTGCATCACAATTACAACGCTTTAAATCAGCTGGTATTGAGTTGACTGTATCAATAGACAAAGTCGCTGCCAGTGGTGGCTACATGATGGCTTGTGTGGCTGATCATATCATTGCAGCGCCGTTCGCAATTGTTGGCTCTATTGGTGTTATTGCACAAATTCCAAACTTTAATAAAATATTGAAGAAGAACGATGTTGATTTTGAACAAATTACGGCGGGCGAATTTAAACGTACGCTAACGTTATTTGGTGAAAATACCGATAAAGCCCGTGAAAAGTTTCGTGAAGAGATAGAGCAAACTCATGTGTTGTTTAAAACGTTTGTAAGCACACAGCGTCCCAGTTTGAACATGGATTTAGTGGCAACGGGTGAACATTGGTTTGCAACCCAAGCGATTGAAAAAGGGTTGGTTGATACTATTAAAACCAGTGATGATGCATTGTTAGAGCAGCAACATCAGCATCAAATTTATAAAGTGCAATACAAAATTAAAAAAGGTTTAAGTGATAAGCTTGCAATAGGGCTTAGCCATGGAGTGAATAAAGCAGGTGTAAGTTTAATGTCAAAATTTAAGGCGTTAAATCCCTAATAACAAAACTCAATAAAAAAGCCTTGTTACTTAAAGTAGCAAGGCTTTTTTTATAACTAACAAGAGAAGCGGTTAGTCAATTGACTTGTGATAGTCTTCTAAGTCTTTAGCTGCATTAGGGTCGTTAAAGATACTTTCATCTAATTCACCCTCACTTTTAGCAACTACACAGGTTACCATACAGTCACCTGTTACATTTACTGCGGTGCGGGTCATATCAAGTAGTCTATCAACACCTATTATAATTGCGATGCCTTCAACCGGTAGGCCTACTTGGTTTAGTACCATAGCCAGCATAATTAAGCCAACACCAGGAACACCCGCTGTACCAACCGAGGCAAGCGTTGCTGTTAATATCACCATTAAGTAATCAGAAATAGTTAAATCAACACTAAATACTTGAGCAATAAATACCGTAGCGACACCTTGCATAATTGCAGTGCCATCCATATTAATGGTTGCGCCTAATGGAATAGTAAATGAAGCCACTGAGTTATTAGCGCCTAGCTTCTTAGTTGCAGTTTCAAGTGTGATAGGCATAGTTGCGCTTGAACTTGAGGTGCTAAAAGCAAATAAACAGGTGTGCTTCATTTTAGCTAAGAAAGTGAGCGGGTTTAGGCCTGTAAGTATTTTTAGCAGTAGGGTGTAGTTTACGAATGCATGCAATAACAGGGCTAAAACAACGACGCCAAAGTACTTAGCTAAGCTTACAATTAAGTTAAGCTCGATAGTAGTAAATAACTTAGCCATTAAGAAAAATACGCCGTAAGGAGCAATATTCATTAGCAAAGTAACCAGTTTTAAAATAACGGTGTTTAAGTCTTCAAATACAGTAGCGACACGTTTACCTGCTTTTCCGCTAAGTGCCATTGCAATACCGAATAACAAAGCAAATACAATTACTTGTAGCATATTTCCTTTGGCCATTGCTTCAAAAGGGTTGGTAGGGAACATATCAATAATTACGCGAGCTAAAGTAGGCGCTTCTTTGGCATCATAGCTTGCTTGAGAAGGAAGCCCAATGCCTTCACCTGGGTTAAATAGTAACGCGAGTGTAATTGCCACTGTAATCGCTATTGCCGTTGTAACTAAGTACAAACCAATTGATTTACCGCCTAAACGGCCTAATTTCTTAGGATCGCTTAAACTGCAGGTACCACATACCAGTGATACAAATACTAAAGGCACAACCAGCATTTTCAAACTGGCTATAAATATTTGCCCACCTACATGAAAAAGGCCATCAACAAAAAAGGCTTTAATTGGCAAAGAGAATAACCCAAGAGGGATTAGGTAATCGTCTTCACCAGCTAATATAGCCTGAAATATAAAGCCTACTGCAACACCAAGCACCATACCAATCATGATGCGAGTAGTTAAACTCATTGAACGGATTTTAGACATATTTCCAATCTATTTTTTATAAATTTGGCATAGACTAACAGCATGTAATTTTTTTTACAGAAAAAACGTCAACTTTTTAAAAATTTTTATCAAAAAAAGGAGTAAAAAACTGAGATTTTAGACTAAGTTATAGGTTAACATTAAGTAAATAAGTTTAACTTAGTAATAGCGCAACGGAGAAACCTATGCCTTTAACTCGTTTGCTCAGCATTATATGGCTCAGCACATTACTCATCGCCTGTGGCGGTGGTGGCTCACTGGAAAAAGAAAGTGGAACCGTTGGCGGTGATACTGGAGGCACCGGTGGAGACGCTATCGAACAAGCAATTCAAGTTGAACTTGATTTTGAAGATAGAATTGTTACTGCCGATAACCCGCTAGAGGTGGTTGCAACGGTAACCGGAAGTGATGGTCAACCTGTTGTGCGTCAAGAGGTAAGCTTTACCACAACACTGGGTTCTTTTATACCGGCTACAGGTAGCGCTTTAACAAATTCCAGCGGTGTTGCAACTATCGAGCTTAGCGCGGGTAGTGTTGAAGGAGCAGGAACCATTGTTGCTAGCTACGAAGACGCAACAAGTAAACTTGGCTTTTACACGGCAGGTGATGAGCCTCAATCGAATGACTCAACCGCAAATATTGACATTAAAATTTTACAAAACTGCCCTGATAGCTGGTTAAATATAGACAGAGATTCTATAGAGCTTGATCCATCTGACTGTTCTCAAAATAGTAATTTACTTGGGCAACAAGCTATTGTATACGCAAAAATCACCAAACCTGGCAGTAATACGCCAGCAAGTAATGTACTGGTTCAAGCGACAACAACGCTAGGTATTTTATTACCTGAAAGCTTAACGGCTAAAACGGATGCGTTTGGTGTTGCTATTTTGAATTTATTGCCTGGCAGTAGCTCAGGTGTTGGCCAAGTTGAGTTAACCGCTCAGGGCGGCGTTGCGAGTGCTTTATTTGAAATTAACGCTGTTCAAGTTAATGTAAATTTAAGCGCGGGTATTGCAATTGGTGATGTGTTGTCTGCAGGTTCTACTACTATTATTACCGCTCAGATTGTAGATGGCAGCAATAACTTATTCACCACTCCACTTGAAGTACAATTTACCTCGGCATGTGCTGAAGAATCTACTCCTAGAGCCACTATCGATAGTGTGGTAGCTAGCATTGGCGGCACGGCAAGCGCAACTTATAAAGCGGATGGTTGTAATGGTATAGATACGATTACAGCAACCGTGGTTACCGGTGGCAACGTTGCTACTAAAACAATTAATATTAATGTAGCTGCCGCTCAAACGGGTTCAATCGCGTTTATGGGTGTGACCAATCAAGTGTTAGCTATTAAAGGAGCTGGCGGTCAGACTCTCACTGAAAATTCAGAGCTTACCTTTAAACTTTTAGATATTAATGGTAACCCTGTTGGTCAAAAGCAAATTGATTTTGCTCTTTCGCAAAACCCCGGCGGCGCGTTGCTAGACAGTGCATTTCAGTTTACCAATAATGAAGGTTTAGTGACTGTAAATGTCCGCTCAGGAAGAGCCGCAGGAGTTTTATCTGTTATTGCATCACATCAAGTTGAGGCTGGCGACGCATCACAAAATAATGTGATTTCTATTGTGTCAAATGACATAACCATTACCACAGGTGTGCCAGATCAAGACAGTTTTACGCTTGCAGTGCAAACATTTAATACCGAGTCATTAAATGAAGCCGGGGTGACAACAGACTTAACTGTATTTGCAGCCGATCACTTTAATAATTTTGTTCCTGATAACACGGCAATTTATATAGCCAGCGAAGGTGGTGCAGTAGGCACAATAGATGATCAACAATTTACACCTTTATTACTTTGTCGCACCATAGATGGTGTGTGTAAAGCGCAGTGGCGTAGCCAAAACCCAATTCCTTATCATTACAGCATTTATAAAAACTCTGTGGCTGATAAGTGTGACCGTTTTTTTGGTCAAGCAGCACCTTGTACATTAGGTATCAGAGAGTCACAACTAGACACAAACGGTAATCTAATTACTTATCTTGATAGTAGTGGTAACCCGATATCACTTGCGGATGCGCCAAGTAATGCGCCAATAGATTATCCATTAGGTGGTCGTGTAAGCTTGTTAGCATACTCAGTGGGTGAAGAATCATTTAATGATGTATCTGCTAACGGTGAATTTAATCAAAACGAGTTTGATTCTACATTACAAGATTTACCTGAAGCCTTTATAGATTTTAATGAAAACGGTATTTTTGACGGAAATTTACCCGCACCTGCGAACCCTGTAAATTCTAATGGCGGTGAGGATGAATGGTATGTGGAGCGCTCTGGTGCACTAAATAATGGTCAGTTTGATTCCGGCGATGGCATTTACAATGGCTTGTTATGTAGTGACGAGGCGCTTGCTGCAAATGCATGTACGCGCGAAACAGTAAATGTACGCGATCGTTCAGAGTTAGTGATGTCTGGAAGTACACCTTACATTAGAGCTGTAACGGCTTTAGATGACTGTAGTTTAAGTGATGGTATTCGCTTAGAAGCTTCCGATATGGCGGGTATGTGTGACATAAACCTTATTGATATTAGCAATTCCACACCTTACAGCGCGATTTCAGTGACTATCTTCTTCAGTGATATTCATAATAATCCATTGCCTGCAGGTACTACAGTTACTGTCACTGCCGACAATGGTGTGTTAAGAGGGTTAACAGATTACACCGTTGTGAATACTGCTCAACAAGTGCCTATCTCTGTTTCAGTAAATATTACAAAAGAGGCTGAGCCAAATGATGTTGATTCTGGCTTTTTATACATCGAATTTGTGACCCCTGGTGGGGTGAAAACTCAATATACCGTGATGTCGATTTTAGACGAGCCTAAGGTTTAAAATTAATAAAGCATAGAAAATGCCAACCAATAAGGTTGGCATTTTTGTTTCTATTCTATATATTCCACATCAATTATTCAAAAAGCACTGGTTTGATTAAATTTACAACAGAAATTGTTTGTTTATTCAGTAAATACTGAAAAGTTTGTATTAAAAGCTTGTAAGAACTAGTGTTTGTAGATATACCTATAAATATTCGCGCCGCATGAGTCGGCTAAACACATTTAAAAAACTAGGTTAGAAATAGGCAACTATGGGCAAATCGCTAGTAATTGTAGAGTCACCTGCTAAGGCTAAAACAATTAATAAATACTTAGGTAATGATTTTATCGTAAAGTCCAGTATTGGACACGTACGAGATTTACCTACTTCAGGTTCTGGCAAAAACAAGGCACCAGCAAGCAAAACGCCTGCTGAAGTGCGTAAAATGCCACCTGATGAGAAAGCAGCGTATAAACAGCAACGTGACTACACTAACTTAGTCGCGCGAATGGGAATCGATCCTGAAAAAGGATGGGAGCCACATTACGAAATATTGCCGGGTAAAGAAAAGGTTGTTCAAGAATTACAAAAGCTTGCCCATAACGCTGATAAAATCTATCTCGCAACGGATTTGGATAGAGAAGGGGAAGCTATTGCTTGGCACCTTCAAGAAATTATTGGTGGCGAGCCAGAAAAATATAAGCGTGTTGTTTTTAATGAAATCACTAAAAATGCAATACAACAAGCATTCGAAACCCCAGGTGAGTTAAACACCGACATGGTTTATGCACAGCAGACCCGTCGCTTCTTAGACCGTGTTGTTGGCTTTATGGTATCGCCCCTATTATGGGCTAAAGTAGCGCGTGGTTTATCAGCGGGTCGAGTGCAATCTGTTGCAGTGCGTTTATTAGTTGAACGCGAACGTGAAATTAAAGCATTTATTCCTGAAGAATTTTGGGACATTCATGCCGATGTTAAAAATAGCGAGTCTGACCTACGTTTAGAAGTCACTAAACAAGCAGACAAGCCATTTAAGCCAGTAAATGAAGCTCAGGCTAGTGCAGCAGTTAAAAGCCTTGAGAATGCCGAATATAAAGTTGTCAGCGTTGAAGAGAAACCAAGTAAGAGCCGTCCAAGTGCGCCATTTATTACTTCAACAATGCAACAAGCAGCAAGTACCCGATTAGGTTATGGCGTTAAAAAGACCATGATGCTTGCCCAGCGTTTATACGAGGGGGGTTATATTACTTATATGCGTACCGATTCAACTAATTTGTCGAAAGATGCGGTTGAAATGTGTCGCGAATACGTAACCAATGAGTTTGGTGCCAAGTATTTACCTGCTGATCCGATTAACTATAGCTCTAAAGGTAATGCACAAGAGGCGCACGAAGCGATTCGTCCTTCTAGCGTATCAGTGCTTTCTGGGCATGTTGAAGGTGTGGATGCCGATGCGAAAAAGCTTTATGAGCTTATTTGGCGTCAGTTTGTGGCCTGTCAAATGGTGCCAGCTGAGTACGATTTAACCACCTTAACGGTCGCTGCCAACGATTTTACATTGAAAGCAAAAGGACGTGTTTTACGTTTTGATGGTTGGACTAAAGTGCAACCGGCAGTACGTAAAAAGAATGAAGAAGAGCAATCGCTGCCTGCTGTTAAGCAAGGCGAGGTGCTCACATTAGTTGAGCTTGATCCTAAGCAGCACTTTACCAAGCCACCGGCTCGTTTTAGTGAAGCAAGCTTAGTTAAAGAGCTTGAGAAACGTGGGATTGGTCGTCCTTCCACGTATGCCTCTATTATATCAACGATACAAGAACGTGGTTATGTACGAGTAGAAAATCGTCGCTTTTTCGCTGAAAAAATGGGGGAGATTGTCACCGATCGCCTTGTTGAAAACTTTACCGATTTAATGAACTTCGATTTTACCGCTAAAATGGAAGGCCGTTTAGATGATATCGCCGAAGGTAAGCGTGTTTGGACGCAGGTACTTGATAAGTTTTATGCCGATTTTTCAACCCAGTTAAACATTGCCAAAGGTGAACCCGATGAAGGCGGTATGCGTCTTAATCAAATGGTAGAAACCGATATTGACTGCCCAACGTGTGGCAGAAAAATGGGTATTCGTACTGCTTCAACGGGCGTATTCTTAGGATGTACTGGTTATAACCTGCCACCTAAAGAGCGCTGTACTACCACTATGAACTTAGTGTCGGGTGATGAAGCGGTTGCAGCTGATGTTGAAGACGTTGAAACAGAAACATTAATGCAAATGAAGCGCTGTCCAATCTGTGAAACAGCTATGGACTCTTACCTAATAGACGAAACCCGTAAATTACATGTTTGTGGTAATAACCCTGCTTGTGAAGGGTACATCGTTGAGCAAGGTACCTTTAAGATTAAAGGGTATGATGGTCCGATTATCGAGTGTGATAAATGTGGCTCAGACATGGAGCTCAAATCAGGCCGTTTTGGTAAGTATTTTGGTTGTAACAACGAAGAGTGTAAAAACACGCGTAAGTTACTTAAAAACGGCGAAGCTGCGCCACCAAAAGAAGACCCTGTGCACATACCTGAACTTGAATGTGAAAAATCTGACGCTTATTTTGTTTTACGTGATGGCGCTGCAGGTATTTTCTTGGCGGCTAACACTTTCCCTAAATCACGCGAGACGCGCGCGCCTAAAGTAGCTGAGCTAAAGCGTTTTAGAGACCGTATTTCACCTAAGTTTTATTACCTAGCGGATGCACCAGAAAAAGATCCAGATGGTAACCTAGCGGTAGTGCGTTATAGCCGTAAAAATAAAGCCCAATATGTGATGACAGAAGTTGATGGCAAAGCAACTGGTTGGACGGCACACTACGAAGGTGGTAAATGGGTAGAAGAGGCTAAGAAAAAAGCCGCGCCTAAAAAGAAAGCCGCCGCTAAAAAAGCGCCTGCTAAAAGTAAAGCGAAAGCAAAAGTAAAAAAAGACGATGAATAATTAATTATTAACCGCTTTAAGTAATAAAAAACCGGAACGCACAGCCTGTGACAGTTCCGGTTTTTTTTGCATTATCAAACCTATCGCAATGGCATTTTTAACCTGATTTTTTATTTTACAGAGTTAAAATGTAACCAATTTAGGTTTGAACTGCTCAATTATTCATTAAATCTTAACAGCAGTGACTTTGTTATAGCCTTCAGATGTTAGTTCATCATTCACACACTTTAAAACATAGTTATAAATTGCTTCATCGCTTACGTCGTCTTCTTTAGCCCAGCTAATACACATTTCTGTGAACTCTTGAATCGTTTCGGCTGAAGCGTCTGTAGTATCGCTTGCCACTGCATTTGCAGCTGATAAAGCGAAAAATGGTGCAACGATTAACGCGAGTAATGCTTTATTCATTTTTTTATTCCTAAAAATGGAGTAACAATCGAATTATGCATTCAAATAATGCCTACATAAAACAAGTGTAACCAAGCCAGAACATCTCTGTTGGTAAACTGATTTTTAATCACAATTCACATAAAGGAAAACGAAAAATTTTTATCGTCAGGATAAGCATATTGTGTACCTACTTTTAGGCTGAAGTGATTGTGTTAGCGTTTAATTTAAGCTAATGTCGCGTTTTAATTTTTAGGTGCCCCTATGTCAGAGCCACACACAAATAATACAAATAAAAAAATACACCCTGTTCATAAAGTTGAACACGGCCTTGAGTCGTTTATATTTAAAGGACGCTGGTTACTCGCCCCATTTTTTGTCGGCTTATTATTTGCTGTGGTTTTACTACTTATAAAGTTTTTTAAACAACTATATTTGATGGGGATAGCGACGTTTACTGCTAGTAATCAAGAGCTGTTGGTTGGTATTTTAACTTTAGTTGATACTGCATTGTTAGCAGGTCTGCTGTTGATTATTATTTTTAGCGGTTACGAAAACTTTGTCTCTAAGCTTAATATCGAAAATCATGAAGACCGCCCTGTATGGATGGGTAAGGTCGGGTTTTCTGGTTTAAAAATGAAGCTGATCAGTGCAATAGTGGCCATTTCAGCCGTTGAGCTGCTTAAGGTATTTATAAGTTCTACGTCTCATTCTAATAATGAATTACTCTGGAAAGTACTGATACACGTTACGTTTGTGGTATCAGGTGTACTATTTGCTTTTACTGATTATTTAAATAGTAAAACAATTAACCACTAAAAATTTGTTATAAAAAACCCGAGCAATGCTCGGGTTTTTTATTTGTAATAATTTTAAATATTAACTGCAGTTGGCGTAATAACTACCAAATGGCTCAACGGTCAGTGTTTTATTATTAAGCTGCGCGTTGTAATGAGAAAGCGCGCTATGCTCTTTTTCAACACTAATATCAATTGCAAGCTCTGCTTTTGCCCCGCTTAAATTGAATACACACAACATCTTTTCTTCGTTTAACGTGCGGTAAAACGCCAAAATTGGCTCGGCGGTTTGTATAAACTCAATATCACCTTCAAGTAATACTGGCTGGTTTTTACGCCAGGCCATAAACTCACGGTACGCATTTAATATTGAGTTTGAATCATTCTCTTGTTCAGCAACTGCTTGGAGCTTGTGTTGTTGATCAACAGGTAACCACGGTTTTACCTCGCTAAATCCTGCATTGTGTGCATTGCTTTGTGAGTTATTACGGTTTTCCCAAGGCATTGGGGTACGACATCCATCGCGACCTTTAAAGTTTGGCCAAAATGTAATGCCGTATGGGTCTTGTAAATCTTCAAACGCAACGCTTGCTTCACCGAGTCCGAGCTCTTCACCTTGATACATACATACGCTGCCGCGTAACGAGGCCAATAGGGCTGTTAACATCTTACATTGCGCAGGGTTTACTTCACCCGTTTCGCTCCAACGGCTTGCAACGCGCTCTACGTCATGGTTACTAAATGCCCAGCAAGGCCAGCCTTCAGTCATACGATGTTCAAGTGTAGTAACGGTATTTCTTATATACTCGCTCGAGTAATCATCCGTTAATAGCTCAAAGCTATAGCCCATGTGCAGTTTATCGCCACCTTGGGTGTATTCTGCCATGGTGGCTAGTGAATCTTCAGATGAAATTTCACCCAGTGACACGGTTCCTGGGTATTTATTGAGTAAGGTGCGAATATCACGCATAAACTCAATGTTTTCTGGCTGTGTGTTGTTGTAGTAGTGATACTGAAAAGCATACGGATTGTCTTCACTAAAACCACGGCCCTGACGCTTTTCTTTTGGTTTTGCAGGATTATCACGAAGCTGTGCGTCATGGTAACAAAAGTTAATTGCATCTAACCTAAAACCATCAACGCCTTTTTTAAGCCAAAACTCAACATTGTCTAGTACAGCTTGGCGAACATCAGGGTTATGAAAGTTAAGATCAGGCTGTTCCGTGAAAAAGTTATGTAAGTAGTATTGTCCACGACGCGGCTCCCATTGCCATGCACCGCCACCAAAAATAGACAACCAGTTGTTTGGTGCTGTTCCGTCTTCTTTAGCATCGGCCCATACATACCAATCAGCTTTATCGTTGGTTAAATCTTCACGGCTATCAATAAACCATTGGTGTTGATCTGAGGTGTGGCTAAGTACTTGGTCTATAATAATTTTAATATCGCGTTGATGTGCTTGCGCAATGAGTTCATCAAAATCATTTAAGTTACCAAAAAGCGGGTCGATATCGCGATAATCGCTAATATCATAACCAAAATCTTTCATAGGTGATTTAAAGAAAGGTGAGATCCAGATAGCATCTACCCCTAAGCTTTTAATGTAATCAATGCGATTAATTATCCCTTTTAAGTCACCAATGCCATCGTTGTTGCTATCTTGAAAGCTACGCGGATAAACCTGATAAATAACCGCACCTTTATACCATTGCTTTTGGGTCATGCCTTTCTCCGTTTTCACACTGTCTTTGTGTTGTTCTTTTTTTGAGGTGTTAATCCTCGTTTATTTGAAAAAGCATACTTGAAGCCGGTCATACTGTAAAAAGTCTGCATACGTATGCACCGTTTTAAGGTCATTAAAAGAGGTTAAATCAATCACTTATTTCATCGATTTTAACGTCGGTTTATTGAATATCTCTTTACCAATTTGGTTTGTTAATTTATTGTTTGCGTTATTTAGGTGCTTAAAAATAAGGGGATGCAGTAAATTGGTGATTATTAAAATTGGTCTTACCAATTGTACTTAAATAAATGTCCTCGATAATAATAAATTAGAAAATAAAATAGCCTCGTGTCATTTTATTTATGTTTAATGACGCACTTATTTTATCAAAAAATAAGTAATGACTATCATTAAAGCTACAAATGCTAATTGCACTAAAATAAATCATAATAAAACAGTAACTTATAAAGTGGCGTGTAAACTTGATGTTAATTTAATGTGTGTAATGCAACTTTGAATACGTATGCATAAAGTTGTTAATAAAATAATACGAGCGTTAGAATTCATCCTGACAACAAATTAAGCTCGCAAACTTAATAGCAGGTAAGCGGGTATCACATTATGGGTAACGGGAAAACATTATGGCTATGTTCAAACCAAGTATATTAACGCTAGCATTAACTGCTGCCGGACTATCAAGCTTTGCCACCACTGCGGCACAAGAAGAAACAATAAAAAATGATGATGTAGAAATTATTGAAGTAAAAGGTTTTCGCGGTAGTGTTGTTGAATCAATTAATACTAAGCGTTTTTCAACACAGGTTGTTGAGTCAATTTCTGCAGAAGACATTGGTAAACTTCCAGATACATCTATTGCTGAATCAATCGCGCGTTTACCAGGTTTAACAGCACAACGTCTTGATGGTCGTGCTAGTCGTGTAAGTGTTCGTGGTTTTAGTGAAAACGAAAGTGCAACCACCTTCAATGGCCGTGAGCAGGTATCTATTGGTGACAACCGTGGTGTTGAGTTTGACCTTTACCCGTCAGAAATTATGAGTGGTGTTACTGTATATAAAACGCCAAGTGCTAGCATTGAAGCAGAAGGTATTGCCGGTGTAATTGATATGCAAACGGTAAAACCTTTAAGTAAAGGCGAGCGCGTGATCATGTTTAATGGTCAGTTAGAGCAGTCAGGTTTTGATAAGCTAAACCCAGATGGTGATGACAAAGGCTTTCGTGGCACGGTTTCGTACATTGATCAGTTTGCAGATGACACTATAGGTGTTGCATTTGCTTACAATACTATGAGCTCACCAAACCAAGAAAAACGCTGGAATTCTTGGGGATACCCTGAATTCGACGTTGATGGACAGAATTATTCAATCTTAGGCGGCGCTAAACCTTTCGTACGATCGTCAACACTTGAACGTGATTCAGCGATGCTAGTAGTAGAAGCTGCACCAAACGACCGTTTAAACATGACATTTGATGCGTTGTATGTAGATTTTAACGATGAAAAAATCCTACGTGGTATTGAAATTCCATTTTTTCCTGGTTGGGGTGGGCAAGGCAATATAGATCAAAATAGCCTAACTATAGATGAAGAATCTGGGTTTATTACCAGTGCAACAACGCAAGGTCAACGCGTTGTAGTTCGTAATGATGTTGAAGAACGTGATGCTGAATTAACGCAATTTGGTTTTAATACTAAATATGACATTGACGATTCGTGGTCGGTAGAGTTTGATGCGAGCTTATCTGAAGTTGAGCGTAAGGACTGGAGCTTACAAAGTTATTCTGGCACAGGCCGCGGTGAAGCGAATGGTGTTGCTGACAACATTGGCTATTCACTTAATGGCGGCAATACCGGCGCCAAATTTAGCCACGAGTTAGATTATAGTGATTATGCTTTAATTCAGCTAGGTAGCCCTTTGTCATGGGGAACCAGCTCAGCGCTAAATAATAAGTACGGCTTAAATGATACGGCTTATCAAAACACTGCACAAGATGGCTTTATTAATGCACCTGAAGTCAATGATGAACTACATACTTTAAAACTAGCAGCAAGCAAGCTATTAGAAAACGATTACTTAAGCAAAGTAAGTCTTGGTATGTCATACCGCGACCGCGAGAAGAGTAAAAAGTCTGAAGGGTATTACTTAACATTAAGCGATTTCTCATTAGATAATCCTGGTACGCTTGTCGTTCCAGAGCAATATCGCCTTGGAACAGCTAGCTTAGACTTTATCGGTATGGGGGATATGATTGCCTATGATACCCGTGCACTAGTTGACGATGGATATTATAACTCAATTCAAGAAAGCTTAACGGATATAAAGCACACTACGCAATCGTACACAGTTCAAGAAAAAGTTACGGCGTTTTTTGTACAAGCAGATATTAATGCAGAAGTAGGTAATTTGCCGCTTTCTGGTAACGTTGGTGTTCGCTATGTTAGAACTGAGCAATCTTCGCAAGGTTTTGCGGCTGTGCCGAATGACGTGACTGGTCTAGTTGAAGCTGTTCCTAACAATGTGTCACACGATTATAGCCATGTTTTACCTAGTCTTAATTTATCTTTGGCGCTAGATGAAGATCAAACCGTGCGTTTTGGTGCCGCTAAAACTATCTCACGAGCCCGCCTAGATGAAATGAATGCTTCTGTTAATGCGAGCTATAATTCAGAGCGTCCTGATGAAAATGGCAACTATTGGACAGTATCGGGTGGTAACCCTACACTTGAACCAAAAGAAGCAACGGGTTTTGATTTGACTTATGAAAACTACTTTAGTGCAGAAGGCTACTTCTCAGCGGCTGTATTTTATAAAGACTTGAGTCAATGGATATTTGATGGCGTATACGAAGTTGATATGTCAGGGGTTGCTGATCCTTCAACGGGAGAAATACCAGAAAATAGTACCGGTACTGCGTCAGGTAAAGTGAATGGCGGTGGTGGAGACCTTTGGGGTTATGAATTGTCTCTTGCTCTACCGTTTAACGTCTTTAGTGATTCACTTGAAGGTTTTGGTTTAATTGCCAGCCATACAGGAATTGAACAAGATATTGAAGATCAAAACGGTAATGAATACGAACTACCTGGTTTGTCGGATAAAATTCAAAGCTTAACGTTTTATTATGAAAACTATGGCTTCCAAGCGCGTACTAGTATGCGTAAACGTAGCGACTTTAAAGGTGATATTTACAACGCAGGTTATGAAACACAGCAAGTGAATATCTTAGGTGAAACAATTTGGGACGTACAAGTTGGTTACGATTTTGGCGAAGCAGGTGTTGAGAGCTTAGATGGCTTAAATGTGACATTCCAAGTACAAAATATCACTGAAGAACCATTTACAACACTAAGTGGTGATAATGCCTTACAAGTGCGTGATTACCAAGATTATGGGCGTAACTTTATTCTTGGATTTAGCTACAAGCTTTAACTGAAATTTAGTTAAGATATTAGCCCTTGTAATTAGTTTTACAAGGGCTTTTTTATAGCTACTTTACCTAAGTTTTATCAACCTTTATGAACGTGAGCAATAATATGAAACCAATAAAACACGTCGTCATTGCAGGCGGTGGAACAGCCGGTTGGATAACCGCAGCACTACTTAATAAAGTATTAGGTAAAGTAATTAATATTACCCTTATTGAATCAAGTAGCATTGGTACTATAGGCGTTGGTGAAGCAACAATTCCGCCTATTATTCAACTTAATAACGCACTGGGTATAAACGAGCAAGATTTTATCAATGCCACTAATGCGTCTATCAAACTGGGTATAGAGTTCGAAAATTGGAAAACACCTGGGCATAGCTACATGCATGCATTTGGCTCGTTTGGTAAAGATTTTCCTTTATGTGACTTTTACAATTTTTGGGTGAAAGGGCACATTAATGGCAGCGAGGACTCTTTATGGGATTTTTCTCTTAACTATCAAGCCGCTAAAAAAAACAAATTTACGCCACTAAATGCTATTCCTAATACTCAATTACCTGGGCTTAGTTATGCGTTTCACTTTGACGCCACTTTGTATGCTGAATATTTAAAAAATCTTGCATTATCACGCGGCGTTAAACACATTGATGCAAAAATAGAACACGTTGAGCAATGCCCAGATACAGGTAATATCACTAACTTAATGCTTGACGGTAATAGCCAAATCCAAGGGGATTTATTTATAGATTGTACTGGTCAGCGCGCACTTTTAATTGAGCAAACTCTCAATACGGGGTTTGTTGATTGGTCGCATTATTTACCTTGCGATAGTGCCGTTGCAGTGCAATCAACAGGCAGCAACGAATTAAAGCCCTATACGCGCTCCATAGCCCATAACGCAGGTTGGCAGTGGCAAATTCCGCTACAAAACCGAACAGGTAATGGCTTAGTGTATTGCAGCCGTTATTTATCGGATGAGTCAGCAACCGCGCTTTTATTAAATAACTTACCGGGTGAGCCAACAACAAGCCCGCGCTTAATTAAATTTAAAACAGGTCGACGTTTAAAGCAGTGGCATAAAAATGTAGTCGCAGTAGGGCTCTCTAGTGGATTTTTAGAACCCTTAGAGTCTACTAGTATTCACTTAATACAAAGTGCGGTCACACGTTTAATTAAGTTGTTTCCTCATAATGGCGTTAGTGATGCGTTAGTAACTGAATTTAATAAGCAAAGCATCAGTGAAATCGAGCATATTCGTGACTTCATTATTTTGCACTATAAGTTAACTGAGCGAGAAGACACCCCATTTTGGCGTCAATGTAAGCAAATGGAAATTCCGCAATCGTTAGTGCATAAAATGGATTTATTTAAACAAACAGGCAAAGTTGTGCGCGAAAACGATGAGTTATTTGCAGAAGTAGCTTGGCAACAAGTCATGATAGGTCAAGGCCTAATACCTGATGATTATAACAGTATTGTTGACTCATTAAGCAGTAAACAGCTAACAGATTTATTCGCAACGTTAAAAACCCTAATAAATTCAACGGTAGATAAGCTGCCCACTCATAGAGAGTTTTTAGCTAAGTTAAAAGTAAACTAAGTGGCGTAACGTGGTGCTTTAGTTGCGGGTTAATTGTCACTGAATATGGCTGTGAATACGTATGCAGCAACTGTAACCAAGCCTTATTTAGCTTTAGTATGAACCTATAACAACACTGAAATAAAAATGACACACACAATGAAAAAAAGATTTTATACGCCATTGCTTATATGCAGCGCATTGCTGGTGCACGGTTGCAGTGATGACAAACAAACAAAAACAGACTTGTTAGTTAAGCAAACAGACCCAGTTAAGCCAGTGGTATATCAAGTATTTACTCGTTTATTTGGTAATACTCAAACCGCAAACATTCCATGGGGTACTAAAGAGCAAAATGGGGTGGGTAAGTTTGCTGACTTTAACGACGCAGCGCTTAAAGCCATTAAAGAGCTAGGTACTACGCATGTTTGGTATACCGGCGTTTTGCATCATGCCTTGGTGGGTGATTACACTGCATATGGTATAAAACAAGACGATCCTGATGTGGTAAAAGGGCGTGCAGGCTCGCCTTACGCAATAAAAGATTATTACGATGTAAATCCAGATTTAGCTATTAATGTTACCAATAGACTTGAAGAGTTCAGCGCGCTAATTGAGCGTACTCATGAGCATGACATGAAAGTAATTATTGATATTGTTCCTAATCATGTAGCTCGAGATTATCACTCAATCGCAAAGCCTAACGGCGTGAAAGACTTTGGTGAAGACGATGATACCAGCAAGGCATATGCTAAAAATAATAATTTTTACTATGTACCGGGTGAATCATTTAAAGTACCAACAAACGACAGTTACCAAGTGTTAGGTGGCAACAAACACCCTTTAGCCGATGGCCAATTTAGTGAAACGCCAGCAAAATGGACTGGCAATGGAGCGCGCTCACCACATCCAGATATAAACGACTGGTACGAAACGGTAAAAGTTAACTACGGTGTTAAACCCGATGGCAGTTTAGAGTTTCCAACTTTACCTAAGTCGCTTGAAAACCAAGATTACCGTGCACATTATGCCTTTTGGCAAGATAAAGAACTGCCAAATAGTTGGTATAAATTTAGAAATATTGCCCTTTATTGGTTAGATAAAGGGGTTGATGGCTTTCGCTATGATATGGCTGAAATGGTACCCGTTGAATTTTGGAGCTTTTTAAATTCATCAATAAAAACACATAAACCCGATGCGTTTTTACTCGCCGAAGTATATAACCCGTTGATGTACCGCACCTATATTCACCAAGGTAAAATGGACTATTTGTATGATAAGGTCGGCTTTTACGACACCCTAAAAGGGGTTATGCAAGGTAAACAACCCGCTAACACGCTATTTAAAGCGCAAGCTGAAGTGGCAGACATTGAGCAGCACATGTTGCACTTTTTAGAAAACCATGACGAACAACGTATCGCAAGTCCTGACTTTGCCGGCGACGCTGCATGGGGTAAACCGGCTATGGTGGTTTCTAACTTAATTAGTCGCTCGCCAACCTTGCTTTATTTTGGTCAAGATGTCGGTGAGGATGGGTCAGAAAACGCAGGCTTTGGTTCGCCTACACGCACCAGTATTTTTGATTATATTGGCGTACCAGCGCACCAAGCATGGATGAATAATGGCAAGTTTGATGGCGCTAATTTAACCCCTGAGCAAGCACAGTTACGTCAATATTACATTTCAATTATGGCACTTAATGGTTTACCTGCTGTTGTTGCCGGTGATATGGCACCCTTGTTGGTAAAAGACAGTGATAGAGTGGTAGGTTTTGTCCGCTCCTTAGGCCAGCAATCATTATGGGTGCTAAGTAACTTTAGCCAGCAAGCGCAAACAGTCACTATTACGCTCACGCCAAATCAAGCAACCATGCTCAAACCAAACTCCACGCTATACGACCTGCTAGAGTCGCATAACGGTATTTTGGTAAGCGATGAGAAACAAAGTACAACCTTTACGCTGACCCTTGATGCACTCAGTAGTGCCGTTTTAACAAATAAGGCTGATCATGAATTATAACAACAAACCAACCTTAAGCTTTTGGCAAATATGGAACATGTGCTTTGGCTTTTTAGGCATTCAATTTGGCTTTGCACTGCAAAACGGTAACGTAAGCCGTATATTTCAAACACTTGGCGCTAATGTCGACGATATTCCGATTTTATGGGTTGCAGCGCCGCTCACAGGCTTAATTGTGCAACCAATTATTGGTTATTGGAGTGATAAAACTTGGGGCAAATTAGGCCGCCGTCGTCCTTTCTTTTTATACGGCGCTATATTAACCACGTTATCGCTTTTTATTATGCCAAATTCCCCCACGCTTTGGATTGCTGCGGGTATGCTGTGGATTATGGATGCCTCAATTAACGTTACCATGGAACCGTTTCGTGCTTTAGTAGGTGACAACTTGCCAAACAAGCAGCGCGCCACAGGCTATGCCATGCAAAGCTTTTTTATTGGTGTGGGAGCGGTGGTTGCATCAGCACTCCCTTGGATGATGACCAACTGGTTTGATATTGCTAATACCGCACCGATTGGTCAAATTCCTGACTCTGTAAAGTATTCGTTTTACTTTGGTGGTGTTATTTTATTTATTGCAGTCGGCTGGACTATTTTCACTACAAAAGAGTACTCACCCGAGCAGCTTGCACAATTTAATCAACAAGAATCACAAACAACACAAACCAATCTTACTAATAGCGTTAATTTTACCAAAGGCGGCGTTATTTTTAGCGGCTTAGGTTTGCTTGTTTTAGCCACTGTATTAGGGCTGGATCTGGAAAAAGAACTTTACTTGCTGGCTGCTGGGTTAGTTAGTTTTGGTGTTATTCAATTTATTGCAGCGGCATTAAAAGCTAAACAGCACACTAGCGGCGGTTTTTATAATGTAGTGAATGATGTATTTACTATGCCTGAGGCGATGAAGCAATTGGCATGGGTACAATTTTTTAGTTGGTTTGCGTTATTTGCTATGTGGATTTACAGCACTTCAGCGGTAACCAGTTTTCATTATGGTAGCAGCGATACAAGTTCAGTGGCGTATAACAATGGTGCAGACTGGGTGGGTATTTTATTTGCAGCCTACAACGGCTTTGCCGCGATTGCTGCTTTATGTATCCCGATCATCGTTAAGCGCGTCGGCTTAAAAGTAGCACATGCACTTAACCTTATTTTAGGTGCGTTGGGCCTAGCAAGCTTTATGTTTATAAAAGATCCAAGTTTACTTATTTGGCCGATGGTAGGCGTAGGTTTTGCTTGGGCGTCTATTTTGTCATTACCTTATGCAATGTTAAGTACTTCGGTACCGAGTCATAAAATGGGCGTTTACATGGGCATTTTCAACTTTTTCATTGTGATCCCACAATTATTAGCCGCCAGCGTACTGGGATTAATATTACGCCACTTTTTTGAAAACCAACCTATTTACGCATTAGTACTGGGCGCCGTGTCGTTTGTACTTGCAGCGGTTGCGGTATTGCGTGTTAAGCACACTCAATAAAGTAACGAGTAAACTGAAATTAATTAAGGCTTTAGAATGAAAAAATTAAATACAATTACCACCAGTTTATTAATGCTTGGTTTAACAGCTTGTGGCGCGCAGCAAGAGCCTTCAAACAGCTCTATAATGCAAATATCGGCGCCGGGTGCCCCTGGGGCAGAGCCATTTTGGGCTTATGCAGGTAAAACCGGTATTGGCACATCTTTTGAGCAATATCAAAATGGCCATTACAGTGATGAGGCCCCTACAGGTAAAGTATCAAAAGTATGGTTTTCGATTGCCAAAGGGATGATCACCGAAACCATGTTCGGGCTTATTCATAAAGCGCAAATTAAAGACATGCAATTTGTTGTAGTCGGAAAAGATTTTACAGTCACCGAAGCTGACGATTTAGACGTTACCATTGATTACTTATACAAAGACGATAAAGGCCGCCCGTTATCATTAGCTTACAAAGTAGTAAGCAAAGATAAACAAGGCCGCTTTAGCCTCGAAAAACACATATTTACCGATCCTGATGGGCAAAGCTTATTTGTACGCAGTATTTTTAATACCCAGCTTGAAGGTGTGAAGGCCTACGTAAGCGTTAACCCGTATGTTGATAATAACGGCCTTGATGATTTTGCTAAAACTACAGAACAAGGGCTGCTGGCATGGCAAGACAGCAGCTACCTTTCATTGCAAGGTGCTCAGCCATTTAAACAAACAAGTGTTGGTTTTACAGGTGTGAGCGATGGTTTAAGCCAGCTTAAAACAACTCAGCAGCTTACTCAGGTTTATAAAAATACCGGTGAACAATCGGGTAATGTTAGCCTACTAGCAGAGCTGGGTGAAATTGGTGAAAACAGCCAGTTCGATTTAACCCTAAGCTTTGGTAATAGCGAACAAACCAGCTTTAAACAAGGCCAAGCTACGTTAGCCAAAGGTTACCAAGCGGTGCTTGATAATTACAACGGTAAAGGCGAAGCGCTTGGTTGGCAAGACTACCTGCAAAGCCTTGCACCGCTAAATAACATGAGCGAACAAACCGCTGATAACGGCAAATTACTTTACACTAGTGCCATGGTACTTAAAGCGCAAGAAGACAAAACTCATGCAGGCGCACTTATTGCCTCATTATCTAACCCATGGGGCGAAACCGTATCAGCTAAAACCGGCTCTACTGGTTACAAAGCGGTATGGGTGCGCGACTTTTATCAAGTTGCCATGGCGTTTATGGCCATGGGCGATACTGCAACAGCTAAAACCGCATTTGAATACCTTGAAAAAGTACAAGTAAACAGCAAAACCCCGGGCAACAACGGCGACACAGGGTGGTTTTTACAAAAAACACACGTAGATGGCGAACTTGAATGGGTAGGCGTACAGCTAGACCAAACTGCTATGCCTATTATGCTTGCATGGAAACTCCATCAAGCTGATGTTTTAACAGATGCAGAGCTGAGCGATTGGTATAGCCGTATGTTAAAGCCTGCGGCAGACTTTTTAGTTGAGGGTGGCCGTGCAAACATTCTGTGGAACGACACACAAATAACGCCGCCAGCCACTCAGCAAGAACGCTGGGAGGAGCAAGAAGGGTATTCGCCATCAACCACCGCCGCTGTTGTTGCTGGTTTAATTACCGCCGCTGATATTGCAAAAATGGCAGGTGATGAGGTGAATGCTAAACGCTATCTTGCAACAGCAAAAAGTTACAACGCCGATATAGAAAGCATGATGTTTACCACCGCAGGTAATTTAGAATCAAACGCATCAGACGGCGAGTATTTTATACGTATTGGCCAAGACAAAGATGCTAACTCAAATACCAAAATTAACGCTAATAATGGCCGTGACGGGTTTAATAAAAAGCAAATACTTGATGGTGGCTTTTTAGAGCTCGTTCGCTATGGTGTACGTGATGCACTAGCGCCGAGCATAGTAAAAACCCTCCCAGAATATGATGACGAAACCCTAACAGATAACCTACAAGTTAAATACAGCTTTGAGTTTACTGATGGCAGCGGCACATTTGCAGGCTACCGCCGTTATGGTAACGACGGGTACGGTGAAGATGAAGTAACGGGCGCTAATTACGCCGAAGGTGGGAAAAACAGCCCAGGGCAACGTGGGCGAGTTTGGCCATTTTTTACCGGTGAACGTGGTCATTACGAAATTGCCGCTGCAAATGCCAATAACAGTTTAGATGCAACAAAACAGCAGGCTATTAAAAATAGCTATGTAAAAGGGCTAGAGCAATTTGCTAACGAAGGTATGATGCTACCAGAACAAGTATGGGATGGCGTAGGCGTAAATAAAGCAGGATACACGTTAGGCGAGGGTACAAACTCGGCCACACCACTGGCGTGGACGCATGCGGAATACGTGAAACTAGTGCGCTCATTAAGTGACAAGCAAGTATGGGATCATTATCCAGTTGTTACTAAAGCACTAAAATAACTGCAAACCAATTAACGAGGCTGAAATGAAAACATTTACCTTGAGCGCATTAGCATTAGCATTAGCAATCATGCTAACAGGCTGCCAGAACGCACCATCATTAAATACCAAGACGAATAATACCGAAACATCGCAATTAAATACTAAACAACAAGCAAGCCCGTGGTGGGAAAGCGCCATTTTTTACCAAATTTGGCCCCGCAGTTTTTACGACAGCGATGCTGATGGCCATGGCGATTTTAACGGTATGACCCAAAAGCTCCCGTATCTACAAGAGCTTGGCGTTAACGCATTGTGGTTAACCCCGATGTTTGAAGCGCCGTCGTATCATGGTTATGATTTTACTGAATTTTACCAAGTAGAAAACGACTACGGCAGCATGGCCGAGTTTGAAGCCTTTATAAAAGCTGCTGACGACAAAGGCATGAAAGTCATACTTGATTTAGTTATAAACCATATATCAAGTAACCATGAATGGTTTCAGCGTTCAGCAAAACAACAAGCCCCTTATACAGATTACTTTATTTGGCGCGACGATATGCCAAAAGCTGGAAGCGGCTGGGGGCATGCTTGGAGTAATAACGACCAACCCGATGCTGTATGGCATTGGAATGAAACTCGCCAGCAGTATTACTATGGTGCGTTTGGAGCAAGCCAACCTGACTTGAATTTACGCCACCCAGATGTTGTTGCCGAAATGGAAAAAATGGCTAAGTTTTGGCTCGATAAAGGCGTTGCAGGGTTTAGATTAGACGCAGTACGTTTTGCCATGGAAGGTGGCGCAGATGCGCAAGCTGATACCGACGAAACCATTGCATATTGGCAGCACTTTAACCAATACGTAAAAAGCGTTGATCCAGAGGCATATTTAGTGGGTGAAGCTTGGGCTGACATTCCCGTTGCAGCAAAATACTTTGGCGAAGGTAAGGGCCTCGATCAAGGCTTTGATTTTGAAGTGGGCTATAAAATACTGGGCTTATTAAAACCCGATGTCAGTGGTGAAGCGCAATTTGGCACCATGCAATCTAACCAACAAGTCAGTAAAGTTGATGCCAATGTGCTCAAACAAAATTTACAACAGCGTATAGATTCAACTGCGCCACTTGATTTTTTTGCACCATTTTTAACTAATCACGACCAAGAACGTGTGGCTTATCAACTTGCAGAGCATGACGATAAAGCAAAACTTGCTGCCGCCATGTTATTTAGCTCTCCGGGTACTCCGTATATTTATTACGGTGAAGAAATTGGCTTAACACAAGGTGGTACAGGTCACGACGTGTATAAACGTGCGCCAATGCAATGGGATAACAGCAATCAAGCTGGCTTTACTCAAGCTCAAACAAGTTGGGTTGAGCAGGCTGAACTGTTTGGTGATAACTACACCCAGTGGTGGCCAGAATTTTTAGCACAGCAAATTAATGCTGCTGATCGCAATGTAAAAACGCAACAAGCACAATCTGATTCACTGTGGCGTATATACCAGCACTTAATCACATTGAAAAAACAGCGCCCAGAACTGGGTATTAAAGGTAGTTATGAATTAACGCAACACAACAACGGCCTTGTCGAAATAACCCGCGAGTTAAACGGCAGTAAAAGTATGTTTATACTTAACTTAACCGCTAACCCGCAAAGCATCAGTAGCATAAAACGTGAGGGGTTAACGCCTAGCTGGCAACACGACCTCAATGACGAGCAACTCGCAGCCTATGGTTTGTTGTTACTAAACAACGCACTCTAAATAAAATATACACAAATTGGGGTTAACATACGTTAGCCCCTTTTGTGAATATGCTTTAATTGCATCCCCCAACTTATAGCGCATTTTAATGAGTCATAAGTCGCTTAACTTCCTCTGGCGTCATGGCGCTTATCATAAAAATGAATATAAGATGCAATCCACCTCAGGTAGGTGTCCACGGTACGTAATGAATACTGACGTACCAACATATAATAAGCGACATAAATTAAAAATGGGGAACGCGTTTTCATAGCATCACCAATGTTGAGGGCTGTATAAATATACAGCCTAGTTGTTTTGCTCACATATTCAAGAAAATGAGCGCACTTTCTTCTTTCTTATTATATTTAGTAGCAAGAAATAATTATAGCAGGCAATTGCATTAACTCTAATTCGTTTATCATGCGGGTACTCTTGCCAATCTAAGTTTTGTATTCACTGGCGTAAGCACCACTTCTTTAGCAATGGCCCATATGTACGCAATCATTTCTCGGGCAATTGCGGTGACAACCAGGTTGTAGTGCTTCCCTTTGGCTATCATTTTTTTATAGCGCTTGCAGAGCCTAAGTTGTGCTTTCCACGCAATATCGATAATGTCCTTTGGTAAACCTTCTTGTCGCTTTTGCATATCTGTCGATATATTTGCTGCATAGCGATAAGTGTACGCGCCTTCAACAAGGAGGCGTCTTGCTCGGCTATTTCCGCATTTTGTGATACACCTTGAGTGGAGTGGAATCGATAAATGCAATGCCTGTTGATTTATCAAAGCGTTGCTTCAGATAGCTACACAGAGCAGGTAACGTGGCCTGAAGTCACTTCAACATACGTGTATAACTGACTAAATCAGGAAAATAATGTCGCCAATACTGACAAACAAATTTGGTGTAGTAAGTTTTAAAATCGCGATAACCTGATTGATTAAAAGCAATTAATATAGTCATCACTTCGCTAGAAGATAGTCGAGATGGCTTAATGCGTTGCTTTTCACCTGATTCTATTAGGTGTTTAAGCCATTGAGGTTCAAACAATAAACAAAAATCATCGACATCTAGGTAAATTGCATCTAAGTTATTCATGCCCTTGCCTCGGTAATCTTATGTTTCTTGGTCGAAAGATCTGATCACCGCAAGGGCATTTAGTTCCATTTCTTATGTGCAGCTCAGGTTAATTAGTAAATATGTAACGCTAGAAATATGGGAGCTTTTAAATGAGCTTAAAAACATGGCTATTGCAAAAGGCATAATAGCGAAGGACGATACGTAGTTTTAATCTATTTTCATCTGCTTTAAATTGATTATTGATAGTAGTATCAGTGACGCACATTTTGAACTTAAATCATCATATTCACGGTCATAAAAAACCGCTGTATGAAAAAATCATACAGCGGTTTTTTAATTAACTTTAAGCTTATGCATTAAATTGATTTTTGATTGTTTCAATCGCGCTATCAATATCTATCATTAGTTTTTCACCAGTGCGGCGGTTTTTAAGTTCTACCTTGTTTTCATCAAGGTTACGCTCACCAATTACAAGCGTGTAAGGTACACCGAGTAATTCCATGTCGTTAAACATAACACCAGGGCGCTCTTTACGGTCATCAAATAGCACATCTAAACCTGCATCTTTCAAACCTTGATATAGATTATTAGCAATATCAGGGATACGATGCGATTTATGCATATTCATTGGCACAATTGCTAAATCGAAAGGGGCGATGGCTTTAGGCCAGGTAATACCGTATTGGTCGTTATTTTGCTCAATGGCAGCGGCAACAACACGCGATACACCAATACCATAACAACCCATAGTCATTGTTTGGTTTTTACCCGATTCGCTTAATACACCTGCTTTCATTGCTTCTGAGTACTTAGTACCTAGTTGGAAAATATGACCAACTTCAATACCGCGCTTAATTTGCAACGTGCCTTGGCCACACGGGCTAGGATCGCCCTCAACAATATTACGGATATCAGCAACTTCGTAGTCTGTTACGTCGCGGTCCCAGTTAATACCACTAAAGTGCTCATCGTCTTTGTTGGCACCAGCTACAAAATCAGCCATTACATTCGCCGCTCTATCAACAATAATTGGCATGTTTAAGCCAACAGGGCCTAAAGAACCCGGTTTTGCGCCAATGGCAGCGACAATATCTGCCTCGGTTGCCATCTCTAGTGGTGAAGAAACCAGTGGGTGTTTTTCAGCTTTAAGTTCATTAAGCTCGTGATCGCCACGCAATACTAGTGCAACTAAGCCACGTTTTCCGTCTTCATCAGGGGCGCCATAAACAATCAGTGTTTTAACACCGCGATGTGGTTTTACACCATAGTGTTTTTTCAGCTCATTAATTGTTTTAGCATCTGGCGTTGGGAATGCTTTTAGCTCTTTGCTTGCTTCAGGGCGCGATTCAGTTGGCGCTAGCGCTTCTGCTTTTTCAATATTAGCGGCGTAGTCACTAGCATCACTAAAGGCAATAGCGTCTTCGCCAGATTCAGCAAGTACGTGAAACTCATGCGATACACTACCGCCTATAGAGCCGGTATCAGCAATAACAGGGCGGAAATCAAGGCCTAAACGTTCAAAAATATTACAGTAGGCTTTGTGCATAACTTGATAAGTTGCATCTAAACATTCATCGGTTAAATGGAATGAGTAGGCATCTTTCATAGTAAATTCACGAGCACGCATAACACCAAAGCGCGGACGACGTTCGTCACGTACTTTAGTTTGTACTTGGTACAAAGTAATAGGCAGTTGCTTGTAGCTGTTAATTTCTTTGCGGACAAAATCGGTGATCACTTCTTCATGGGTAGGACCCATAGCAAATTCACGATTGTGACGATCGGTAAAGCGCATAAGCTCTGGACCAAACTCACTCCAGCGGCCCGATTCTTCCCATAAGTCAGCCGGTTGAATTACTGGCATTAGCATTTCAATTGCGCCTGCTTTATCCATTTCTTCGCGTACAATGTTTTCTACTTTTCTAAGCACACGTAAACCAGAGGGTAGCCAAGTGTATAAACCCGAAGCGACGCGACGGATCATTCCGGCTCTAAGCATTAATTGATGCGATACAATTTCCGCATCTGATGGCGTTTCTTTAAGTGTAGCGAGTATATATTGACTAGTACGCATGTTTTTTCCGAAATAGAGTAATATGTTCTTTTAATTAAGGCGCTCAGTTTACCAGCGGATGCATTGACACTAAAGCGCTAAGTGATTTTTTATCGCATTTTATAGCCATAGCAGGGTTTTAAAGTTAGTTTAACTGGGCTCTATATGAGTAACCAGATGATGAGAGTCAGTCACTTGCCAGGTAATGTTGTATTCATACAAATTCATACCATAACTTTGCATGCCTTGTTTTTGCTTTTTATACGCTGGGCGAGGATCTTGTTTTAGCACATTGCTGATAAACGCTTGTAGCTCAGGATAGTGGCTTTGTTTATTTATAAATTCCAAAGCTTGCTCACTAAATTCAACACTCATGTGAGTTTCTGGGCGCGTGTCGGCAAAGCCTGCACTGGCATCAGGTAAAGCGTCTGAATAGGGCAAATAAGGCTTAATATCAACAATAGGTGTACCATCAAGTAAATCAATACCGGCGAGCAATAACGCTAACTGCCCTTTTTTGTATTCAATTCCCTCTAACTTAACAGCACTCATCCCTATAGCGTTAGGTCTGAATGTAGCGCGTGTGGCAAAAACGCCTTTACGCTCATTGCCACCAAGGCGCGGCGGGCGCACCATTGCTGAATAGCCTTTATCTGCGGTTTCATGAAAACGAAATAATAGCCAAATATGGCTAAATTCATCTAAACCACGAACAAATTCTTCACGATTAAAATCTGGAGCAAAAATAAGTTTAGCTTTTGCTTCTGGCACTAATCGAGGTTGTCTAGGAATGGCAAACTTTTGTTTATACGGTGATTGAATATGACCAATAGCCGAAATCTGATAATCGCTCATAATGCTCGCTAACAAATAAAATAGGGAGGTATTCTACCTGTAATTACCATTGGTGGCATTAGCTTAATATAATCAGGATAAAGAGAGTTTAGACTGATTCGTTTAAATGTGGAATAACAAAGGGCAAGGCTAAACCTAGCCTTACCCTTACATTGCAACTATTGAGTTGTTATTAAAACATATATTGGAAAGATACTGACGCAACGTCCATTTCTGGGTCGATATCATCATCTAATTCGTAACGCTCATACTCTAAACGCACTTGCATATTGGTTGTGAAAGCATATTCAATACCTGCACCATAAAATACGTCACCACCGTCTTGTGATACGCTAATGCTGCCTACTGGTAGTTCTTGAGTTAAATCAGCATCCCATTCGAACCAACCGCCTTTTGCATAGATAGAAAAATTTTCAGTGATTGGCGCTGCAAAACGCGCTGCTAGTGATACCCCATCAATTTCTGCTTTACTGTCTATGTCACTCACTTCATCAAAATTTTGATAGGCAAGTTCAAGGCTTATATGTTCATTAAATTGAGTACCGATATAACCTTTTAACATTTGCGCGTCGTCATCGAAATCGGTGTCGTTTTCGCTATCTTCAAACTGAAATGAATATTGGCCGTAACCAATACCCGTATAAATACGTGGAGAGTCCATGTCGGTAACATCTGCCTGTGCTGCTGAATTAAAACCCAGTGTTGCTAAAGCAAGTGCAGAAAGAGAAAGTGTTTTAATCATTGTATAGCTCCTTTAAAAAATAAAATCTAATGTTCGATAGATTCATCAAACGTCGATTTACTTATTGCAGTGAACATGCCAATAATTTTTTTGTTTAATATTTGCTCTTAAAGTGTATTTATTGAACTTTTTTGGTGGTTTAAGTACGCAAAACATCCAGCTGTTAAGCGTACTGTTAATTTGTAAAAAATAAAAATTGTAGAATTTACAGCTTGCTGTAGTTTATACATACCTGCAAAAGGTACCGAATTAGACTTGATAAAGTAAGTTTTCTGTTTCTATCGCTATTTGTTTCATTTTAATGGCATAATTTTCTAGCTTTTTATCTTCGTCAGTAACAGATGTGAATTCAGGAACGGCAACAGGGTAACCGGTCTCATCCATAGCAACAAAACTTATTACACAATGATTAGTTTCAACTAAGTTTTGGGTTTTAGGGTCGCCACAGCGTACTTGTATGAAAATTTGCATACTGGTTTTACCTGTGTGTGCAATTTTGGCTTCCACTTCAACAATTTGGCCAACCAAAATAGGGCGGCTAAACTTAACGCCCGCAACCGATACGGTTACGCAGTAATGACCGCTCCAACCTGCAGCACAGGCATAGCCTGCTTGGTCAATCCACTTCATGACCACACCACCATGCACCTTACCACCAAAATTTACATCGGTAGGCTCTGCTAAAAAACGAAAAATTACACTCGACGACGCCATAACATACTCTCATTTATTCATATTACTTAACAGCATAGCGCAAAAAAGGGGCCGAAGCCCCTGCAATTTAGGATAAGTTTATAATTTCTTTAGAAAGGTTGTTACATATTGGGGTAGTTAGGACCGCCGGCACCTTCAGGAGTGACCCAGGTGATATTTTGGCTCGGATCTTTAATATCACAGGTTTTACAATGCACACAGTTTTGCGCATTGATCACGAAGGCTTGCTCGCCTTCGACTTCTTGTACTTCATAAACGCCGGCAGGGCAGTATCGCTGTGCAGGTTCATCAAATTTAACTAAATTTACCTTAATCGGAACTGATGCATCTTTAAGTTTCAAATGACACGGCTGCGATTCTTCATGATTAGTGTTTGATAAAAATACCGAAGAAAGCTTATCAAAGCTGAGTTTGCCATCAGGCTTCGGATAGGCAATCTTTTGAGCTTGATCAGCGTCTTTCAAAGTGGCGTGATCGGGTACGTTATCTTTAAAACTAAACGGTAGGGCACCCTTAAATATGTTTTGATCAAGGGTGTTATACGCACCGCCTGCAAATTTGCCTAAGGTATGCATAGCGGGGCCAAAGTTACGAGATTGATACAGCTCTTTATACGCCCATGATTTTTTAAACTCAGCGGTGTACTGAGTTAAATCCGTGTTAGCTAAATCGTTTTGTAGCGCATTAAAAATCACCTCAGCGGCTATCATGCCTGACTTCATAGCCGTATGATTACCTTTAATTTTTGCAAAATTTAGGGTGCCTGCATCACAACCCACTAACAAGCCACCCGGGAAATGCATTTTAGGCAAAGAGTATAAACCGCCTTTGGCAATGGCGCGCGCACCATAAGCAATACGCTCACCCCCTTCAAGGGTTTTTTTAAATACCGGGTGGTGTTTTAAACGCTGAAACTCATCAAATGGGCTTAAATGTGGATTTGAATAATTTAAATCAACAATTAAACCAACCACCACTTGGTTGTTTTCGCTATGATACATAAAAGCACCACCGCCAGTATCGCCACTCAATGGCCAACCGGTTCCGTGAACTACTTTACCAAGCTGATGTTTAGATTCATCTACTTGCCAAATTTCTTTAAAGCCTAAACCGTAATGCTGTGGCGAGCTTTCATCGTCTAAAGCAAACTGATTGATCAGTTGCTTACCTAAATGGCCGCGACAGCCTTCAGCAAATACCGTGTATTTAGCACGTAACTCCATACCCGGCATGTAACCGTCTTTTTCGTCGCCGTTTTTATCCAGCCCCATATCACCGGTAATAATGCCTTTAACAACATCATCTTCAATAATAAGTGAATGAGCACTAAAGCCTGGAAATATTTCAACGCCCAAGTTTTCTGCTTGCTCAGCAAGCCAACGACATACATTCCCCATAGAAACAATGTAGTTACCGTTATTATGAAATGTGTTAGGGGTTGCAAAATGAGGTATAGAGGTTGCCTTTTGTTCGTTATTAAACCAATAAATTTCATCGCTTTGGACTTTAGTCGTAACAGGCGCGCCCAATTCTTGCCAGTTTGGCAGTAGTTCATCCAATGCTTTGGTTTCAAAAACAGCACCTGATAATACATGCGCGCCCACTTCAGAGCCTTTTTCAACCACACAAATCATGCACTCTTGTTGTTTTTCTTGTGCTTGCTGCGCGAGTTTAATTGCTGTTGAGAGCCCAGCAGGGCCTGCCCCTACAACAACAACATCAAATTCCATGGTTTCGCGTTCAATCATAATAACCTCTTTATCTATGACGGACTTACTCTTGCCCTATAGGCAAAAAGTAAGCTAAGCAACCTGTTATTTTGTGATGCAAATTAAACGTTACAGGTTGTGAATAGTTTAAGGTTATTTTAGGTTGACGTTTACGTCAACAGGAAGTAGTCTGATTTCATAAAATAAATAGGTTGACGTATACGTTAGCTTATAGGTTTAAATAATTATGGAGTCCCTATGAAAGTTCTCGTACCAATAAAAAGAGTGATTGATTACAACGTAAAAGCTCGCGTTAAACCTGATAACAGCGGTGTTGATTTAACAAACGTAAAAATGGCAATGAACCCATTTTGTGAAATTGCGGTAGAAGAAGCGATTCGTTTAAAAGAAGCGGGTACTGCAAGCGAAGTGGTTGTTGTGACTATTGGCGCTAAAGCATCACAAGAGCAATTACGCACAGCACTTGCCCTTGGCGCTGATAAAGCGATTCATGTTGAAACCGAGCAAAACCTAGAGTCTCTTCATATTGCAAAGTTACTTGCGAAAGTGGTTGAGCAAGAATCTCCTGAGCTCGTTATTTTAGGCAAGCAATCTATCGATTCTGATAATAATCAAACGGGCCAAATGCTCGCTGCATTAACTAATCGCGGCCAAGGTACATTTGCTTCAAAAGTGGTTATTGAAAATGGCAAAGTGAATGTAACCCGCGAAGTTGATGGCGGTTTGCAAACTGTTGCACTTAATTTACCAGCGATTGTAACCACCGATTTACGTTTAAACGAGCCACGTTATGCGTCGCTACCTAATATCATGAAAGCCAAACGTAAACCGCTAGAAGTTATTGCGGCTGATTCGTTAGGTGTCGATTTAACACCGCGTATTGAAGTCGTTCGTGTAGAAGAACCAGCAAAACGCAGCGGCGGCATTATTGTTGAAGACGTTGCACAGCTTGTGGAAAAACTTAAAACAGAGGCAAAGGTGATTTAAATGAAAACTCTTGTAATTGCAGAGCACGATAACGGTGCCTTAAAACCAGAAACCTCAAAAACCATTAACGCCGCTAAAAAATTAGGCTTTGATGTCGATGTATTGTTAGCTGGCATAAACTTAGGTACGATGAGTGAGTCACTTGCGAGCATTGAGGGTGTTACAAATGTATTACTTGCAGATAACGCGGTGTACGAGCATCAACTTGCCGAAAGCATGACAGATTTAGTGTTATCACTTGCAGATGAGTACAGCCATATTGTGGCAAGTGCCACAACGACAGGTAAAAACTTTATGCCGCGTGTTGCCGCATTATTAGATGTTGCACAAATTTCAGAAATTATTGCTGTTATTGACGCAGACACGTTTAAACGCCCAATCTATGCGGGAAATGCCATAGCAACGGTTAAATCACTCGATAATAAAAAAGTGATCACCGTGCGTGCAAGTAGCTTTGATTTACAAGGCGAACAAGCGCCAGCTAATGTCACAACCTTAGATACGGTCTCTGATTCACAGTTAAGTAGCTTTGTTAGTGTTGAGCAAACCGAATCTGAACGCCCAGAGCTCACTGCAGCTGATGTGGTTATTTCAGGTGGTCGAGGTATGCAAAATGGTGAAAACTTTGCACTTCTTAATGGTATTGCCGATAAGCTGGGGGCTGCAATTGGCGCTTCACGTGCAGCGGTTGACGCAGGCTTTGTTCCTAATGATATGCAAGTAGGTCAAACAGGTAAAATTGTTGCGCCTAATTTATACATAGCGGTAGGTATAAGTGGTGCTATTCAGCATTTAGCTGGCATGAAAGATTCAAAAATTATTGTGGCCATTAATAAAGACCCAGATGCGCCAATATTCCAAGTGGCTGATTACGGTTTAGTTGCTGATTTATTTGATGTATTACCTGAGCTTGAACAAGCTTTATAAAGTTTAATAACCACAGCATAATATAAAGTTAAATATTCTGATTTAAAGCCGCCGTTTCATTATTGATTCTGCGGCTTTTTTCATTAAAAAAACCAACAGCACAGCTAATGCAAGCCAAGTGTTACGGCTGATAAAACGAGCAGCAATTATTTTTGCTATTGGCTTAGCGTTAAATATTTACCCCTTTACCACGAGCATTGAAAACTTGAGAATACTGGGTGTATTACAGCGAATAGGCATTGCCTATATTTTAGCGTCTATCTGTGTATTGTTACTCAATAGGCGAGGGGTGATCAGCTTATCGGTTGTTATTTTAATTACATATTGGTTACTGCTTTTAAGTGTTGGTTCTAATAATGCCTATACACTAGAGAATAACTTGGATAGAAGGGTTTATATAGCGGTGTTAGGTGAACCGCATTTGTGGTGAAGTAAAGGATTAGCGTTTGATCCAGAAGGGCTTTTGAGCACCTTACCTAGTGTCGTGAGTGTTTTATTTGGCTTTTAGGTTACCCGCCTACTTACCAGCTCTAGCAGTCAATGGACAAGTATTAAGCGTTTGTTGTTAATCGGGGTTGTCGGTATTGCTCTAGAGCAATTAGGCTCGCTGATTATGCCAATTAATAAACCGCTTTGGACCAGTACCTTTGTTATTTACACCTCAGGGATTGCCTGTATTGTACTGGCCTTTTTTGTGTGGCTTTGCGACATAGTAAAACCCGAACGTCTTGTTAATCCATTAATTGTGTATGGCTCGAATCCTTTGTTTTTTTATGTGTTATCGGGTGTGTGGGTACTGAGCTATTCACTAGTTAATATTGGCGAGCTAAACTTGGGGGGGGGGATGTATGAGCAACTCGCTTTAGTTATGAGTGCTAAATTGGCATAGTTCACCTTTGCTTTATTACATGTTATAGGCTTTTAGTTAATGTCAAATATGCTTTATAAACGCAAGATATTTATAAAGATTTAGATAAAGACAATAAAAAACCAACCCTTAGGTTGGTTTTTTATTTAACGTTACAAAGCGTGGCTTAGTACGTTGCGCTGCCTTTAGTACGTGGGAATGCAATCACATCACGTACGTTACCCATACCGGTAACATAAGCAACTAAGCGCTCAAACCCTAAACCAAAGCCAGAGTGTGGCACGCTACCGTATTTACGTAGGTCGCGGTACCAGCTGTAGTCTTCTTTATTTAAGCCCATTTCGTCAAGGCGTGCATCTAATACATCAAGACGCTCTTCACGTTGTGAACCACCAATGATCTCACCAATACCAGGTGCCACTACGTCCATAGCCGCAACAGTTTTACCGTCTTCGTTTTGACGCATGTAAAATGCTTTAATATCGCGCGGGTAGTTTTTAATAACAACCGGTGCTTTAAAGTGTTCTTCTGCTAAGTAACGCTCGTGCTCAGACTGTAAATCTACACCCCATTCAACAGCGTACTCAAATTTCTTGCCACATGCTTTTAGAATTTCTACAGCATCTGTGTAATCAACTTGTGCGAAGTCTTTTTCAACAAATTCTTCTAAACGGCTAATCGCAGTTTTTTCGATACGTTGAGCAAAAAACTCCATATCGTCACGGCGTTCTTCTAATACCGCTTTAAACACGTACTTAAGCATGTTTTCAGCCAATTTTGCGATATCTTCTAAATCAGCAAACGCAACTTCTGGCTCTACCATCCAAAATTCAGCTAAGTGGCGAGATGTATTTGAATTCTCTGCACGGAACGTAGGGCCAAAGGTGTAAATTTTAGACATAGCTGATGCATATGTTTCACCGTTTAGCTGGCCAGATACCGTTAGGAATGCTTCTTTACCAAAAAAGTCTTCGCTGTAATCAATTTCGCCTTTATCTGTCATTGGCAGGTTTTGCATATCAAGGGTTGATACGCGGAACATTTCACCCGCACCTTCACAGTCACTGGCTGTGATGATTGGTGTACTGATCCAGTAAAAGCCTTGCTCATGGTAAAAACGATGAATCGCTTGCGCTAAACAGTTACGTACACGCGTTACTGCGCCAATCATATTGGTGCGCGGGCGAAGGTGAGCGTGCTCACGTAAATATTCAATGCTGTGGCGCTTAGCCGACATTGGGTAAGTATCTGGATTTTCAACCCAACCTAACACAGTCACTGAATTAGCTTGAATTTCGAAAGATTGACCTTGTCCTGCAGATTGCACTAATACACCGGTAACCGACACAGAACAGCCTGCTGTTAAGCTTGTAACTTCATCATAATTATTCAGTGAATTAGGAACTACCGCTTGAATAGGATCAAAACACGAACCGTCATGAACGGCTAAAAATGATATTCCTGCTTTTGAATCGCGGCGTGTACGGATCCAGCCTTTAATGGTTACTTGGCTGTCTACCGCAACATTGCCTTTTAATAGCTCTGAAATCGCTAAATGGCTCATCTTCACTCCAATGATATAAGTTGCCTAACTATATAAATTAATTGTGCGTTACTCATGCATTTATGTATGTAAGGTCACTGCACTTGAACCTTGTATAATACCTAGTAAAGTAAAATAAAAAAACTGTTGTGGGCAACTCTTTAAAAGTTTTTAGTCACGCGCGGTTTTTTTAACCAGTTTTTAGAGTTAAATGGCTACTATTACCATTTGTTACTCTGAAAATTCATCAATTTGTGGCATTATTAGTAATCAAACCGAATTAACGTTTACCATTAATAAAAAATGGATGCTATGAAACAAGTTTTTATTTTACGAGGACTGCCAGGCAGTGGTAAGTCATATTATGCGCAAAATCTCGCTGACGAATTATCGGGCGCAGATGAAAGCAATTATTTTATTTGCTCAACAGATGATTACTTTGTAAACGAGCAGGGTGAATATCATTTCGATAAGTTTAAATTATCGCAATATCATAACCTAAACCTAGCACGTTTTATTAACGCGTTAGCACAAGGTATTGAACTGGTTATTGTTGATAACACTAACATTAAAAAATGGGAATTCATTGCCTATTCGCAAGCAGCGATAGCTTTAGGGTATCAAGTAAAAGAAGTGATTGTTGGTGAAGTAAAAGACAAATCAATGCAACACTTATATGCCAAGCGCAATAGTCATAACATACCGCTTAAAACCATTAGTAAAATGGCTTACATGTTTGAGTGGTAATTATTAAATTTTAGCTAAAACGTCTATATCAGCGTGGGTAATGGCATCTAAATGAGCGGCAATTTTTTCACTGCTCTAGCCCCACCATGCAATTGCTAAAAGTTGATTGATAGTTGTTTCATCAAAACGCTTTTTTATTGCTTTTGCAGGGTTACCGCCAACAATGCTATAGGCAGGTACATCATTGGTTACCACAGATTTACTCGCTATGATGGCGCCGCTGCCAATTTTTACCCCCGGCATAATAGTGGCGTTGTAACCAATCCATACATCATTACCTATTTCAGTATTGCCCTTGAAAGGTAAGTCACTTTGTTGAGGTGCAGACTTTTCCTAACCGTTACCAAATATAAAAAATGGATAAGAAGAAAAGCCGGAGGTTTGATGGTTAGCCCCATTTATTATAAAAGTAACGTCTTTAGCTATGGCGCAAAACTTACCTATGATGAGACGATCCCCAATAAAATCGAAATGATAAAGGACATTTTTTCAAAATGTTCAGGCCCATCAGGGTCGTCGTAATAGGTGTAATCACCCACTTCTATATCAGGTGACTCAATAAAGTTTTTTAAATAACCTACTTGAGGAAAACCGTCCATAGGTGATGGATTGTTTGGATTTGGTCCGTTCATGGTTTCCTCTCAAGTAAGATAAATACGCTACTAGCTTTTAAATGCCGCCAATGGGTGAGATGTACTGAGCGAAACATGTACCTTGTCACCTGGGTGTACAACCACCTCATGGCTTACTCGGCTAGTTACTACGGTTTCGCATGCAAGTTTAACCGCGCATAAACGGCTACCGCCTTCAAAGCGTACCCAAATTACTTCACCATTATTACCAATACTGCTTTGTACTAATAATACATCATCTGGACGAAGTAAAACTTCTACCTCACCAGTGTCACAATCAATGCCGTTTGCAGGCACATTACCAATGACGGTAAGCGCTTGGCCGTTATTTAGGGTTCCTTTTATAAAGCTGGCTTCACCTAAAAAGCGCGCAACAAAGCGGTTGTTTGGGGTACTAAAACACTGCTCTGGGGTGTCAATTTGTTGTATTTTACCGCCTTTTAAAACACCCACACGATCGCCCACCGAAAGCGCTTCTTCTTGATCGTGCGTTACCCAAATTGCCGGTACACCAGCTTCTTTTAATGCGTTGCGGATATCCCAACGCAACATATCTTTTAAGGCAGCATCAAGGTTAGATAACGGCTCATCAAGTAATACAAAGTCAGGTTGGTGGGCAAGGGTACGCGCTAATGCTACGCGTTGCTTTTGCCCGCCTGACAGTGTGGCTGGTTTTTTATGCCTAAATGCATCTAAACCAAGAAGTTTTAGCCAGTGATCGGCAGGGCTGGTGTCTTTAAGTTTAAAACATACGTTTTGCTCAACTGTTAAATGAGGGAACAACGCAAAGTCTTGAAACACCATACCTACGCTGCGTTTTTCAGGCGCCACAGTATGCTTTGGTGTCGCTGTCCATTTAGCTACTTTAATTTCACCCTCACTAATTGGTAAAAGCCCCGCTAACGCTTGTAAAATAGTACTTTTTCCGCAACCTGTTGGACCAACAAGCATTAATATTTCGCTTTCACCTAAGGTGAAATTTAAATCGCTAACAACACGGTTACTGCCATAATCTATAGACAACTGACTTACAGATAGCATTTTTTATAAATCCTTAATGTTCAAACTGGTTGCGTTTTTCGCCAGACATCATAATAGCTAAAGCACCCGCAGAAATCACTACCAACAATAAGCCAGGAATAGCAGCACGGCCAAAATAACCGGCTTCGTAAACACGCCATAAGTAGGTAGATAGCGTTTCAAAGCCAGTGGGGCCTAATAAAAGTGTGGCTTCTAATTCACGCATTGACTCTAAAAAGACCAAGGCGCCACCTGCAATAATACCACGCATAGTTAGGGGTAAAGTAATACGCGTAAAGGCTTCGCGCGGGCTTGCGCCTAATACCCGCGCTGATTTTACCAAGCTTGGGTCAAGATGCTCGGTGCTGGTACGCACAGAACCTACCGCAAGTGGTAAAAAACGTAGCATATAAGCAATAATCAATAAGCCCAGCGTTTGATATAAAAAGGGTAGTTGTAAGCCGCCATACACAAGCGCTGTGCCCATAACAATACCCGGAATACCAAAACCAAAGTAAGTAACACGTTCCATTATTTTACCAGCCTTACCACTTAAAGCCGCATGGGCAACCGGAATGGCAACAATAACTGTAACAATAGCGGCAATGGCTGAAGCGTAAGTTGAATGCCAGGCAATACTAAAATCAAACGAGCTAAAGCCATCACGCACTAACCACAAAGTAAATACTGCTAAAGGTAGGCCAATAGCGAGTAACAAAATAGGTGCAAAGGTGGCAAACATAGCGCCTAGTTGCCATTTTTTAGGGAATAAAATAAGCGAACGACCTTGACGCTCTGAGGCGGTTTTTATTTGTGATTCAATCATTAATAAAAAGCCAACAATCACCATCAGTTGCAGTGATAACATAGCCGCACGGCTTAAGGCAAAAGCATTATATTCCACATAAATAACACGGGTAAACGTATCTAAGCGCATCATTGCGGGAGTACCAAAGTCAGATAAGGTATATAGTGCAACCAATAACGACCCTGCAGCAATGCCATTTACTACGCGGGGTAAAATAACTTTAAATACGCTTTGCGTCATTGACATACCCAGCGTTCGAGCAGCGTTGACCATACTGGCATCTAAACTAAGTAAAGACGAACGGGTAGTCATCATAACAAACGGAAAAGTATACAAGGTCATGACAATGGCGGCTCCCGTTAAGCCATACATAGAAGGGGTTTCAAAACCAAGTAAGTTGTTTATTTCACCGCCAGGACCAAATGCAGCATAAAGCGTAAAAGCGCCAATGTAACTGGGAATAGCAAGCGGGGCTGCAAACACCACCAGCCAAAACTTTTTAAACGGTAACTGCACATAGGCGCTAATGAATGCTAAGGGCACACCAATTAAAATTGAACCTAATACAGTTAATCCCATTAACGACAGGGTATTGCCTAAAATAGTTAAATTATGGCTATCAAAAAAAGAGCTTGCGTCAGAGGCAAGCGTAATTAAAACAAAAATAGGGGTCAGGGTCACTAGCGCTGCAAGCAGCGCCATTGGGTAAGATGTAGGTATTCGCATTATAAAACGCCGCTGCTGCGCATTAAATCTATAGTTGGGCGTAAATCAGCCAACTGGGTTAAATCAATTTTAGGTGGCGAAATACTGGTTAACTTTGGCAATCCATCGGGTTGAGTAATGCCATTAACCAGTGGGATTTCATAGGCTTCGCTTGCTAAATAACTTTGCACTTCAATGCTAAGTAAATAGCGCATAAAGTTGATTGCCAGTGGGTCGTCAGATAACGATAAAATACCTGAAGCGTTAACTAAACAGCCAGCATCATTTTGCGTAAAGGCTAAATCAAGTTTTGCATCGGGCTTACCTGATTTTAAGCGCAGCGTGTAGTAATGATTAGCAAAACCAATGTCTACTTCACCACGTTCAACGCCCATTACCACACCGAGTTCACCGGCGTAGGTTTTAGATCGTTTTTTAACTTTTTTGAGCCACTTAGCCGTTTTATCATCACCTTCTAAAAGCCGCATAGCAGTAATAAACGATTGAAAAGAAGCATAAGCAGGCGCCCAACCAATACTTAAATCACTGTCGGCAATGTCCATAATGCTCGTTGGAATTTGCTCTTTGGTTAAGCGATCGGTATTAAAGGGTAAAGTACGAATACGGCCAGTAACAGGTGCCCATTCATCATATCTAAATTGTGGCTGTAATTGCGCTGATAAATCACTCGGCATGGGCTTGGCAAGACCGGCATCGGTAACTAAACCAATTGCCCCAGAGTCGACTGCCCAAAATAAGTCGGCACGTTTAACCCCTGCATTTGCTTCGGCAACAATGGTGTTGGCAAGCGCTGCGGTAGGGCCGCGACGAATGGCAAGGTCAAGATCAGGGTTCTTTTTTTGAATGGCTTGTAATACGTTTTCGTATAAGCCACCTTCACCACGGCCTAAATAAAGCGTCAATGCACCTTTTAGTTTAGGCAATGTATCAACAGACACGGGGTTTGCAATAGCAATATCAGCGGCAAAAGCGCGTGAAAGCGATAGCGGTAAAGCACCCGCTACCCCTAACGCAGCTAAGCCTTGAATAAAGGTTCTGCGTTTCACTTAAAATACATCCTTACGTGCTTTTTCTGCTTTTTCAATCAGCGTTTGAGCGCGGCTTAGTTTGGTTTGCATATCAACAACCACATCACGAACTTCATCAACACTTTTATTATTAGAAATTGCTTGTGGAAGTGTGACGTTAAAGTCTTTTTCTAGGATTTCTACTAACTTCGCGTCTTGCTCAATTAGTGTACCTTCAACACCTTCAAATAAATGTAGGTAAGTGTCGTGCACTATGTTGGTGGCTTCATCGCTTAAACGTTCTGCGTATTTAGCGACCACTCGGTCTAATTTATGTTTAATTTCGTCGATAGTCGCGCTTTGCGTCATTTCTTTGGTTGCTGTTGCTTTAACGCTATCTAATAACCCTTTTTGTTGAAACTTAGCTGCCAGTTTAACTGCGCCTAATCCTTGCCATAGGGCATTATTCATTGCTTGTTGTTGTTTGCGTACTTCTGACGCTGGTTTTTTATTATCGATAGCCATTTTTATGCCATACAAACCTTGCCAAATAGAGGCATAGACAGGCACGTAATTAGTTTCTATGGCGCTGTGGAATTTAACTGACTCCCAGTACTCAACCAAATCATCACTATTGACTGCTTTTGCGCCTTTTTTCTCGTAATCGCTTACCATGGTATCGACTTTAGAGATCATCCATTCAACGTCTTCATTGTAAGTTTTTAAATTAGCTTGAAGGTGATTAACATGCTCACCAATAGGGCCATTAGCAAGTGCCGGTTGTGCAAAAATCGCAGAGGCGAGTAAAAAACTTGCACTTAATGTCTTGGCAGGCTTAAGTAATATTTTCATAGCAAGTGAGTCCATAAATGTTATTGTAAATGATAGGCATTATCATATCCCTAAAGATCACTCAGATCAACACACTAAATGACAGGTCAGGGCTAAAAATACCAATGTTTTGGGACGAATAGGCAGCAAACTAATTATTTGTATAAATTTTAACGTAATCCTTGATGATAGTTAACCTATCTATACGTAATGTTTACCTTTTATGGCGTTATAAATAGCATCACATAAAGCGCGAATACTGTTTTTGTCACTTATATACGGTGGCATTAGATAAATTAGCTTACCAAAGGGGCGTATCCATACTCCTTGAGATACAAAATAAGCCTGAATTTTAGCGACATCAATGCTACCAGCCTCTTCTGTAAGCTCTACTACGCCAATAGCTCCTAAAGTACGTACATTCGCCACGGTGCTGAGCGCTTGGCATTTATGCAGCTGCTGTAATTGAGTATTTATTTCGCTGATATGGTGTTGCCAGTTTTGGCTTAGTAATAAATCAATACTGGCGCAGGCAACAGCGCAGGCAAGGGGATTTCCCATAAATGTAGGTCCGTGCATCAAAACCCCAGCTTCTCCTTCGCTGATCCCTGTGGCTATTTTGTCGCTAGTTATGGTTGCCGAAAGTGTCATTGCGCCACCAGTCAGCGCTTTACCTATACACAGTATATCGGGCTCTATATTGGCATGCTCTACAGCAAACAATTTGCCGGTGCGGCCAAATCCGGTGGCAATTTCATCGCAAATAAGCAGCACATTATATTGAGTGCATAGTTTACGCACACAGGCTAAATACTCAGGATGATAAAAATTCATCCCCCCGGCGTTTTGCACTATAGGTTCAATAATAAACGCGGCGACTTGCTGGTGGTACTTTAAAAAATAGCTTTCGAGTTCATCAGCCTCAGCTTGATTAAACGCACTATTAAATTGGCTAATAGGGGCTGGCACAAAAATATGCTCAGGCAAAAAACCAGCGTATAAATTATGCATAGAATTAATAGGATCGCACACACTCATCGCTGCAAATGTATCGCCATGGTAACCTTTGAACGGAGTCATTAATTTTTGTTTTGTTGTAACCCCTTGGCTTAACCAATATTGCAGCGCCATTTTTATCGCTACTTCCACACTTACTGAGCCACTGTCGGCTAAAAACACCTTTGTTAATCCCTCTGGCGTTATCGCTACCAGCTTTTTACAGAGCTCTACTGCCGGCTGGTGGGTTATGCCACCAAACATTACATGGCTCATTTTATCTATCTGGGCGTGCATCGCTTCATTTAAAACCGGATGGTTATAGCCGTGAATAGCACTCCACCATGAGGCCATACCGTCAATAAGTTGTTCCCCCGTTTCTAAGTAAATAAGGTTGTGATTTGCATGCGTAACGGGGTAAACCGGAATAGGTTGAGTCATTGAGGTGTAGGGGTGCCAAATGTGCTGACGATCAAAATCAAGGTCTATCGTTTGTTTTTTGTTCATATGTAAACTTTAACTAAGTGGGCTTCGTTGACAATGGTACGGCAATACGTATTCTAAGCCAATAACACCAAGAGCAAAAATAAAAGAGAGTATTATGGAGCTTGCAACAGTTCGACACGATTGGACCCATCAGGAAGTAAAAGCCTTATTTGAAATGCCATTTAACGATTTATTATTTAAAGCCGCCTCTGTGCATCGCGCTAATTTTAATCCAAACGAAGTACAAATTTCTACGTTGTTATCCATTAAAACAGGTGCCTGCCCAGAAGACTGTAAATATTGCCCGCAATCGGGGCATTATAAAACTGATTTAGAACGCGAGCGCCTAATAGAAGTAGAAAAAGTGGTAGAGCAAGCACGGTTAGCAAAACAAAAAGGCGCCACTCGTTTTTGTATGGGGGCTGCATGGTCAGATCCAAAAGACAGAGACATGCCATACATTTCGCAAATGGTAAAAGAAGTAAAAGCCCTTGGCCTTGAAACCTGTATGACTTTAGGCATGTTAAATAACGAAAAAGCTCATGAACTGCGCAGTGCAGGGCTTGATTACTATAACCACAACCTCGACACTTCACCTGAATACTATGAGCAAATTATATCAACTCGTACCTTTCAAGACCGCCTTGATACTATAGGCAATGTGCGAGACGCTGGTATGAAAGTATGCTCCGGCGGTATTGTCGGTATGGGTGAGCAAGCAAGCGACCGTTATGGCTTATTAATGCAGTTAGCTAATTTACCCCAGCAGCCCGAAAGCGTGCCAATTAATATGCTAGTAAAGGTGAAAGGGACACCGCTTGAAAACGTTGATGACTTAGATCAGTTTGAGTTTATTCGTACCATTGCCACAGCACGTATTATGATGCCCCATAGTTACGTACGTTTATCAGCAGGACGCACAGCAATGAATGAGCAAATGCAGTCAATGTGCTTTTTTGCCGGTGCTAACTCTATATTTTATGGTGATAAACTTCTTACTACCGAAAACCCAGAAGCCGATGCCGACATGCAATTAATTAAAAAGCTCGGGATGAACCCAGAAACACGCCACGATTATTCAGATGAAGCCGTTGCTGCGTCTTTGTCATCGCAAGTGGCTGATAAAGCAACCGCAGAATTGTTTTACGAAGCGTAAAGTGCTCAGTACTATGCTAATGGTTTAAAGTATTGCGTTGAAGGTTAAAGCATTTATGTCATTTGAATTTATAAACACCCATTTAGATGAACGCAAAGCACAGCAGCTCTTGCGTAAACGCTATGTAGTACAAAGCGCAACAGCGCGCACTATTACGGTTGATGATAAAACCTACCTTAACTTTGCGAGTAACGATTATTTAGGGTTTGGCGATTCGCCGGTGGAATTAACCAGCGCGCCGTTACTAGGTAGCCACAGTTCAGCACTAGTGACGGGTTATCAACAGCCACAGCAAGCGCTTGAGCAAGCTTTATGTAGTGCTTTGGGTTATGAGGCAGGTATGCTGTTTAATTCGGGCTTTAGTGCTAATAGCAGTGTTATAAAAGCGCTATTTCAAGATAAAGCGACAGCGCAACACAGTGCGATTTTTCAAGATAAACTCAATCATGCCAGTTTAATTGATGGCGCATTACACGCCAACGCCGCGTTAATACGCTTTAACCATAACGATATAAACCATTTACGCTCACGGCTAGAAAAATCAAAAGCGCGAAATAAGCTCATTGTATCTGAAGGTGTGTTCTCCATGGATGGTGATACCGCGCCAATCAAAGCGCTATTAACCTTAGCAAAGCAGCATAACGCCTGGCTAATGATAGACGATGCCCATGGTTTTGGTGCTTTAGGAAAATCGGGGCTTGGCAGTTGTGAAGCCTTAATTGCAGCCGGCACCTTGCCCGATATCTTAGTGATCACCTTTGGTAAAGCGGTTGCTAGTAGTGGGGCGTGCGTATTAGGTTCGCAGCATTTTATAGATTACATGCTGCAGTTTAATCGTGATTATACCTACTCAACCGCTATGTCGCCGTTTATTGCCTCACATACTTTAGCGCGTATAAAGAGCATAAGAGGCGCCAACGACAAGCGAGCCAAATTAAACGCTAATATTGCGCTGTTTAAACGCCTAGCAAAAGAGCAGCACATTGCGCTAATGGACTCTAACACCGCGATTCAACCAATTGTTTTAGGCTGCGCCGAGCAAACGTTAAAAGCCAGTGAGCAACTAAAGCAGCAGTGCATTTGGCTAACGGCTATTCGCCCGCCAACTGTTTTACACAATACCTCGCGTTTGCGTATTACCTTAAGTGCAGCCCACACCCATGACGATATAAAACAACTCGTTGGTAGTTTACAGAAGGTCATTTCATGATAAGCCCGCAGGCAATTAAAACTAAGCCACTTAATCCCACCACAGTGTATTTAGTGACTCAGGCTTTAAAAAAAACCACAGCGCATAACTTTTCAAAAGCAGCAAACAGTTACAGCCAGCATGCCAATGTGCAAAAACAAGCGGCAAATGATTTATTTAAACTCATTAGAGCAAACCCTAAAAGGCTCTGTGTTGACCTAGGCGCAGGGCCGCTTGTTAATACTCAGGCTTTAAGGACATTATTTGGCCAAGTTGTTGCCATAGATTTAAGTTTTAACATGCTAAAAAGCAGTGATTTAAACACCCCAAAACTGTGCGCCGACATGGATAATTTACCGCTGCAAGCTAACAGTATTGATGTGCTATTTAGTAATTTTGCTTTGCAATGGTCTACTAATTTTGAAATCTTAATGCACTCGCTTTATCAAGCATTAAAACCAGGCGGACAAGCCTATATTAGTACGGTTGTTGCAGGGTCATTAAACGAGATCAAAACCGCCTTTGCAGTGCTTGATTCACATAATCATATTAATCAGTTTGCAAGCCATAATAATATAAACCAATCGGTCGAAAATGCCGGGTTTAAGATCACCACCTCAAAAAAAGTCATTTATACCGATCAGCACAGCAGTGCATTAGCGGCTATAAAATCGATTAAAGCCATTGGTGCCACCACACAAAATCATGCAACAAGTCGTCGTGGTTTATTAACTAAATCAGCGCTGCAAAAAGTATGTGATGCTTATCCGATTATAAACAATAAAGCCCATGTATCTTACCATGTAGTATTGTTATCATTAGAAAAAGCCCAGTAAAAATAATAAGGCCATGCCATGAACCAGTTTTTTATTACCGGTACCGATACCGACGCCGGTAAAACTCATGTAACCAGTTTGCTGTTAAAGTTACTCGCGCAACATAAAAAGCGCGCAATAGGTTTTAAGCCGATTGCCTCTGGGTGTGAAATGGCGTTTGAGCAGCTTGTGAACGCCGATGCACTAATGCTAATGGAAAGTGCCACAGTCAGTGCTAAATACGACATAATTAACCCATTTGCATTTGCGCCGCCAATAGCTCCGCACATTGCTGCAGAGCAAGCAGGTATAAACATAACAGTAGAAAAGCTCAGCATGGCTTATCAACATGTTAAGCAACAAGGCGCCGATTACCTATTAACAGAAGGTGCAGGCGGCTGGGCATTACCAATTAATAATAACGAGTATTTATACGACTGGGTAAAAGCAGAGCAACTGCCAGTAATATTAGTGGTAGGGATGAAACTAGGCTGTATAAATCATGCTTTACTCACTGCTGCACACATGCAAAGCTTAGGGATTAATTGTGTAGGGTGGATTGCAAACCAAGTTGATGCCACTATGGATGAATTCCAAGCAAACCTAGATTCACTGAAAACACGTTTACCATTTCCACTGCTTGCCATTAGCCCATACACAGAGCAAACCCCTAAATTACAAATTTATAAAACCCTGCTTGAAATATTATCGATAAATCCATAAATAACCCTTGTGTTGTGACATAGTTTGTCACAGAATAGCGCTGACGTTATGACATAGTGTGTCATAACGCAGTGATTGCTCAAAGCCGATCAAACATAGTAAATCGCTCAGCAATAAATGTTATTTTTGGAGAACTCGTATGAAACGTGTATTTTTGTTTTTATTAACTAACCTCGCGGTTATGTTGGTATTAGGTGTGGTGCTTTCAATAATAATGAGTGCGCTGGGCTTAAGCCATCGTAGCCTTGGCGGAATTTTACTAATTGCGACTGTATTTGGTTTTGGTGGATCGTTTATTTCGTTATTTATGTCGAAATGGATCGCCAAAAAATCAACTGGTGCGCAAGTGATCACCCAACCTCGTACCGAAACCGAACAATGGCTGGTAAACACTGTGGCTGCTCAAGCTAAAAAAGCCGGTATTAACATGCCAGAAGTGGCGATTTACGACAGCCCAGAAATGAACGCGTTTGCAACGGGCCCGAGAAAAAATAATTCGCTGGTGGCGGTAAGTACGGGTTTATTACACAACATGAGCCAAGATCAAGCCGAAGCCGTATTGGCGCACGAGGTATCGCATGTGGCTAATGGCGACATGGTAACGCTAACGCTTATTCAAGGTGTTGTGAATACCTTTGTTATTTTTGCCGCTAAAGTACTGGCTGGCATTGTTGACAACTTCATCAATAGCGATGAAGAAGAGGGCGGCAGCAGCTGGACTTACTTCTTATTCGATATGTTATTTCAAATATTATTTGGCGTACTGGCAAGCATAGTGGTTGCTCATTATAGCCGTAAGCGTGAATTTGCAGCCGATAGCGGCGCAGCTCAGTTGGTAGGCGCAGATAAAATGCGTTCAGCCCTTGAGCGATTAAAGCAAAACCACCCATCGCAATTAGAAGGCTCAATGATGGCCTTCGGTATTGCCAGTGGTAAAGGCATGGCTGAGTTGTTTTCATCTCACCCGCCGCTTGACGCACGTATAGACGCACTACGTCGTTAAAAAAATTCAAGTTTTTCACAGTACTTGTAAACAAAAAGCCTGCATTTGCAGGCTTTTTTATTTTTAATGTTTTTTATTGCGATTGAATAATGTCAGTAATGCCCTCCGGCGAGAGTATTTCAATCCAGTAACCGTCTGGGTCTTTAATAAAGGCAAGGCCTTTCATAGAACCGTCATCTGGCTGTTTTACAAACTCCACATCGTACTTAGCAAAGCGCTCACAGGCAGCGTATACATCGGGTACACTAATACCAATATGGCCATAGCCTTTTGGTTCTTCATTACCGCTGTGATAACCGCTAAAGCTGTCGTCGTTTTCAGTGCCCCAGTTATGTGTAAGCTCAATCAGCGCAGGGCGGCGAAACACCCACTGGGTTTTTTGTTTATCATCGCCTTTTGGCATATCTTGCTCGTAGCCTAAAAAGTACAAGGTAAATTCCATATCAGGAAAGTCGTACTTACCTAACAACTTCATGCCCAATACGTTTTCATAAAATGCCAGCGACGGTTTTGGATCTTTAATACGTAACATAGTTTGCTGCATCACATAGCCCTCAGTGGCTTGTGCAATTTGCTCTGGGGATTCGTTATAGCTAGACATGAGATAATCCTTAATAAAATGACTGAAAAAACCTTAATGGATTTAAAAAGGCAGGGTGTGAGTTCATCATAATATACAACAGCAAAAATTATAACCACCTAGCTAAATCACTAGCCAATGAGTTGAGTGTTTTATAAGCGAAAAATGGCATGTTTATCGATACTGTTTATTTATGCAGTTGAGGTGTTTTGTCCAATAACATTATTTAAAGTCGCTTTGGTGTATTTAACAAGAGGTGTTTTACAGCCTACGTAATTAATTGTATAAATTGAAGTTGTTTAGTGGAATTATTAAGCAATGTAATATACGCCGTTTTGGGGTGTTATAACCCTCAAAGTGGTGTTCAACAAGCTGTTAAAACTCAAAAGTTAATAGGAATGTTAACAGATAAAGAAAGATCACAGCTTCAAGAGCGACTAGTAAAACTTTACTTACGATTAAACGGATACTTTTCTGATGGTTTTATTGTTCATCATGATATTAATGGCAGGATTAGCTCAGAAGTTGATATTTTGGGAGTTAGATTCCCAAATCATAGTGAATCCGAAAGAGAAGCGGGGTTATGTTCACGTTTGCAGCTAAATGACAGTAATAATATTGATATCCTTATCGGAGAAGTTAAATCCAATGGAGTTTCACTAAGGTTTAACAACACAATATCGACAAATATTGAGGTTTTGCGCAAGATCTTAAATCGAGTTGAAACCATCTAATAAGTTATGACCAAATACCAGTAATAACCCAGCTATAAATACAGGGTATATACTTATTAAGCGAAGCAAGCCAAGCACCACAAAGCCCCAGCCAATCGCCCAAATTACTTGAGCATATAACATCGGGAAAAGAGGATTAAAACTCCATGACCATGATACAATTGTAAACTCAAATAAAATAAGCACTAAGCCTCGAACTATTAAAGCGTTAGCAAACTGACGAGTACACGCGTATTTATGCTCTGTAATAGCGGCAGAGAGGCCTGCTAGAAATACAAATAATGGCGCACAAAATGCGATATAAAGCGTGTGAAAAAAGTAAGCGCATCTGTTCCGGGTAAGGTCATGGGATCAGTTACTGAATAATTTAGACAATAATACATGCCGTGATCTATCACCATAAATATGATGATAATGCCGCGTAATAGATCAATATGATGCAAGCGACTTTGCGATAAAGCTAATGACATAAAATATAATTAACAAGAATGAAAAAAATGAACTTGATAATATGTTATATTATATCAAAAGGCGAGTTTGAGGGTTGAATTTAACAGGGTGATCGCGTCAGCGCTAAGCAATTAATTATAATTTTCCTTATTTAAATTTTTTAACATACCTAAGCGTTATGAAGTTTATTACTGCCAACAAAATAGCTATTTCATAGCGGCTGTACGCAATAGCGATACCAATTAAACCCATATTCCAAATACTCGCAGCTGTTGCTGTTCCAGATGTAGACTGGTTATTTTTTAAAATAGCGCCACCACCAATAAAACCAATACCTGTAATAATACCTTGTAACATTTTAGATTGCGCCTCTGCGCCCTCTAAAACTGACATTGCAATCAGTGCATAACCACATGATGCGACGGCAACTAAAGGAAACGTTCTTAGACCTGCACCATTATGGCTACGCTCTCTATCATATGCCATTGGCAGGGCAAGTAAATACGCCATGCCAAGATGAATCAAATTATCAATAATGTCACTCCACTGTAGATCAATTTCCATTGCTATTTCCACGGATAAATTTTAAGTAAGTAGCAAAAATTGAACCAAGGTGTTAATTTAAATAAAATCATTGTGTTACCTTTTTTTTATCGAGGGGGATGAGTGGCGTTAGCAATATTTACACAATAAAGTGCGTTTTTACCCAGCAATGAATTTCAGCTGCGTACCACACAAGCAAACTCTATTAGGTAAAATTGTGGGGCTTACATATTTTTACAATACTTCTTTTTAAGTCGTATATAATTTGGCTCATTTGCAACGAGAGTTTACATGCGCATTTTATTAATTATTATCTTTTCAAATGTATTAACTGGTTGCACAGTTATGGGTATATTTTTGGATGAAACGGCGAGATCCAAGTCAAACATCAATGGCACTAATAGTTTTGTAAAGGATAAAGATAGTTTTAGTTTTAGCAAGCTTGGTTACGAAACTGATAAAGCCATAATTGAATTTATAAAAGGAGATGACGGTGTGATTAAAAAATGTAGGCAGGTTACTAAGGTCTTAAAAGAATGTGTAGAAGTAGATAAATCTACTCTACACAGTAATGAATCTAAGCCGCTAGAAACTGATGATGAAATAATAAGTGTTGGTCTATAAAGCTACTAATAAAAAAGTAACTATGATCGTAGCCAGCGTGCATTTCGAGCTGCAGCGGATACGCTTTTTTATCAGCGATATCGACCAAGTTTTGCGGCTTAAGCTGCTCTTCTAAAAAGTTATCAGCATCACCTTGGCTTACCAGCATAGGTAAATAGTTTGCTTGCTCGGCTTGTTGCATTAATTCGCAAGTATCGTAGTGTGCCCACGTTGTTTTGTCGTCACCTAAGTAGCCTGTAAATGCTTTTACACCCCACGGACACGCCATAGGATTAACAATAGGACTAAATGCCGAAGCGCTGGCGTACGAATGTGGGTTTTTAAGTGCAATCATCAATGCGCCATGCCCGCCCATTGAATGACCACTAATTGCTTTTTTATCTGTAACAGGAAAGTGTTGCTCAATTAGTGCCGGTAACTCATTAACAACGTAATCATACATATTAAAATGGGTGTTGTAGGGCGCTTTTGTAGCATTAAGGTAAAACCCAGCACCTTGTGCAAAATCATAGCTGTCTTCGTTTGGCACGTTATCACCACGTGGGCTCGTATCTGGCGCTACAATGGCGATACCCAGCTCCGATGCTTTTTTAAATGCGCCTGCTTTTTGCATAAAGTTTTCATCGGTACAGGTTAAACCTGATAACCAGTACAGTACCGGCACCTTATTGGTTTCACTGGCGCCTGGCGGTAAAAACACTGCAAAACGCATAGTGCAACGAGTGCTTGAGGCGCTATGGCTGTATTGCTTATGCCATCCGCCAGCCACTTTAGCTGTTGAAATATTTTCTAACATAACAATCCTTAAAAGCCGTTACTTAATAGCAACGGCTTGTGATGGTAATTAAGTGAAATGAGCGTATTAGTAATGAATTACAGTACGAATACTTTTACCTTCATGCATTAAATCAAAGGCATCGTTAATTTCTTCTAGGCTCATGGTATGAGTGATAAAATCGTTTAGCGCAAATTCACCCGCCATGTAACGCTCTACAATTTCAGGAAGTTGTGAGCGACCTTTAACACCACCAAATGCGCTACCACGCCATACACGGCCAGTAACAAGTTGGAACGGACGAGTTGAAATTTCTTGGCCAGCACCGGCTACACCAATAATCACAGACTCTCCCCAACCCTTATGACAACACTCAAGTGCAGAGCGCATTACATCAACATTACCAATACACTCAAATGAGTAATCAACACCGCCGTCGGTCATATCAACAATCACTTCTTGAATTGGCTTGTCGAAGTCTTTAGGGTTAATTAGGTCTGTTGCACCAAGCTTAGTGGCTAAGTCAAACTTGCTGGTGTTGATATCAACACCAATAATGCGACCCGCGCCCGCCATTTTTGCACCAATAATAGCCGATAAACCAATACCACCTAGGCCGAAAATAGCGACAGTATCACCTGGTTTAACATTTGCTGTATTTGTTACCGCACCCATACCTGTGGTTACGCCACAACCAAGTAAACAAATTTCTTCAAGTGATGCTTCTTTGTTTACTTTAGCAAGTGAAATTTCTGGGAGTACGGTGTACTCAGAGAATGTTGAGCAACCCATGTAGTGATAGATAGGCTCACCATCTTTATAAAAGCGTGTAGTGCCATCTGGCATTAGGCCTTTACCTTGCGTTTCACGTACTGCAGAGCACAAGTTAGTCTTACCAGATTTACACATTTTACATTCACCACATTCAGCAGTGTAAAGTGGAATAACATGATCGCCTACCTCAACACTGGTTACGCCTTCACCTACAGCGTAAACAACGCCAGCACCTTCGTGGCCTAAAATAGCAGGGAAAATACCTTCTGGATCTTCACCAGATAATGTAAAAGCATCAGTGTGACAAACACCAGTGGCAGTGATTTTTACCATTACTTCGCCTTTTTTAGGCATCATAACATCAACTTCTTCAACGCTTAAAGGCTGATTAGGGCCCCAGGCAATCGCTGCTTTTGATTTTATAAATTCAGACATGTGTATATCCTTTGTAGTGGTTTGAATATGAATTATAGACCCATACTGTTTGGGTGATGAGGTTATTGTATTTGTTTCTCAGATAATGATAATCTTCAATTTAATAAAACACTTTTACAGTATGGTAATAATTATGCGTTGGGAAGGTATTGATGAGTTTATTGCTGTTGGCGAAGAGGGAAGTTTTACCCAAGCTGCACAGACGTTAGGTTTATCAGTTGCTCATATTAGCCGCCATGTTACAAAGCTTGAACAACGGTTAAATACGCAATTATTAACACGTACCACTCGAAAGGTTGTGTTAACCAAAGAGGGCGAGCAGTTTTTACACCAAGTTAAACATTTACAGCACGCAATGGACGAGGCCACTCAAGGCTTAGCATCGGTACAAACCTCACCTAAAGGTAAAATTAAATTAACAGCACCGGTTATGTATGGTGAAAGTTTTATTATGCCCATTGTGCATTCATTTATGCATGATCACCCTGAGGTAGAAGTAATTGCAACGCTCTCTAACGAGCAAGAAAACTTATTAGAGGGGGGCTTTGATTTAGCCATTCGACTAGGCCATTTAAAAGATTCAAGCTTAAAAGCGCGGCGCTTGAGCTCGCGACGATTTATTATGTGTGCTTCACCTGCATATTTAGCGCGTTTTGGTGAGCCTCACACTTTGGGGGAGCTTAATAATCATCAATGTTTAATTGGCAATAGTAGTTATTGGCGAGTAAATGAAAATAATCGTGATAAACATATTAAGGTCGCAGGGCGATTGCATTGTAATAGCGGCTGGGCACTGGTTGACGGCGCTAAAAAAGGTTTGGGTATTGTTCAGTTGCCTGATTACTATATTGAAAATGAAATTAAATCCGGTCAGTTAGTGCCTATATTAACTGCATACCAACCACAACAAGAGGGCGTGTGGGGTCTATATCCGTCACGGCAATTTGTGGCTACTAATGTACGGGTATTACTGGATTACTTAATAACAGGGCTGAAAGTTTAGCAGGGTTTACTGGCTTGTTTAAAATATAGCCAAGTGTCAGATTTATAAATTATTTCTTACATTTATGGTGATATTCAATTGCGCTGAGTTCGTGCTACTATAAGCCACACTTTTGGCATTAATGTTTAATTAATATGTTTCAACCTGTTAGCCTATTTATCGGACTCAGATATAGCCGCTCCTCTAAAGGCAATGCGTTTATTTCGTTCATTTCGTTTTTTTCTATTGCAGGTATAGCGATTGGTTTAATGGCGCTTTTTACGGTCAGTAGTGTAATGAACGGCTTTGAGAGTAGTTTAAAATCAAATATGTTGGGGCTTATTCCACATGTTGAAGTGCAAGCCAAAGATCACTCCAAAGCGCAAATGAATTCGTTAAAATCTGCGCTTGAGCAATCACCGTATGTTGATCATGTTAGTTTATATCGCCATGGTGAAGCCATATTGCAAACCAATAAAGATCTTCACGGGGTGTTATTACAAGGGCTTTACGACAACAACGGCTCGCTATATAAAATCACCGACAAAATAGTGCAAGGCAATTGGCTAAATGTACTAAACAATAATTATAATATTGCAATAAGTCGTTATTTAAGCCTCAAACTTGGCGTTGGCTTAGGTGATAAGTTACGTGTAATTATGCCTAACGCATCTACGTACACCCCACTTGGGCGCATGCCAAGCCAACGTTTATTTAAAATTGCTGCTATCTATGAAACTGGCTCCGAAATAGACATGGGGTTGGCATTTACCAGTGGCGTATCACTACAACGGATTTTAAAACTTAGCAACAATACCGTACCTAATTTAAGCGTGTCACTGCATGAGCCGTTTGCACTTGACCAATTTATGCAAGACAGCCAACACATACTCAATGACTTTAAACTCACCGACTGGCGAAGCAGTCAAGGCACTTTATTTGCCGCCGTTGCGATGGAAAAACGCATCATGTCTATGCTCCTTGGCTTAATTGTGCTGGTGGCGGTATTTAATATTGTATCGGCACTAACCATGATGGTCAGTGAAAAACAAAGCGAAGTAGCAATTTTGCAAACATTAGGACTCACACCAAGCCAAGTGCAAACCGTATTTATGGTACAAGGGCTCTATAACGGGGTAATTGGCACAGTCGTGGGTGCTTCTTTAGGTATTTTATTAAGCTTATATATAAATGAACTGCTGGCTTTGGTTGGTTTAAATTTACTATCGGGAATTTCACTCCCCGTCAAATTTGATGTGGTTAGTTTAAGTGTTATTGCCGTTTTAAGCTTAGCAATGAGCTTTTTAGCGACTTTATATCCAGCGCGCCAAGCCGCTAAAGTAAACCCAGCAGAGGTATTACGTTATGAATGATTTAGTAATTAGTTGTGAAAAAATAAGTAAGGTGTACCAAGACGGGCAAAATCAGGTTGAGGTATTAAAAGGGGTTGATTTAGCCTTAACGCAAGGTGAAATGCTGGCAATTGTTGGCAGCTCAGGTTCAGGTAAAAGCACCTTGTTACATATTTTAGGCACCTTAGACACGGCCAGTGCGGGTAGTGCAAAAATAAAAAACCAAGACGTTGCTAAGTTATCTCGCTCGCAGCAAGCGGCTTTCAGAAATAAAAACTTAGGGTTTATTTATCAATTCCACCATTTATTAATGGAATTTAGTGCAGTTGAAAACGTTGCCATGCCATTACTCATAAAAGGATTGAGCGCAAAAGAAGCCAATAAGAAAGCGCTTAACATGCTAGATAAGGTAGGCCTTGCACATAGAAGTAGCCATAAGCCATCGGCTCTTTCTGGTGGTGAACGCCAGCGTGTTGCCATTGCACGCGCTCTAGTGACAGAGCCTGCGCTGGTGCTTGCTGATGAGCCAACGGGTAATTTAGATAAGCAAAATGCAATTAAAATTTACGATTTAATTAATCAGCTAAATAAAAGTTTAAACACCAGCTTTGTGGTGGTTACTCATGATTTAGAGCTGGCTGATAAGCTGGGTAAAATAGCGTACTTAGATGATGGTAAACTAACGATAAAAGAGTCTAGCCATGTTGCTTAGTGCCTTTATTAGTAAACGCTTTAGAGCCTATTCAGGCCATAAAGATGAAAAAAATGCCTTTGTAAGTTTTATAGCCAAAGCATCCACTATCGGTATTTTACTTGGTGTTGCAGTGTTAATTGTGGCGTTATCGGTGATTAATGGGTTTGAACAACAATTGGTTCATCGTTTATTAAGTGTCGTGCCGCAAGTTGAATATGTTGCCCCAAGTAGGCCGATTGCCGATTGGCCTAGCAAAGTCGAAAAGTTAAAACAGCAACCACACGTAACAGGCGCAGCCCCATTTATTGCCGTTAATGGTATGGCGCAATTTAAAAGCCAATTAAAAGCGGTTGAGATCCGAGGTGTTGAGCCTTCGTTGGAAGGTGACGTGTCAGCCATCAACCAATTTACACAAGGTAAATTAGTCAGCCAGTTAACAGGTGATGATGTTATTTTAGGCAAGCAAATTGTTAAGCAACTTAATATCGCATTAGGTGATAACGTGACCTTGTTAATCCCGCAAATTAGTGAAAAAGGCCGGTCATTACTCGCCCCAAAACGTGTTACCCTCACGCTTGCGGGCATTATAGAAATGGGCGGACCAATCGACAGCAGCGCTGCTTTTATTCATCTTAACAAAGCACAACAAACCTTAGGCTATGATCAAAGCCAAGTAACAGGGTTACGCTTGCGTGTTGATAATGTGTTTTCGGCGCATCAAATAGCGCTTCGTGTTGGCCAGACTATTACCGATTATGTGTATATTTCGAGTTGGCTTAGAACGCAAGGTAGCTTGTATCAAGATATTCAAATGGTGCGCACGATTGTTTATATTGTGGTGTTTTTAATTATCGCGGTGGCGAGTTTCAATATTGTGTCTTCACTGGTAATGGAAGTGCGTGAAAAAGAAGGCAATATTGCTATTTTAAAAACCATGGGTGCCAAAGACAGTACCATATTGGCTACTTTTGTCATGCAAGGCTTAACCCAAGCATTTGTGGGTGTACTTTTAGGCTCAATTGTTGGCGTGATTTTAGCAATTAATATTAGTGAGCTATTTACTTGGCTGAGCTTGTTACTGGGTGAAAACCCGCTAGAAGGTGTGTACTTTATCGAATTTTTGCCCAGTAAATTAGTTTGGCAAGATATAGTGTTAACTGTTATTGCCACCTTTGTGCTTGCAATATTGGCGACGCTGTATCCAGCATGGCAAGCAACACGAGTTGATCCGGCAAAAGTATTGGGTAATTAAAGACAGTATTTAATAGGGCACTAAGTGTAACTCTGATAAACTGCGCCGCTACTTAACAGCGTTTGTTTGCTGAGCACTTATTTACCTTGGAATTTACTTTGACAAATAACGATATTTTACGCCGTATTCGCTACACCTTTGATTTAACAGATTCAGCTATGGTTGATGTTTTCGCCGCAGCAGCGCAGAGCGTAAGCACTGAGCAGGTGATTGCATGGTTAACTAAAGAGGGCGAGCCTGGGTATACCCCAATAAGTGACACTGAATTTGCGGTATTTTTAAATGGTTTTATAAATACCAAGCGCGGCAAGCTTGAAGGTGAGCAGCCAGAGCCTGAAAGTAAATTGAACAACAATATTATTTTTATGAAGCTACGTATTGCTTTAAATATGAAAGCAGAAGATGTGATCGCGACCTTGGCGTTGGTTGATTTTGATTTAAGTAAACATGAGCTAAGCGCATTTTCACGTAAAGTTGAAAACAAGCATTACCGTGTGTGTAACGATCAAATCTTGCGTTTATTTTTAACCGGTGTACAGCGTACTTTTCGCCCAGATGGCGAAAAAGCTTAATGTATTTTATGGAGGTTGAATACAACCTCCATTTTGACCTCTCCACATTTACTCAATTATCAGTCTATTCTTCTACAACTTCAGTCTCATAAAGCATTTTATTTTGTCGCTCTCGCAAAAGTGTAGAGTCGTATTTTGTTTTACTATTTTTTTAATACTTTTAACATGTTATTCATTCAAACGGCTGTTTTTAGCATATAAATTCTTTTTTAATGAGTTTTTATACAAAAGAAACAACAATTTAATTCAACATCAAACACGTGCATCCAGTTTATCTATGATGTTAAAGTGTAAAAATAATGATCGGATAATTAATTTCTTCACTAGCAATAGCATTGATCATTTTTCCTATTTCAAATTAAAAAATACCTACATGGAAGAATAAATATGAATTATATACACAGAACAATTGCGCAATTAAAGCAGACGAGCCCTGCGCAATGTGAGTTTTATCAAGCGGTAGAAGAAGTGCTAGACTCGCTAGAGCCTATATTTGCGCAAACCAGTCATTACCAACAACAAGCAATTATTCAAAGAATGGTAGAGCCAGAGCGCCAGTTAATGTTTCGCGTGCCTTGGGTTGATGACGAGGGCAATATTCAAGTGAATAAAGGCTACCGAATCGAATTTAATTCAGCGCTGGGCCCTTACAAAGGCGGCTTACGTTTTCATCCAAGTGTAAATGCCAGCATCATAAAATTTTTAGGCTTTGAACAAATTTTTAAAAATGCACTGACTGGTTTGCCTATAGGCGGTGGAAAAGGAGGCGCTAATTTTGATCCTAAAGGACGCTCTGATGGCGAGATAATGCGTTTTTGCCAATCCTTTATGACCGAGTTATATCGCCACATTGGTCCTACAACCGATGTACCTGCAGGGGATATTGGCGTAGGTGCCAGAGAGATTGGTTATATGTTTGGCCAATATAAACGCTTAACAGGGCGCTATGAAGGCGTACTAACCGGTAAAAGCTTACTTTGGGGCGGATCGCTTGCTCGCAAAGAAGCAACGGGTTATGGCGCAGTTTATTTTGCTAACTATATGCTTGAAGATCGTGATGACAGCTTATCAGGAAAACGCTGTTTAATTTCAGGCTCAGGCAATGTGGCTATTTATGCCATGGAAAAGTTATATCAACTTGGTGCAACACCAATTACTTGTAGTGACTCAAAAGGCACTTTGTACGATGAGAATGGTATTGATTTAAAGCTGATAAAACAGCTCAAAGAGCAATCAAGAGGGTGTTTAAGTGACTACTTAGATAGTCATTCACAAGCCAAGTATACCCCTTGCGATGATTACCCAGAGGATGGTCATGCTGTATGGCGTTACAGTGCGGATGCGGCTTTTCCTTGTGCCACACAAAATGAATTGACCCAAGCTGATGCAAAAGCACTACTTGAAAATGGTTGTATTTTAGTTAGTGAAGGGGCGAATATGCCTTCAACCAAAGAGGCGATTGACTGCTTTATTGAAGCAAAAATAGCTTATGGCCCTGGCAAAGCAGCGAATGCCGGTGGGGTAGCAACCAGCCAATTAGAAATGGCACAAAATGCCAGTATGCAAAGCTGGACGTTTGAAGAAGTTGATGAAAAGCTTAAGCAAATAATGAAAGATATTTTCACCACAGCCAACGACACCGCAAAAGAATTTGATCAGCCCGGTAATCTATTACTAGGCGCTAACATCGCCGGTTTTAGACGTGTAGCCGATGCAATGATTGAACAAGGCGTTGTATAGTAGCGCCTCGGCTATTTAATTAACTCTCTACTTTTATTCGTTATATCCTGAATAGGGATTGTTCAGGGTATAGCAAAAATAATGTTTAATATTATTTAATAAGGTAAATTTAACTCGCTAATTAATAACAATAAACTATAGTGTGGATAAGGATCAGTGAGCTTATTAAGGAGAGTGCAGGTGCGTCTTATTCCCGCAATTTTTTATTTTTCAAGTGCGACAGAGCACGACTTCCAAAATCAACTTAATAAAAGCTCAATGCGTCTTGCTGATGCATCACTCTACCTCGTAACACTGTTTTTATTGTCTTTTATTTTTTATGTCTTGGTTTAATCAACAAGAGCCTGCCAATTCAACCATAACAATTTTACGTCTAGTCATGGTGTTGTTATCGATAATTCTCATTATTATAAATAAAACACTAAGTTGAGAGTACTTACATTTGCGCTTTTTTAGTTATGCGGTTTTATTTTGTTTTTTATTTAGTTATTTCTTCTGGGTATATGTTCAGCGTTACGGTGAGTTGAGAGAGGGAGGGCCTATGCTTGTAGCAGCTGCATTTATAGCCATACCGATGCTGCACTTAGGACATAAACGGATATTATGGTCATTAATTGGTATTACCTAGATATTTATTGAGCTTTTTTCTTCTACTTCTATTGCGTGGACACTTCATTTTTATTTCAGCATAGTTATTGTATTGGCCATAGTGCAATACCAACTAGATTCCCTGTTAAGAAAGCAATATAAAGCGGAATTATTTGAAACTGAAAAAGCCAATACCGATCAATTAACAGGTATGCATAATCGGCATAGTTTTGATAGACGCTGTAAAGCATTAATTAACAAGTTAGCGCCATCACAATATTTAGGGTTAGCCATGATTGATGTCGACTATTTTAAAAATTATAAGGATAACTACGGCCACTTAGAGGGAGATAACGTATTAGTAGCAGTCGCAAACCGTCTAAAACATTGTGACGCTGATATTGTGGTGCGTTTTGGCGGTGAAGAATTCATATTGGTAAAAACATTGCAAGCGAATGAGCTAGACTGGTTGAATGACTTACCTAAACGCTTCGCAGACGATCCGATTGCACATCAGTATTCACCCTTTAACCGTATTACTGTCTCTGCCGGTATTGCAATTGATCAATACACGACATACAGACCTTCTATTAAATCATTGTTGGCAACAGCTGATGTAGGGGTTTATAAAGCTAAAAATGCAGGACGAAATATCAGTATTACCGATAGTGTTGACCCTAAACAACCTGAAATTGAGTAAGACAATGCAAAGCACTAAGCTGATAGTGCTTTGCATTTAATCGGATTACGAAAATGCAGATTCGGCGAGCTCTTCTTGCATTTGTTCACGCATTTTAAATTTTTGCAATTTGCCGGTTACCGTCATCGGGTAATTTTCAACAAAGCGAATGTATTTAGGTTGTTTAAAGTAGGCGAGTTTGTCCTTTAAAAACAGACGAATTGCTTGCTCATCAAGCACTTCACCTTCTTTGGGTTGGATCCAAGCACAGACTTCTTCACCGAATTTTTCATCACTAATGCCAAAAATAGAGGCGTCTTGTATACCCGGGTAGGTGTAAAGCACTTCTTCAATTTCACGCGGATAAATGTTTTCACCACCACGAATAATCATGTCTTTAATTCTGCCAACAATGCTGACAAAGCCTTCGCTGTCCATTACCCCTAAATCGCCCGAGTGCAGCCAGCCTTCATTGTCGATAGTGGCTTTGGTTTTTTCTTCATCGTTCCAATAGCAGCGCATAATGCCGGCACCACGGCTACAAACTTCACCGGGTTGGCCTATTTTTTGAACTTCACCCACTTCATCAATAATTTTTACTTCAGTGTGTGCAAGCGCTCGTCCTACGGTGGTGACTTGACGCTCAATTGATGAGTCGGTTTCAGTGATGTTGTTGATTGGGCTACACTCTGTTTGTCCATAGGCTATAACGACTTGGTTCATATTCATGAGTGTTTGTACTTTACGCATAACTTGTTCGGGGCAGGTTGAGCCTGCCATAACACCGGTTCGTAATGTACTTAAGTCGTAATCACTAAAGTTATTAAGCTCTAATTCGCTTATAAACATAGTGGGTACACCATGAAGGCCGGTGCATTTTTCTTGTTGTACCACCTCCAATGTGGTTTTTGGATCGAAAGAATCACTTGGATAAATAGTTGCAGCGCCTTTACTTACGCACAATAAGCTGCCTAAAACCATGCCAAAGCAGTGATAAAGCGGTACAGGGATACAGAGCCTATCATGTTCAGTAAAGTGCATAGCTTGTGCGACTAAAAGCGCATTATTCAATATATTTTTATGTGTCAACGTAGCCCCTTTAGGGTTTCCGGTGGTGCCAGAGGTAAATTGAATATTGATATCTTGATTGCAATCGAGGGTTTTAGCCACCGCTTGAAGTTCTAATTTATGTGCATCGGTGGGCATGCTCATAACCTCATTAAATGAGAACATACCATCGACGGGTTTATCACCAATACAAATTACATTTTTTAAAGAGGGTAATTTGGCTGCGGTTAACTCACCTTTGTTACAACGGCTAAGCTCAGGTGCTAAACTTTGCAGCATATTAATATAGTGGCTGCCTTTAAATTCAGTGGCGGTAATAAGCGTAGAGCATTCCACACTGTTTAGTGCATACTGCAGTTCACTTGGACGATACGCTGGGTTAATGCATACCATAATGGCACCTATTTTAGCGGTGGCAAATTGTGTTAAGCACCACTGTATATTGTTCGGTGACCAAATACCGACCCGTTCACCAGGTTTTACCCCTAAAGCCAGTAACCCCATAGCAAGTTGATTAATCTGCTGTTGAAATTGCTTATAGCTTAAACGGATATTTTGATGGGCAACGACTACGGCCAGAGCGTCTGGGTTATTGTCGACAATGGTGTCAAAGTAATCGCCTATGGTTTGTTCTACTAATGGTGTGCTCTGAATGCCTTTAAAATAGCTGCTTGATAGCGGTATAGTGTTTATTTGCTCTACTTCTTTTATCACTTTTTGTGTCGCTTTCATGACATACTCCATGTTTTTATTTTTGGGAGGCCTGCTGCTTAAATAAACACGAATTGTCGACAAAGGAAAGGGGGTTAGACTAATGTATTATACCAACCCGCAATAATACTAAATCATTTTGAGGGGGCAAATCAGACGCTAGCTGTGTTAAAAATTTCTCATTTAGAACAACTAACTAACGAAATTTTTGCCTTGATATCGACACGATTTTCCTCCCTCAAATTAGATCACTTAGTTAAGCGAATTGGTATTACTGTTTTTATATAGAATTTAAACAAAAAAAACGCGTACTCTCTAGCGAATACGCGTTTTTATGAGGGTGTAATTAATTTACATTTCGTCGCTGCGATACGTTTTTTTCATGATGTAAACGTAAGCATTAACAAATGCATTTTCTTGATACTTTTTCAGACCGGTGTCTTCAAACGCGATGGGGATTGGATTACGTTTTACTTGTTCTTTTATTTCGGTGGTTGAAAACACGCGTACATCGAGACTATCGATTAACTGAATAGCGGTTTCCATTTTGAATCCTTTAGCGCTGCCAGCAAACTTACCTTTAGGTTGGCGTTCGCGAATGGCAACCGAATCAATTTGGTAATCTTGCATTAACTTGGCAAAATCAAACTGAAACTTACGCATTACTTCAGTGTCGTTACCGTTACCTAAGGTAAAGCGTGTTTGGCGTACATCACGAATATCAAAAACGTCATTATCTTTACTTAAAATACAAAGTAGTACATCACTACCGGTAATTTCTACACCACATGTTCTCATTGCTAATCTCTACTATAACTTAATTACCCGTTATTATACGCAACACGCATTAAAATGCGAGTTTAAGCACTTACAGTGGTGTTATTGTTAGCGCTTAACGTCCATTCGTCATTTTGATGTAACAAGGTCTGTTTATCTTTGCGGCTAAATGTGCAGCCCTCCTTTTTTAGCTAAGACAGCGCTATGGTTTGTTTACTTTAAACAGGTGTGAGCGTTGCTCAATTTTTACTTAGCACCAAGTGATAGCTCCCGGGCTTTAACTAAATCGCCCCTAGATTGAACAAATCCTAATACTGAAAACTCAGCAGACTCTTATTAAACGTTATTAATTGCATTTTTATGGTAAAATTGGGTGGTTTTTAATAGCTTAAAACTTGTAATTAATGCTGCAGCACGCGACAATAACTTTCTTGTAGTTGAGCAGACTCAGCATCTACATTAGCCATTTACGGCGAAAAATAGTCAATGCTTATTCGTAAAAGCGTTGTCGAGTCATTCTCATTTAATTAATTAAAAATACACGTGATACATTGTAGGTGTCACCACTGTATGTAAGGATTTATAATGCCAGTTATTACTCTTCCTGACGGTAGTCAGCGTAGTTTTGAAAACCCTGTAAGCACGCTTGATGTAGCAAACGATATAGGCCCTGGTCTTGCTAAAGCCACCATTGCGGGTCGTGTTAATGGCGAACGCGTAGATGCGTGTGATTTAATTAGTGACGATTCTCGTCTTGAGATCATTACCGTAAAAGACGACGATGGCCTAGAGATTATTCGCCACTCGTGTGCGCACTTAATTGGTCATGCTGTTAAACAACTTTTCCCTGATGCAAAAATGGCGATTGGTCCAACAATTGATAACGGTTTTTACTACGATATTGATATGGAACATTCGTTATCTCAAGATGATCTTGATGCCATTGAAAAACGTATGCTACAGCTTGCAAAAACAAACTACGACGTAGTGAAAAAAACCGTTAGCTGGCAAGAAGCGCGCGACACTTTTGCAGCGCGTGGCGAAACATACAAAATTGAAATACTAGACGAAAATATCGCACAAGATGACCGTCCAGGTTTATATCATCACGAAGAATACATCGATATGTGTCGTGGTCCTCATGTGCCAAACATGAAATTTTGTCAAAACTTCAAAATTATGAAAGTGGCCGGCGCATACTGGCGCGGTGATAGTGAAAACAAAATGCTACAGCGTATTTACGGCACAGCATGGGGCGATAAAAAGCAACTTAAAGCGTATTTAAAGCGTTTAGAAGAGGCTGAGAAGCGCGATCACCGTCGTATCGGTAAAGCACTCGATTTATGGCACTGGCAAGAAGAAGCGCCAGGTATGGTATTTTGGCACAACGATGGTTGGAGCATTTACCGCGAGCTAGAAGACTTTGTGCGTGAAAAATTACGTGAGTACCAATACGAAGAAGTGAAAGGTCCAATGATGATGGATCGCTCTTTGTGGGAAAAATCAGGTCACTGGGAAAAATATTCAGAAGCCATGTTTACCACGGAATCTGAAAAGCGTGAATACGCAATTAAACCAATGAATTGCCCAGGCCATGTACAAATATTTAACCAAGGTTTAAAATCATACCGTGACTTACCACTACGTATGGCTGAGTTTGGTTGTTGTCACCGTAACGAGCCATCAGGCGCGCTTCATGGCTTAATGCGTGTACGCGGCTTTACCCAAGATGATGCTCATGTATTTTGTACAGAAGAGCAAATCATGGATGAAGTATCGGCCTGTATTAAAATGGTTTACGATACCTATGAAACATTTGGTTTCGAAAAAATTGTAGTTAAACTTTCAACTCGTCCAGAGCAACGTATTGGCGAAGATGAAATGTGGGACAAAGCTGAGCTTGCACTTGCTGATGCACTTAAGGCAAATGACATTGAATTTGATTACCTACCAGGTGAAGGGGCGTTTTATGGTCCTAAAATTGAATTTACTTTGTACGATTGCTTAGACAGAGCGTGGCAGTGTGGTACAGTGCAACTAGACTTTGCATTACCGGGTCGTTTAGGCGCAACATATGTGGCTGAAAATAACGAACGTCGCACACCTGTTATGATACACCGCGCTATATTAGGGTCTATTGAGCGCTTCATCGGTATTTTAACAGAAGAGTATGCTGGTTTATTCCCAACGTGGCTTGCGCCTAAGCAAGTGGTGATTATGAATATCACCGATAAACAAGCACCGTATGTTCAGGAAATTGTACAAAAATTAAATAAACTTGGAATTAGAGCCGCTGCTGACTTGAGAAATGAGAAGATTGGCTTTAAAATCCGTGAGCATACACTTAAGCGTATTCCTTACTTATTGGTTGTTGGCGACAAAGAAGTTGAGCAACAAGAAGTAGCAGTACGAACTCGCACAGGTGAAGACCTAGGCAAATTTAATGTCGATGATTTTGTAGCTAAAATCAGTGAAGAAATCAAAAATCGACAGTAAAAATCGAGCGTGTAGGGCAAGCAAAAATAGCCAGCTACACGCTTATATTATTGATATTCTTGGAGGAACGTACTATTAGAGGCGGCAAGAAAGGGCAACAAACAGCTCAAAAAAATCGTATTAACGAAGAAATTACAGCGCAAGAAGTTCGTTTAATCGACATCGACGGCGAACAAGCTGGAATTCAGTCATTAAAAGACGCGCAAGCTATGGCTGATGCAGCGGGTGTTGATCTTGTAGAGATCAGTCCAAATGCTGAGCCGCCTGTTTGTAAGGTTATGGATTACGGTAAGTTCATCTTTGAAAAAAGCAAAGAACTAAAAGAGCAGAAGAAGAAGCAAAAGCAGATCCAGATTAAAGAAATCAAATTCCGTCCAGGTACGGATGAAGGTGATTATCAGGTTAAGCTACGCAACTTACGCAAGTTCTTAGAAGCTGGCGATAAAGCTAAGATAACTATCCGCTTCCGTGGTCGTGAAATGGCTCACCAAGAAATTGGTATCGAATTATTAAACCGTATTAAAACCGATTTAGAAGAATTAGCAGTTGTTGAATCTTTCCCAAATCGTGTTGAAGGCCGTCAAATGGTTATGATGATGGCGCCGGTTGCTAAAAAGTAATAATTAGGCGATAATACGCACCGAATTTAGCTCAGGTTTGCAAGTGATATGAAAATGTCCACCTGAGTTAACCGGTTTTAAAGTAAAATTGCGGTATTTATATCGGGTTTTCACCGGAACATAGCAGTAAGTTAGGCCTTTAAAGTGGAGCTATAGCAATATATCTCACGCCTTCTTACTAATTTTAAAGCAATACAATTGGAGTTATTGCAATGGCTTACAAGCTAAAAAGTCACAGAGGCGCAGCTAAGCGTTTCAAAAAGACTGCTTCTGGCGGTTTCAAGCGTAAACAAGCGCATCTTCGTCACATTCTGACTAAGAAAACTTCTAAGCGTAAGTTACACCTACGTCCTAAGATGATGGTTCATAAAAATGACCATGGTCTAGTTTCACGTATGTTACCATTCGCTTAATAGGGGTTTTTAGAAATGGCAAGAGTTAAACGCGGCGTTGTCGCACGTGCACGTCACAAAAAAGTTTTAAAACAAGCGAAAGGTTACTACGGAGCACGTTCACGTGTTTACCGCGTAGCTTTCCAGGCTGTTACTAAAGCGGGTCAATACGCTTACCGTGACCGCCGTGCTAAGAAACGTACTTTCCGTCAACTATGGATTGCACGTATCAATGCTGCTTCACGTCAAAATGGTCTGTCTTACAGCCGTTTTATCAATGGTCTTAAAAAGACATCTGTAGAAATCGATCGTAAGATCCTTGCAGATATCGCTGTTTACGACCAAGTTGCATTCGCAGCGCTTGTAGCAAAAGCAAAAGAAGGCCTAGCGGCAGCTTAAGTTTTTGTATAAGTAATGAAAAGGAGCCCATGGCTCCTTTTTTTGTGCCTGTAATCTACAGTTTTAGCTATGCCATACCTTTTAGTGCCGTGTATCCATTTAACTTAAATTAGCTAAACCAGAATTTTAGGCATGTTCATTGTTGCTCTTAAGGTTGATATTAATTATGTTTTTATCAGTACTTGAGCAAATAATCAAAGGGAACTGCAGTTGGCTGCATTTTTTTGTTGAACCACCGCAGTTTTGGCATCTAAAAAGCTTTAATTGCTATAATTTCTTTAATTAATGCGTTTGCTAGAGAAGTATATGTTTATAAGTTTATTGGTTTTATCTGCAAGTATGGCAAATAGCGATCATTTACCGCCATTATTACCATGGGAAGGTAGTAGTACCTCACTATTACAACAACAGGGACCTTTAACCACAGACTTTGAAATTTCTGCGGGTGTCTCGTCTCCTAATTATGCTGATACCATGGCATTTGTTGATAGGTTGGTAGCGGCGAATCCCACTCAATTTAAATCAAAAACGATTGGCTATAGTAATAGTAAACGAGCAATAAAAATGTTGATTGCCAGCGAACAAGGTTTTTTTAATGCGGGGCAAATGGCCAATAGCACCAAACCAACCGTGCTTATTCAGGCTGGTATTCACGCTGGTGAGATTGATGGTAAAGATGCAATGTTTATGTTGCTTAGAGATATTGCTACGGGTAAACGACGCGATATATTAAAAAAGGTAAACATTTTATTTATTCCAATATTAAACGTTGATGGTCACGAGCGTAGTAGTGCGTTTAATCGTATTAATCAGCGTGGCCCTGTCAAAATGGGTTTTAGAACAAACGCAAATAATCTTAATTTAAATCGTGATTTCACTAAATTAGATACCCCCGAGGTTAAAAGCGTACTTGCAGTCATTAACGATTATAATCCGAATTTATATATAGACGTACATGTGACTGATGGGGCTGATTACCAATACGATGTCACCTACGGCTATAACCCAGTATTTGCTAGCGAGTCGCCTGCCATTTCAGATGCGCTTAACCGTTATTTTAAACCAGTGATTGATCAAACTCTCGCTGAGCAAGGCCATATTCCGGGCCCTTTAGTGTTCGTTATGGATAAGCAAGAATTTAAATCGGGGCTGGCCGGTTGGGTTGCCACACCGCGGTTTTCAAACGGGTGGGGTGATTTAAAGTCATTGCCTACCATTTTAGTTGAAAACCATTCTTTAAAGCCATACAAACAACGCGTGTTAGGGACTTATGTGTTTATAGATGGTGCTATTGAAGCATTATCAGCGCATAAAGATAAACTCGCTAATGCAGTAAAAAAAGAACAAGAATTTGTTCCTAAGCAATTAATTGTTAAGCGTGGTTACTCTGAGCAGCCTGATCATATCGCGTTTAAAGGTATTGCTTATTCTAAAAGCCTGAGCCCATTGTCAAATCAACAAGAAGTAAGCTATTTGGGTAAAAAACAAGATTATGACAAGCTGCCTATTTTTTGGCAAAAAGAGGTGCAGCACAGGGTTGAAGTACCAAAATCATTTTTTATTCCACCTGTTTACACCGATATTATTGAGAAATTAGTCCTGCATGGGGTGTCAGTTAATAAGCTCAGTGGTGCCAACACTCAGCCATTAAAAATGGCAAAAGTAGCGCAATATAGTTTTGATAAAGCGCCATTTGAAGGGCGTTTTAGAGTGTCGGCTAGTTTTGATTATGTACCAGCTACAAGTGTGGATTTAGATGGTTGGTTTGAAGTGAGTACACAGCAAAAGGTAGGAGAGTTAGCTGTCCACTTGCTACATCCTGAGGCACCAGATTCATTTTTTGCTTGGGGGGAGTTTAATAGTATTTTTCAGCGCACTGAATATATGGAAAATTATGCTTTGATACCGTTTGCTGAAAAAATGCTTGCTGATGACCCAAAATTAGCCCAAGAATTTGATAAAAAAGTAAACCAAGATAAAGACTTTGCTAAGAACGCTGATGCACGTTTAAATTGGTTATATGAGCATAGCCCATTTTATGATCAAGCTTATTTAAAATACCCAATTTTAATGTCATACGAAGAGAATATAGTTATTCCAGCACAAAAAGATAAAGAAATATAAGATGAAAATAATCACTATTCCCGTAACCCCGTTTATGCAAAATTGCCGCATTATAGTATGTGAACAAACCCAGCAAGCTGTCGTGGTTGACCCTGGCGGTGATGCTGACAAAATTAATGCAGCACTTAAGCAGCATAATTTATCATTGGCAGCGATTTGGTTAACCCATGGGCATTTAGATCATGTGGGCGCTGCGCATAATTTACGCGAGCAACACAAGATAAAAATGATTGGGCCTCATGAGGATGAACGTTTTTGGTTCGACAATTTACCGATGCAAGCCACTATGTTTGGCTTTAAACCGATCAATTCCTTCTATCCTGATGAATGGTTAGCTCATGGTGATAGTATCAAGGTTGGGCTGCTTGAATTTAAAGTACTTCATTGCCCAGGGCATACACCAGGGCATGTTGTGTTTTATCAACAAGCACACAATACGGTTATCGTCGGGGATGTTATTTTCAAAGGTTCAATAGGGCGTACCGACTTTCCTAGAGGCGACAGCAAGCAGCTAATCGACTCTATAGTGCAACATATCATGACATTACCACCGAACACTGCAATTTTAAGTGGTCATGGTAACAACACCCATGTTGCTCATGAACAGGCTACTAACCCATTTGTAAGTGGCCAGTTTGGTTGATGTGCATATTTGTTAAAAATAAGCAGACTGCTTTTTAAAAAGGCTGTATAATTTAACCAATTTATTAGATAAATAAGAAATAAAATGTCTCTAAATCACGTAGATCGCCAAATATTGGCACTTTTACAACAAGATGCAAGTTTATCAACTGCTGAGATTGCAGACAAAGTCGGACTTTCTCAGTCTCCTTGTTGGCGTCGTATTGCTAAATTAGAACAAGATGGCTATATCAAAAGTAAAGTCGCACTGCTTGATGAAAAAAAGCTGGGCTTTGATATGTTGGTTTACGCCCATGTACGTTTATCAAACCATGGTAAAAAGAATTTAGCTGAGTTTGAAAAATTAATACTTAGCTATGATGAAGTGACTGAATGTTACACCATGGCTGGCACTATGGACTTTATGTTGCGTATTATTTCTCAAGGCATAGAAGGTTATGAGCACTTTGTACGCGATAACTTGCTTAGCTTAGAATATGTACAAGAGGTTCATTCTAATGTGACCATGACGTGTGTTAAACGAAGCACAGCACTGCCACTTTAAACTTTACTAAGCAGCTAAAAACACACAGGCTGAATTAACTATAATTGTGAAATGAGCGCTAATTCGATAAAATCTAGCGCTTTTTTTGTTAGCGAAATAAAACTGAGGAACTCAATGTTTAACTTACTCAGCAGAGCGCCAAGCTCTGCTAAAAACGATATTCTCTCTGGATTGACAGTGGCACTTGCCTTGATCCCAGAAGCTGTTGCATTTGCCTTTGTTGCAAATGTAGAACCTCTTGTTGGTTTATACGCTGCATTTATTGTGGGCTTAATTACGGCTATTTTTGGTGGTCGTCCGGGTATGATTTCGGGTGCAACCGGTGCATTAGCGGTTGTGATGGTAAGTTTAGTACTTGATCACGGAGTGGAATACCTATTTGCCACTGTGTTGCTGATGGGGCTACTACAAATATTGGCTGGGGTATTTAAGCTCGGTAAATTTATTCGTATGGTTCCACATCCTGTTATGCTCGGTTTCGTTAACGGTTTAGCGATTGTTATATTTTTAGCCCAGCTTGGACAGTTTAAAGTGCCTGATGGTGCTGGCGGCCAAATGTGGATGACGGGCAGTGCGCTTTACATCATGTTAGGTTTAGTGGCGCTAACGATGGCAATTATTCACTTTTTACCAAAATTAACTACCGCGGTGCCTTCATCACTGGTTGCTATTGTTACTGTAACGGGTTTAGTGATTGGTCTTGATTTAGAAGCACGTACGGTACTTGATTTCTTAAAAGGCATGACAGGAAATGAAGCTGCAACCATTGCCGGTGGCTTACCACAGTTTCATATTCCTATGGTGCCTTTTAATTTAGAAACACTACAAATTATCTTTCCATATGCGCTTATTTTAGCAGCAATTGGCTTAATTGAATCGCTGTTAACGCTAAGCTTGATTGACGAAATTACAGAAACCCGTGGCCATTCTAATAAAGAATGTATTGGCCAAGGTGCGGCCAACGTCACATGTGGCTTTTTTGGTGCAATGGGTGGCTGTGCCATGATTGGCCAATCCATGATCAATATTAATTCAGGTGGACGTTCGCGTTTATCAGGTATTAGTGCCGCATTGATGTTACTGGCATTTATTATCTTCGCTTCAAGCTTAATCGAAATGATTCCACTGGCCGCATTAGTTGGGGTTATGTTTATGGTGGTACTGGGTACATTTGAATGGGCGAGTTTCAAAATGATGAAACGTGTGCCTTTATCTGATGCTTTTGTAATTGTATTAGTTTCGGGTGTAACGGTTATTACCGACCTTGCGATTGCGGTGTGTGTAGGTGTTATTGTCTCTGCGTTAGTGTTTGCATGGCAGCATGCAAAACATATTTACACAACTAACTATATTGATAAAGAAGGTTCAAAAGTGTACGAGCTACATGGGCCTTTATTTTTTGGTTCGGTTAAAAACTTTGCTGATTTATTTGATGTTAAGAACGACCCTAAAGATGTGATTGTTGAGTTTAAATACAGCCGCGTTGCGGATCATAGTGCGATTGAGGCCATCGACAGTTTAGCTGACAAATACAATAAAGCGGGTAAAAAGCTGCACCTGCGTCACTTAAGTAAAGACTGTACAGAACTACTTCATAAAGCACGTGACTTAGTTGAAGTGAACGTAATTGAAGATCCGACTTATAAAGTTGCTTCAGATAAGCTTGCTTGAAAAATAAAAGTAAACATTGATAAGCGAAAGGTGGATGCCTTTCGCTTTTTTTATGCGTTTTAAACCATCCGCCAGGGGTAATTGCAACACGAGTTTTAGTTTGTCTAATGTAACAACTAAACCAGAACTGAACATCCATCCTGTATTTATTTAATTTATTGTTTGCGATAGGGCTATTAAAAAGTAAGACAGTTGGTAGTGCTATACCTGACGATAAATCGATATAATAGTGACAAATTTACAAGGTAATAATTAATTTTGAATTGGCAGTCTTTAATTGATAACAGACAACGTTTTTTCTGGCTTTTGCAAATTGCAGGCTGGATAGGTTATGCGTTAGTTAACTACATTGGTTCTAAAGTATTCGAAATGCGTGATATTTACGTATTCGTTATTTTACTAAATGCCTATGCGGGCTGTTTAATGACTGTGCCTCTGCGTTATATTTATCGCAAAATTTGGAATGCCTCACCTTGGGTATTAATTATTGTTGTATTTGGCGCCTCTTATATAACCGGTACATTATGGGCCGTGGTGCAAAAGTTTAACCTGTGGGAAATTTATCGCCACGGATACCGTCCTGAAGAATGGTTTTATTATTTACAACAAGGACTTGATTCTGTTTATATTATTTTGTGTTGGAGTGGTTTGTACTTTGGTGTTAAGTATTACCAGTTATTACAAAGTGAACGTCAAAAAGCCTTAAAAGCAACCACAATGGCGCACGAAGCGCAGTTAAAAATGCTTAGATACCAGCTAAATCCTCATTTTTTGTTTAATACGCTCAATGCAATATCAACCTTAGTTTTGGTAAAAGAAAATAAAGATGCTAACTTGATGGTATCTAAATTGAGTGACTTTTTACGCTATACGCTTAATACTGATCCAATTAAAAAAGTGCCGCTGGAGCAAGAGTTACATGCATTAATGCTCTATTTAGAAATTGAACGTGTACGTTTTGATGAGCGCTTACAAGTTAATGTGGACGTGAGTGAGCAGGCCAAACAAGCATTAGTGCCAAGCTTAATATTACAACCGATCATCGAAAATGCCATTAAGTACGCCATTGCCCATATGTCAGAAGGTGGTGTTATTGATATAAAAGCGCAAGTTTTTGCTAATGAATTATTACTTGAAGTGGGCGATAATGGGCCTGGCACTGATATTGAAAATGGTCAGTTAGTTAATGCACAAGGCGTAGGGGTGGCAAACACCCGAGACAGATTAAAAACGCTCTACGAAAATAATTACTCGTTTGTATTATCACATAATACGCCAAGTGGATTAAAAGTTAATCTGCGTGTCCCGTTTGAGAAGGCTGTGAAGAAATGACAAGAATAAAAACGCTTATTGTTGATGATGAACCATTAGCACGTAAAGGTTTAGCCGTCAGGCTTGAAGAGTTTTCTGATATTGAAGTGATCAAACTGTGTAGCTCAGGTTTTGATGCGATTGAAAGTTGTAAAAACGAAAAAATTGATCTTGTCTTTCTTGATATTCAAATGCCTGGTATGAACGGTTTTGAAGTCGCACGTGCTTTAAGTGAAAGCAGTAAAGATTTACCTGCCATTGTGTTTGTTACGGCGTTTGATCACTTTGCTGTTAAAGCATTTGAAATTCATGCTTTAGATTACATTTTAAAACCCGTTGATGATAACAGATTAAAACAGGCGGTAGAAAAAGTGCATACCTATTTAAAAACTCAGCAGGATAACGCCCATAAGAAAAAACTAGCGAGTTTCGTAGCAGGGATAACAGGTAATAACTGCGAAGAAATTCTAAAGAAATTAGCCACTGGCGATACTTTAACTGATCGTCGCTATCCTGAGTCATTGGCTGTAAAAGAGCAGGGGGAAATTGTCAGAGTACCCGTTGCTACTATACAGTGGGTAGATGCTGCAGGTGATTACATGTGTCTGCATTGCCAAGATGGGCAAACGCATATATTACGTAAAACTATGAAAGAGCTTGAACAAGAATTGGATCCAAGCCTATTTGTACGTGTTCATCGCAGCGCGATTGTTAACACCAAACAAATTAGCAAGCTGGTAACTCAGGTTAGTGGTGAATATTTATTAGTGTTAGATAACGGACAAGAGCTTAAAGTAAGTAGAAGTTACCGTGATAAAGTAAAAGCAGCATTAGCTAGCTAACTTTAATAAATAGCATAAAAAAACGCGAGCTTTTAGCTCGCGTTTTTTATGCGTGTTACGATTACGAAACCGTGACTATTTTCATCGTGTTGGTTGCACCAATCGTTTCCATCGCATCACCGTGGGTAATGATCACGGTATCGCCTGCTTGTAAAGAGCCTGCGGCTACGAGTGTGCTTAATGCATCTTTAACCATGCTATCTTTTTCGCATTTTGTAGAGTCAAAAAATACAGGGTAAACACCACGATACAGTGCTGTTTGACCTAATGTACTTGCATGACGTGAAAGTGAATAAATAGGCAGTCCAGAGCTAATACGCGACATCAATTTTGCCGTGCTACCTGACTCAGTAAGCGTGATAATCGCTTTAACAGAGTCTAAGTGGTTAGCTGCATACATAGCTGATAAGGCAATTGATTCGGCATTAGAAGAAAAACGGCTGTCTAAACGATGTTTAGAAACGTGTGTTTCTTTTTGCGATTCAGCACCTAAACAAACACGCGCCATAGTCGCAACGGTTTCTTCCGGGTAATCACCAGCGGCTGTTTCAGCAGAAAGCATCACTGCATCTGTGCCATCAAGTACTGCATTGGCAACATCCATAACTTCTGCGCGTGTTGGCATAGGGTTATCGATCATCGATTCCATCATTTGCGTAGCGGTTACTACGGTACGATTTAATGAACGAGCACGACGAATAATAAGTTTTTGTTTACCCATCAGTGCAGCATCACCAATTTCAACACCTAAGTCGCCACGGGCAACCATAACAGCGTCAGACGCTAAAATAATGTCATCAACTGCTTCTTGTGTTTCTACTGCTTCAGCACGCTCAATTTTAGCTAAAAGCTGTGCATTAGAGCCTGCAGCCTCCGCTAATGAACGTACATAACGCATATCATCGCCACTGCGAGGAAAAGAAACCGCAATGTAATCAACACCAATTTCAGCAGCGGTGATTAAATCTTCCTTATCCTTTTCCGTAAATGCAGGTGCCGTTAAGCCACCACCTAAACGGTTAATCCCTTTATTATTAGAAAGGACGCCGCCAACAGTCACAATGGTGTGAACTAAGTGACCTTCAACACTTTCTACGGTAAGTTGAATTAAGCCATCGTTTAATAGCAATAAATCACCAGGGGCAACATCTTGTGGTAGCTCTTTGTAGTCAATACCGACGGCGTTAATATCGCCTTGGCCTTTTTCCATTTTGGCATCAAGAATAAATTTTGCACCAACAGATAAGGTCACTTTGCCTTCTTTGAAGGTTGAAACGCGAATTTTTGGGCCTTGTAAGTCAGCGAGAATCGCGATGTGCTTACCAAGTTTAGTTGCAATATCTCGAACAGCTTGTGCACGGTTTTTGTGATCTTGTGCAACACCGTGTGAGAAATTTAATCGAACGACATTTGCGCCTGCACGAATAATTTTTTCTAAGTTATTATCTCTATCTGTTGCAGGTCCAAGTGTCGCGACTATTTTTGTACGTCTTAACATTAAATTCTCCTGTGTGCTTTTTTTAAGCAAGTTGACGGTTATTTTGTTTTTAGCGATTACTAATAAAGAGCAATCTTTAGTTTTATGCAATTTTTATAACATTGCGACTATTATATACAAAATGAATATGTCATCATTATGACACCGGTGTCACAGGGCGTCAATGATCTAAAAATTTAAATAGCACTGCTATTTCTTCCCCTGAGAGAGCGGTTGTTTGATATAATTGCGGCGTTTATTTTAACTGTAATAAATGCATGTAGCTTTGCTCATGGCTGCGGTCTGAGTATAATGCACGCGGTATTATTTTAATTTACTAACCAAATAGTTGTTACCGAGGAGGGCACTAAATGCAAGTTGCATTAGTAGGGTTAGGCGTTATGGGGAAAAATCTTGCCCTGAACTTGATTGAAAAAGGGATAACGCTTGTCGCTTATGACAAAAACCCAAATGCGGGTGAAGAATTACTAAGTTGTGCTAAATCACAAGGCATGGCTGATAAACTTCACATTGTCTCTGATCTAGGGGATATGGTTAGGCGTTTAGAAGCACCGCGTTCTATTTTATTACTTGTGCCTGCTGGTGAGTTAGTTGATGCGGTTTGCAACGAGCTTATTGAAGCGGGTGTTCAGTGTAGTGACATTATTGTTGATTGTGGCAACAGTAATTACAAAGACGGTATTAACCGTAAGCTCAAATACCAAGATAAGTTTGAATTTGCCACTATGGGTATTTCAGGCGGTGCCGAGGGTGCACGTCACGGTCCAGCTATGATGGCCAGTGGTTCTGAAGGTGGCTGGGAGCGTGTCGAGCCATGGTTTACAAAGGTTGCTGCAAGCTATAAAGGCGAGTCGTGTTTTGCGCGTGTGGGCCAGTCAGCCAGCGGCCATTTTGTAAAAATGGTTCACAATGGAATTGAATACGCACTCATGCAACTGATTGCTGAAGTGTATCAGCTACTTCGTCACGGCACTAATCGCTCACCTAAAGAAATTGCAGAGATATTTAACGAATGGTCTCAAGGGCAGCTAAATAGCTATTTACTGTCAATTTCAAGCCATATTTTATCACTTGAAAATTCGCATAATATTCCGCTTGTAGATTTAATTGACAATAAAGTAGGCGCAAAAGGCACCGGTTTATGGACAGCACAAAACGCCCTTGAATTAGGTATTGCGGTACCGTCGCTAGTGGCTGCTGTACAAGCTCGTCATTTAACCAATGCGTGTAATACCACTGCCGCACAAGAAATGACGTACAGCGCACAAAATACCACGCAAGTAGATATTGATTTAGACGAGCTTAAAGATGCATTTACCCTTGCGAGCCTGTTGGCATACCGTCAAGGACTTGCATTAATTAAAGGCGCTTCACGAACTCATCAATGGAAAGTTGATTTAGCGAAAACGCTACAAACATGGCGTGCAGGGTGTATTATCCGTGCTGATTACCTTGATAGTGTAGCGCAAGGCGTTGAGTTTATTGACACGCTTGAAAAAGAGTCATTAGCGATGCGTAAAGTGACTGGCCAAGCCGTTATGACGGGTCTGGCGTTTCCTGTGCTTAGTGCAACACAAACCTACTTAGCAACGCTAACAACACCAAGTAATGGGCACTTAGTTCAAGCCCAGCGTGATTACTTTGGTGAGCACGGCATTAAAACTCACAGTGGTGAAACGTGTCATTTAACTGACTTAGTTGATATTGACGCAAAAGTTCGTTAATAAAATCTAAGTAAACAAAAAAGGACGCTATATAGCGTCCTTTTTTGTTATTCGCTTAACTGATTACTTAACGGGTCAGCTCACCACGCAGGTTATCTTGCATTAAATGGCGAATTGTTTCGATTTCTAGGTTTTGACTAAACAAGTAATGCAGTTTAGTTAAGCATGCTTCTAAGGTCATATCGTAACCGCTGATCACGCCTATGCTTAACAGCGCATTACCCGTGGCATAACCGCCCATGTTCACTTGACCTTTTAAACATTGGGTTAAATTAGTAATTATAACACCCCGCTTACTTGCTTCATCCAGAATATCTAAAAACTCAGGGTCTTGTGGCGCATTGCCTACGCCAAAGCTTAGCAGTACGAGGGCTTTAATATTGCCATTAACTAAGCTTTTTACTACTTCTTTGCTGATCCCTGGGTATAAATACAGCACGCCAATAGCTTGCGGTGTAATAGGGGTAACTTGGAGTTCATTTTCTACATACGGGCTTAATTGCCCTTTGATCAGCTGAATATTAATACCTGAAAGCGCAAGCGGCTCTAAGTTAGGTGAGGCGAATGCATCAAACCCATCTGCATGGGCTTTAGTTGCACGATTACCTCTGAACAACTGATTATTAAAAAATAAGCTGACTTCTGCAATGGGGTAGTTAGCTGCTAAATACATGGCATTAAGGAGGTTAACTTGACCATCTGAGCGTAATTGAGACAGCGGAATTTGTGAGCCGGTTACAATAATAGGTTTAGTTAAGTTTTCAAACATAAAAGATAGAGCTGATGCAGTATAGGCCATAGTATCGGTGCCATGCAGTACCACAAAGCCATCGTAATCTTGGTATTTACTTTTTATGTCATCGGCGATGAGTTGCCAATGAGTCGGTGACATATCTGAAGAATCTATAAGTGGGCAGTATTCATGAATATCAAATAATGGCATTTCTTCACGATTAAACTCTGCGTTATTAACCACGGTTTCGGTTAAAAACCCTTCAGCAGGAATATAGCCACGAATTGATTTTTTCATTCCTATGGTACCGCCAGTGTAAGCGATATAAATGCGTTTACGTTTCATAAAAAAGCCCAGTAAAAAAACTGGGCTTAGTATAACGCTAACTGCTAATCAATACAGCCTGTTAAGGCACTATTGTGCAACTGTACACTCTAAACAGCGGGCATAAACACCTTGTGGATCGTTATAATCATTTAGGTTTTCTACTTCACTGCTTAATTGTTTAATAACACTTTGCAGATTAGCTTGGCTGGCTAATACTGCTGTTTTTTGTGTTTCAAGCCCAAGTACTGATTTAACGGCGGTACTGCTGAAGATATCTTGAAGCATTTTTTCTTGTGGGCTAAGCGATTGCTTAATTGTTTTAACGTCATAATAGTTAAGCTTAGCAAGCTCAGCAGCTGCTTTAATCGCATCTTGTTTATTACCAAGTTTATCAACTAAACCAAGCTCTTGAGCTTGAGAGGCAATCCATACCCGACCTTGGGCAATTTTATCAACTTGCTCTGGGGTCATATTACGTGCCTCAGCAACCACATCTAAAAAGCGTCCATACGCTTCTTCAACACTCATTTGAATAACTTTAGCCATTTTCTGGTTAAGTGGGCGAGTGATTGAAAAACCTGCCAATTCGGTGGTCGCTACGCCATCTGAATACACGCCTATTTTAGCGAGAGTATCTTCAAATGTCATAAAGGTACCAAATACGCCAATTGAACCGGTAATTGTACTCGGCGCTGCCCAAATTTCATTGGCCGCCGATGCAATCCAATAACCGCCTGATGCAGCTACTGAGCTCATTGATGCAATAACGGGTTTACCAGCAGCTTTAAGTGCAAGTACTTCAGCACGAATTACTTCTGAGGCAAACATGCTGCCACCGCCTGAATCTATACGTAAAACCACCGCTTTAACCTTGTCATCAAGTCGCGCTTTGCGAAGGAGGGCTGCAGTTGAATCACCACCAATTTCACCAGCACGGCGTTCACCATCAACAATGGTGCCTTTAGCAACCACAATAGCCACTTTTTCAGTCATAGGGTTATCAAATTCAATAGGCGGTTTTACTAAACTTAAGTATTCACCAAAAGAGACTTGTTTAAATGTTTTACCATCTTCATTTTCTCCAACCAATTCAATTAACTGCTGGCGAATTTGCTGATTGGTTTTTAATGAATCAACCCATTGGTTATCCAGTGCATATTTACCGGCATCACCATTAGCGGCTTGCATTTTAGCTAAATAAACATCCATTGTTTCATCAAAGTTTGACTCATCAAAAGGACGTACAGCACTAACGTCTTGCTTATATTCATTCCATAAAGCACCTAGCCATACGCGGTTAGCTTCTTTAGCTGCCTCTGACATATCGTTTCTGATAAACGGTTCAACGGCCGATTTAAAGGTACCTACACGAAATATATGCTGAGTGACTTCTAATTTTTCTAATGCGTCTTTGAAGTAAAGCGGGTACATACCGTAGCCTTCAATAAGCACACTACCATAAGGATGCATCGCAATTTCGTCTGCATGTGCGGCAATGTAATATTGTGCTTGGGTGTAGTAATACCCTGAGGCAATCACTTTTTTACCAGTTGCTTTAAATGTTTCAAGTGCCTGTGTAATTTGTTTGAGCTTATTTAAATGTGCTTTTGGCATTTCTTGTAAATCAAGCAAAATAGCGCTTATACGTGAGTCTTGTGCTGCTTGATTAATTACTTCAACTACATCGTCGAGCAATATTTCACTGGGTGAGTCAGTACTGGCCGTTGCATCATTAATAGCGGCTTCAACAGGGTCTATATAGGTTTTTTCTTCGACAATAGGGCCATTAAGGTTAAGTCTAAGAACAGAGCCCTCTTCGACAATAATTTTATCACCGTCACTTGATACCGATACGATAAAAATGACGACCAAAAATAAAAACAATACGTTGAGTATTAAACGACGTGAGAAGTTGATCCCCGTCCATATACCTTTAAATACCTTTGCTATCAAAATAGCTCCTTAAATTGGTACAGCTAAAACGTTATTGCCATCTTAGCGTAGAATATAAATAAATTTAACTGCTAAATCGTAACGAAACATTTATAAATTCAATTACACTTGAAATTAAACACGTGTTTATTTAATAAATAATTACTGAAATTATGGCTGTAGTCACTACTTTTAACTCACGCTATTGGTCAAGATAAACGCAGTCAACAGGTTTTAAGTTAAAAAATTATTAAGTTTAATCTGCTCATATATTGCTTATTGTTGGTCATTAAAGCAGAATTGACTAAATGCACACAGGTTAGACCAGTTATTGGGGCACAGGATGTTAGAACAAAAATTAGAACTAAAACACACACAACTACGCAACCGTTTAGTAATGGGATCAATGCATACCGGCCTCGAAGAGGGGTGGCATAATCGTAAACGCCTACGTGCTTTTTATGAAGCACGTGCTAAAGGTGGCACAGCAATGCTCATTACGGGGGGATATAGCCCTAATCTTCGCGGCAAGTTAACGCCTATTTCATCATCATTTAATAGTTATTATGATGTTTTTAAACACCGTGCTTATACACAAGCTGTTCATCAACATGGTGGTAAAATTTGCCTGCAGTTATTGCATGCTGGGCGCTATGCCTATCATCCATTCAATCAAGCCCCAAGTGCTATAAAAGCACCGATCAATCCCTATAAACCTAAGGCTATGTCTTTAAGTTCAATCAAAAAAACCATTGAAGATTTTGCTCACTCTGCATATTTAGCAGAAAAAGCAGGTTACGATGGCGTTGAGGTGATGGGCTCTGAAGGTTACTTAATTAATGAATTTATGGCACCGCATACAAACAAACGAGACGATGAGTTTGGTGGTAGTCTTGAAAACAGAATGCGTTTAGCTGTTGAGATTGTAAAAGCAGTAAGAGCTAAAGTTTCAGATAAATTTTTAATTATTTTTAGACTGTCTGTAATCGATTTAATTCCTAATGGCTCAACTCCTGAGGAAGTAACACAACAAGCTATTGCACTTGAAAAAGCAGGTGTTGATATTTTTAATACTGGCATTGGTTGGCATGAAGCACGGGTACCGACAATTGCAAGCATGGTACCCCCAGGCGCATTTAAAGAAGCGTCAAAGCGTTTGAAAGATGTCATTAGCGTGCCTGTTATTGCCGTAAACCGCATTAATACACCAGAGATTGCTAATGATATTTTAACGGCGGGTGAGGCTGATTTAATCTCTATGGCGCGCCCTTTACTTGCAGATCCCGATTTTTTTAATAAATATCAAGCCAAGCGCTCTGAACATATTAATATTTGTATAGGGTGCAATCAGGGCTGTTTAGACCATGTATTTAAAGGTAAACGTGCTACGTGCTTAGTGAACCCACAAGCGGGTTTTGAACTTGATTACCCTCTAGAAAAAGCCGCAACAGCTAAAAATGTATTAGTGGTTGGAGCGGGTCCTGCTGGGCTTTCTTCAAGTTGCTACTTAGCTCAAAAAGGTCACAATGTAACGCTTATTGACCAAAAGCAGCATATGGGTGGGCAGTTTAATTTAGCCATGCAGATACCAGGTAAAGAAGACTTTAACCATACATTGGCTTATTTTACCAATGAACTTAAGCGTTTAAACGTCACCGTTGAATTAGGCAAAGCATTTGATGACGGTATGCTAAGCCAGTTTGATGATGTGGTTTTTGCCACGGGTGTAAGGCCACGTGAAGCCTCTATAGAATGTAGTGATGACAAACGTGTTTTTGCCTACGATGAAGTCATTCGCGGTGAGGTTGAACTTGGTAATTCGATTGCGATTTTAGGCGCAGGCGGTATCGGTTTTGATATGGTGGCATTTTTAAGTGAACATAAATCACAAAGTATCAGCGACTTTAAAACCCAGTGGGGAATAGAGTGCGATGCTCAGCCTCATAAAGATGAGCGTCAACTTTATATGCTTAAACGCAGTGAAGGGCGCTTTGGTGGTGATTTAGGCAAAACAACCGGTTGGATACATCGTCAAGTTGCTAAACAACATGGCGTTAAGCAAATTGCCAATTGTCAGTACCATCGTTTTGATAAAAACGGCCTAACTATCAGTGTTGCTGGCGAAACACAAGTATTGCCAGTTGATACTGTGATTGCTTGTATTGGCCAAGTGTCTAATGACGAACTATTTAAGGCGCAAGCAGAGAATGCCAAGGTTCATGTTATTGGTGGCGCTAAACTAGCAGCGGCTATTGATGCCAAGCGCGCTATATTCGAAGCCTTACAAGTTGCACGCAGTATCTAATATGCAATTTAAGTAAGTACACGGGTCTGATTATTTTTTAAAGATAGTTAACTTATAATCAGACCCTTATATTGTTGTTTTTTACCTTACCCCATTCCTTGTATAACTAATAAATACGCTATTACGATTTTCAATGGTGTCTCGGCTACAACGCTTAACTGGCAAAATTAAATCTATAAAGCCTCTCATTAGTTCAACCTAATTATTTATACCAATTCGCTTAATTAAGTGATCTATTTTGAGGCTGGAAAAACGTGTTGATAGCTAGGCAAAAAATTCGCTATTTAGTTGTTCTAAATGAGAATTTTTTAACACAGATAGCGACACGTTTAGCCCCGTAAAATGATTAAGTATTATTGCGGATTGGTATTACACGCAAAAGGCGAGCGCCACTTTGTAATGGCACAAATACACGGCTATTTGGGTTGCAATATTATTTGTGTGCTTTTTAACCTTGGTACTTTCTTGATAAGCAAATAATAACAGCGGGGTGCCCATTATATTTTAACCTAAGGGTTTCAATGGTATGCTATTGTTTTGTCTTTTGAGTAATTATAATGGATGCTATTGAGCTTTTATTAACCCGCCAGTCAGATGCAAAACTGACAGAGCCAGGCCCTAATGAAGAACAACTAAACATTATTCAGCAGGCTGGGCTCAGAGTTCCCGATCATGGCTGTATTGCGCCTTGGCAATATATTATTGTTCAAGGGGATGCACGTCATAAGTTGGGTGAAATTTATTATCAAAGCGCTTTGGCCGAGCAGCAAGCTGAAAAAGTAATTAATCGTGCTAAAGAGTTACCCCTTAGAGCACCCATGGTCATTATTGCCATTGCAAAATATCAACAACATCCAAAAGTACCAAGAATAGAACAAGTTCAAAGTGCAGGCTGTGGCGTGCTGGCTATGCAACAAGCCGCATTTGCACAAGGGCTTGGCGGTATTTGGCGCACAGGATACTTTGCACAAAGCCCCAGTGTTAAACAAGCGCTTAACTTAAACAATGATGATGAAATAGTGGGTTATTTGTATTTAGGGACGCCAGCAGTTGAGTGTAAAAAGTCACCGCGCCATAAACCAGAAAACTATTTTAGTTTTTTGTAGCAATAGGATGAACTTTTTATATTCAACATAGTCATAATTTATTAAGTTAATCGTGTTACACTACCGCGGTTAATATTGTAGCTGCGAGAAGCGCACGGAAGCACCATACGCAATAAATCTTCTTCAGTTTGTTTTTTAATCGGTTGTTTTTTGGTAATGTATGGAAAGTCTTACCAATAATAACGATAAAGAAGACGAAAATGATGGGAAATTTATTTTTACGTGAAAAAGAAAACTGGTTTGCTTGGTCAATCTGGGGTGTTGTTGGCGCGCTTGCGACATTTTATGTTGCAATGAATACACAAGCAGCTCACTTTATTGCTGCAACTGCGATGGGTGTCCTAGTACTGCTAACATGGTGGATGCAACAGTCTCGACGATTTGATTTTGGCAGAGCCTTTAAAATATGCTGCTATGTTCTATTATTCACCGTCCTACCTTCGTTTGTGTTAGTTGTGATCCCAAGTGATGATTTAAACCGCTTCGATTTAATATTTCAAAGTATTGCATTTTTAACTGCCAGCTTACTGGTGTGTTTAGTATGTTCTTGGATTGCCCGCAGACCTAAACAATATTACTAGGGTTTATGACTATCCTGATTAATATTTAACTATTTAAGCGGTTTTAGTAAAATAGGGCTTTACAAGCTAAGCGTATGATCTTATTATGCGCGCCGTACGGAGAGATGGCAGAGTGGTCGAATGCACCGGTCTTGAAAACCGGCAGGGGTTTATAGCCCCTCTAGGGTTCAAATCCCTATCTCTCCACCATTATTTAAAAAACCGCCTTATTGGCGGTTTTTTGCTATCTGGAGCTTTATTATGTCACAGTCCCCGGAGTTATCCTTTTCTAAACGTTTACTTAAGCACATCCTGCTATGGACTGTGTTTGGTTATTGTTACCAAAGTGCCATATCGTTATTACAAAAAATGGCCATTGATGCATACCCAGATAATGCGCTGATGATGACTTTCTTATATGGCATCGGGTTTAATCTTTTATCCGGGCATTTAATCACAAAATACGATCATTTTTGGCCAGTGTGGGGCGCGTTTTACATTGGCATTATCGGTTTGGTGGCTGTGCCTCTTTTGTTGATCGGCGTGGCTGGATTGTTGCCGATGAGCTTACTTGTTGGAATTTTGCTCAGTTTACCTGTATGTACCTTTGCTATTGGTTTAATTAAAGAAAAACTCAATAAAAACTAGCCCCAAACGGCTTTTGTTTTGTGATAGCATATACGGGTCTTTTAACTAACAAAACGTGAATAACACATTATGTCAGATAATTTTACTACAGATGCTGAAAAAGCAAGTTACGGTATTGGCTTACAAATGGGTGAGCAACTTAAGGCTAACCCTTTTGAAGGTTTAAACTTAAATTCAGTATTTGAAGGCATGAAAGATGCGTATGCAGGCAGTGCTTTTCAAGTAGAGATCCCTGAGATCCAAGCTGCATTTGAGAAAATCAACGAAGAGATCCAAGCTCGTCGTGAAGAAGAAGCTAAAGTATTGGCTGCTGAAGGTATTGCATTTTTAGAAGAAAACGCAAAACGTCCTGAAATTACAGTTACTGAGTCAGGTCTTCAGTACGAAGTACTTGCTACAGGTGAAGGCGAAAAGCCAACTGCAGAGTCTACAGTACGTGTTGATTACCACGGTACTTTAGTAAACGGTACGGTTTTTGATAGCTCATACGAGCGCGGTCAACCTGCTGAATTCCCAGTAGGTGGCGTGATCAAAGGTTGGACTGAAGCATTACAAATGATGCCAGTAGGTACTAAATGGCGTTTATACGTTCCTCATGAGCTTGCTTATGGTGAACGTGGTGCCGGTGCTGCAATCGCACCTTACTCAACACTTGTATTTGACGTTGAGTTACACGCAATTCTTTAATTAGAATTTAGTTATAAAAAAACCGCATTCATTATTTTGAATGCGGTTTTTTATTGTCTGATTAAAAATGAGCGCGTTTTAAAAGTAGCCTCTAACGCCAAATTGGAAGTTACGCCCAGGAAGAGGTGCCGTATCTTTAATAAATGAACTATGCACGAAACCAAGCTCATCCGTAATATTATCAACACTTAAGTAGAGCTGTGTATCCACTGCACCTAAATCAAGCTGATAATTGGCTTGTAAATCAATTAATGTATAGCCATCCGTTGCCGTTTCGTAAGCACTAATATCATTTTGCTCAAAGTAATGGGTTCCTGTTAAGGTAAATTGCGCATTACCTAGGGTATATTGTAGTTCTGAGCCCAATTTATTGGCAGGGATACGTGGTAAATTACCTTCATTATCTTTTAGTTTGGTACGAGTAGAGTCACCAAATACTTTTACCATGGCGCTGGGGTTTATTTGATAATGTGCATCAAATTCAAAACCATAAAGCTGCGCATCTTTACTGGTAAATTGATAAACATCAATTGCATCGCTGTGTCCATTGGCAGCAGACTCAAAGCCATCCATCTCATCAAACACTAATCCGGTGTTTTGTTGATAATAAAAGTTTTTAATATCGTTATAGAAAAAGTTGACGGTGTAGCCAAAGTCACCGCTAAAACGACGTATACTAATATCAAGATTGGTAGAGGTTTCTTGTTTAATTTCTTCAGGTTCAAAATGCGCTTCGGCCCCTTCAATATGATAGCCCAAACCAAGCTCATAAGTACCTGTGGCAACATGCAAACCATTAGAGAGTAATTCAGCTGAAAGTGGCGCACGCTCTGAATGTGATAAGCTAACGGCTAGGTTGTGACTTGGCATATACTCCCAAATCGCACCGGCTGAGGCACTTACATTAGTAAAGCTTTGGGTGTAGTTAATAGTCTCATCTGCCGATACAGGTTGTTCATCATGGCTGTGCTGATGTATATCTACATCACTTTTGATATCATAATCTTCTAGGCGGGCGCCAAGCTCTACGGTGACATCGCCAAATGTGCGTTCTTCAAGTAAATATAACGCATGAGTGGTAGTGACACTTGCAGGCGTAAACGCTTCTTCGCCAATTGCATCGTAATCAGATTCACTATAGTGATAGCCAATCATGCCATGCCATTGGCCTAACTGATGCTCTACATTTAAACGTGCTTCAGTGGTTTCGTTACTAAATGTGGTGCCAATCGCGCCATCTTCAATTTCACTGTGCGTATAGTCGGTGTAGCCAAGACGAAGGTTAATAGATTCAATCCAGTTATCATGAAATGCATAACTTACCAGTCCTTGCCAACGATCTTGCTCTAAATGAGCATAAACGGGAGTTTCTATATGTTCTTCATCCGCATGATCTTCATGATCGCCTTCTTCTTGATGGGCATGACCGTGATCATGTGAATGCCCAGGAATGCCATAATCTGTTTCAATATTGCCGTATGAAAAGCCAACAGTAAAATGCTCACCGACATAGCTGGTACCAAAGTTTACTGTTTCACTGTCGATAAAGGTATTTTCAACTGAAGTGGCTGTTTCTTCATCGCCCTCAATGTGTACTTCACCTGCTTCATGTTCATCCGGTAGGTTAAAGCGAGGCGTTTGATAATCATCACCACTGCGTTTGGTGCCATCAAAATGAAAATTAAAGTTATTGCTGCCTGTTTCTAATTTTGCAGCATAGGTGTTCGCATTTGAAACGGTATCGTGTGTGTATTGCGCCGCTCCCGAGAGTGTGTCAGTATTATTGGTTGGAATACGGTTATCAACCACATTTACCACACCACCAATCGCACCAGAGCCATAAAGTAGGGTGCTTGGGCCTCGTAGTACTTCAATTTGTTCAGCGGCTAAGCTATCACTTGATGTTGCGTGATCTGGACCAATACGTGATGCATCACTGCTATCTAAACCGTTTTGAGTAATTTTAACACGAGGACCACCTAGGCCACGAATAATCGGACTTGAAGAGACAGGGCCGAAATAACTCGCGTTTACTCCTGGTATTCCTTTAAGTGTTTCACCGAGGGTCGGTTTCGCTTTATTTTTTAGTTCATCCCCTGATAGTACGCTTACAGGTGAAATCATTTCTAAGCTATTTTTATGCAGTGCCGAGGCATACACAACTACAGTTTCAACCGAAGACGGCTTTAATGTAACAGTAATTGTATCGTCTACATTCTCAAGTGATATACGTGAATCGATGTAGTTATCTTTACTAATATGTAATTGGCTTTTAGCATCTATGTCAATACTAAACTGACCTTGTTCATTGCTTTTCACGCTTTGTGACTTTCCATGAACATGAATTGTGGCATTGGCAATGGGTTGCATTTTTGTATCTGTTACTGTGCCGTTAATCGTTGCTGCTAGGGCAGAGTGAGAACACAAAACAGACAGTAGCGCTGAGGATATGAGTGTTAGCTTAGTCATAATTACTTCGAATCGTGGTTGTTATGTTGTGATATAATATAACACTACAAAATTATGGTATCAACAATGTTATACTATAACTTTAAAATTTGCGTTGAATAACACAATAGAGCGATAAATTTAGTCTAGCACGGTATTATTACAGTCAAATTTAAGAGCGACTGTCTATCATTAGTATGTCTAACTTTTTTTGTGCTTTAAAATGATTTTGTTTATCGACAGGTTCAAGCATTTCACATTCATCATTTATCATTTCTGAAATTAAACTTGGGTAGTGTCGGCAATCTTGAGGACGGTCATGATAAATACTGCAAGTATATTTATCTTTTTCTTCAGGAGATGCTCTATAGGCAAGCTCTAAAAATGGGCATTGCGTTAATTGCTCACCCGTTGTTGGGTCAAACCATAATTTATCGTTTTTAACGTATTGAAATATTTTAGGGTTGAATAACGCCCACATTGCAATTTCATCCTGATTTGTATCTAAATCTGCCGCACCATATTTTGTGCAGCATTTACCGCATTGATTGCAATTTTGCATAGGGTAGGTATTTACTATTGCGCTTAAATTAAGTGTTAAGTGTAGCACTGTAATATCCAGGTTTTTAAATTAAACCTCTGTTTTTATCGCTTATAATACTTTTGTAACAACGCAGCGCTTAATAATAATGTACTATTAGGGAATATATTTCGAATACGATGCCTTTAATAAGTCAAAAAAGGCGCGTCAATAAGGTAGCGAGTAATTATGAATACTAAAGTATACAAAGCGGTTCACGATTTGGCGGAAAAGCTGATGGCAGCGGCTAATAAAAATGATACTAAACAGTTTGAATCTTTATATGCTGAGCTAAAAGCTATTTGTATTGAAAACGAAAATACAGCGAAAGATCACCCTGTTCAGTGGGAAACATTAGCAGATTTTACCGAAGAGCTAGAAGAAGCTATCGAGACTTACGAAAAAGCGTTACAGAAGTCGATAGAAATTAATAACAAAGATCATATGTCGTCTGTTGCCTTTTCTATGGCTACTTTACAGCTTGAGCTGGGTGATAAAGAAGCGGCAATTAAAAATCTGCAAGATGCTAAAATCAGTGCGAATAAAATTGAAGACAAAGAATTAAAATCAGAGATCCATGAGTTATTAGAATCATTGGTTGAAGAAGAAGGTTAGACAACTTTATAGCCATTATTAATAATCAGCGTCAGTAATAATACCATTGGCGCTTTTTTTTGATAAAAGCAAATTCTGCGTCATTAAATGTTTATGCTTAAATTAAGTCACTAAGCAATTTTTTGGAGAAAACATGCTAGCGCAAATAGAACAATGGATTGATAAAACGAATAGCGAGTAGTTGATCAAAGAATATGCTGTGATACATTTGCTAGCGAATTTGCTGGCTTTGGATGTAGCAGGATCACCTATAAAGACACTTATTACATATTACCTCATGTTGCGCGTAATTTAAGAGTGCATTTTCATGAGCTGGCTCATGTCGTTCAATGGCGCGAGCTCGGTGCTCACGCTTTTATTATGCGCTATATCAATGAAATCCAAACCTGTGGTTATGATGATACTCCGCTTGAAAAAATGGCCTATAAACTTGGTGCGCACTTTACCAGCAATGGAAATAAACTTAATATTCCTGACTATATTACTCAACAGCTTTAGTTAATAAATATTATAAAAGGAATTTATATGTCGCGCTTTATTCTCTATCCGCTTGTTTTACTTGCCTTTGATGTAAAGGCAGCCGATTTTAATCATGATATTGTCAACGCATTGATCCATAGAACAACGCAACAAGTAACTTACGATGGCGCCTATCATAGGCTTGAATACCCTGGTGGCGATGTGCCCGCTAATATTGGTGTGTGTACTGATGTTATAATTAGATCGTATCGACAGCTTGGTATAGATTTACAAAAGTTAGTTCATGAAGACATGCAGAATAATTTTCGTGCATATCCTTCTAAGCGTATTTGGGGATTAACCAAGCCAGATAAAAACATTGATCATCGACGTGTACCTAACTTACAGGTTTATTTTGAGCGGCATGCACAAGTGTTAACTAAATCGCTTAATGCAGCAGAATATAAAACCGGTGACATAGTCACTTGGATGCTGCCAGGCAATTTACCGCACATAGGTATGGTTGTTAATCAAATATCGCAGGACAGTGGTCACCCGCTTATTGTGCACAATATTGGTCGCGGACCTGAAATGAGCGATATGCTTTTTGCTCATACAATTACGGGTCATTACCGATTTGTACCTACTGCTTATTCAGAGTAAATAACACGGCTATAATAGTGATTACTTGAGTAATAATTGCAGCAAACAGGTAAGTGAATAAAGTGAACTGTTAGGCATTACACTGTGTGGTTTGTTAACCTCAATGCAGTTACTTTAAATTAATACTGATATCACCATTGGGCTTGCAGCAACACAACAGTATTTCACCATCACGCACAAAGGCTAATGGTTCTTCATTGTAATTTACTTCACCAGAGACAAGCGTAGCACGACACGCACCACAATATCCCTCACGGCACTGGTAAGCAGCATCAATTTTATTCGATTCTAAGCAGTGTAAAAGAGAAGGGCAGCCAGCGGTAAAATCTAAGCACTGGCTGTTATCTGCAAGCGTGACACTTGCAGTGATTCTATCAGTCATTATAAATCAAAGTCACCAAATTCAGCTGCATCAACCTGTGAATCAATTTGACCTACAAGGTATGAGCTAATTTCCGCTTCTTGTGGAGCAACTTGCACGTTATCAGAAACAAGCCATGAGTTGATCCATGGAATAGGGTTACTGTTATTATCAAACTGTGCAGGCAGACCAATCGCGGTCATACGCGCATTGGTAATGTATTCAACATACTGACATAAAATATGTTTATTTAAGCCAATCATTGAACCATCTTTAAACAGGTACTCTGCCCATTCTTTTTCTTGCTCTGCAGCGTCAACAAACATTTTGATTGCTTCTTCACGACACTGTGCAGCAACAATTGCCATTTCAGGGTCGTCTTTGCCATCTTGCATAATATTTAAAATATGCTGAGTGCCTGAAAGGTGAAGCGCTTCATCACGGGCAATAAGCTTAATAATTTTAGCATTACCTTCCATTAGCTCACGCTCTGCAAACGCAAATGAACACGCAAAACTCACGTAAAAGCGAATGGCTTCTAATATGTTCACTGACATCATTGCCAGGTACAATTTCTTTTTCAGCTCGAATAGGTTAACCACAACAGTTTCACCATTAATGTCATGTTTGCCTTCACCGTAAAGGTTGTAAAGCGACACTGAGTTAATTAAATCGTCGTAATAAGTGGTTACGGCATCGGCACGTTCACTAATTTTATCATTGCTAACAATGTCGTCAAAGATGAGTTCAGGCGCTTGGGTTACGTTACGAATAATATGTGTGTATGAGCGGCTGTGAATGGTTTCACTAAACGCCCATGTTTCAATCCATGTTTCAAGCTCAGGAATTGACACAATTGGCAATAGTGCAACGTTAGGCGAACGGCCTTGAACACTATCAAGCAACGTTTGGTATTTTAAGTTACTTAAAAAGATATGCTTTTCGTGTTCGGGAAGCGCTTGAAAGTCTAAACGGTCTTTACTTACGTCAACTTCTTCAGGACGCCAAAAGAAAGACAATTGTTTTTCAATCAGCTTTTCAAAAATAGGGTATTTTTGTTGATCGTAACGTGACACGTTAACGGTTTGACCAAAAAACATTGGCTCTTGCATTTGGTTATTATGATTTCTGCTAAAAGTAGTATAAGACATGTTTATCACTCAAAAAACTATCACTAAAACTGTCAGGACAAAGCGGGCAAGGCGCCCGCTTTAAGTTTAACTATTAAATTTTACACGCGCCGCCTGCACAATCATCATCTTCCACTTCTGGAGCGTCTTCTTGTGCATCTGATGCGCCATCACGGGTGTTATGGTAGTACAGTGTTTTAACACCTAGCTTGTAGGCACCAAGTAAGTCTTTTAGTAAGACTTTCATAGGTACTCTACCGCCTTCGTATTTATTTGGATCATAATTAGTATTCGCTGAAATCGTTTGGTCGATAAATTTCTGCATTATGCCTACTAATTGTAAGTAACCATCGTTAGATGGGATATCCCACAGTAACTCATAGCTATCTTTAAGGCGTTCGTACTCAGGGACAACTTGCTTTAAAATACCGTCTTTACTTGCTTTAACACTAATATGGCCACGCGGTGGCTCAATGCCATTGGTTGCATTAGATATTTGCGATGATGTTTCTGATGGCATTAATGCGCTCAGTGTTGAGTTACGCATACCGTGCTCTTTAATGCTGGCACGTAACGTATCCCAATCAAGATGAAGTGGTTCATCACAAATTTTATCTAAATCACGCTTGTACGTATCCGTTGGCATAATACCTTGTGAGTACGTTGTTTCGTTAAATTTAGGACACGCTCCACGCTCTTTTGCCAGCTCATTAGACGCTTTCATTAGGTAGTACTGAATCGCTTCAAATGTTTTGTGCGTAAGCGCATTTGCGCTGCCATCAGAATAACGCTTACCGTTTTTAGCTAGGTAGTATGCGTAATTAATAACGCCTATGCCTAGCGTACGACGTCCCATAGTGGCATTTTTGGCTGCCGGCACAGGGTAGTCTTGAAAATCAAGTAGGTTATCAAGTGCACGAACTGCAAGCTCAGCTAACTCTTCTAGTTCATCTAAAGACTCAATGGCGCCTAAGTTAAACGCAGATAATGTACAAAGTGCAATTTCACCTTCTTCATCATTCACGTTGTTAAGAGGCTTAGTTGGTAACGCAATTTCTAAACATAAGTTAGATTGACGGATCGGAGCCACTTTTGAGATAAACGGACTGTGTGTATTACAGTGGTCAACGTTTTGTAAGTAAATACGACCCGTGCTAGCACGTTCTTGAGCAAACATAGAGAACAGCTCAATCGCTTTAATTCGTTTTTTACGAATTGACTCGTCTTGCTCATATTTTACATATAGCGCGTCAAACTCGTCTTGGTCTTCAAAAAATGCATCGTAAAGGCCAGGCACGTCAGAGGGGCTGAATAACGTAATGTAATCGTCTTTAATTAAACGTGAGTACATGAGTTTATTAAACTGTACGCCGTAATCTAAGTGACGTACGCGGTTATCATCAACACCACGGTTGTTTTTAAGCACTAATAAGTTTTCAACTTCTAAATGCCAAAGCGGGTAGAAAAGGGTTGCTGCGCCACCACGTACACCGCCTTGCGAACAGCTTTTAACCGCTGTTTGAAAGTGCTTATAAAACGGAATACAGCCAGTGTGATACGCTTCACCGTTACGAATAGGGCTACCTAGTGCACGAATACGACCTGCATTAATACCAATACCAGCACGTTGAGAGACGTATTTAACAATTGCTGATGATGTAGCGTTAATTGAGTCTAAGCTATCGCCACATTCAATAAGTACACATGAGCTAAACTGGCGTGTTGGCGTACGTACGCCCGACATAATTGGCGTAGGTAAAGAAATTTTAAATAATGAAACCGCATCATAAAAACGTTTGATGTAATCAATACGTGTCTCACGAGGGTAATCAGAGAATAAGCTTGCAGCCACTAAGATATATAAAAACTGCGCGCTTTCGTAAATTTCACCGGTTACACGGTTTTGAACTAGGTATTTACCTTCAAGCTGTTTTACTGCTGCATAGCTAAAGTTAAGATCGCGAGAATGATCTAAGTACGCATCTAGCTCATCTAATTCTTGTTCTGTGTAATCAACGAGTAAATGTGCATCGTAGCGTTTTTGTTCAACCATGTTAGTAACATGGTCAAAAAGACGCGGTGGCTCAAACTGGCCATAGGCTTTTTTACGTAAATGGAATACAGCTAAACGAGCAGCAAGGTACTGATAATCAGGCGATTCTTTAGAAATCTGATCCGCAGCGGCTTTGATAATCGTTTCGTGGATGTCTTTAGTACGAATACCGTCATAAAATTGAATATGCGATTTAAGTTCAACTTGTGAAACCGAAACGTTATTTAAACCTTCGGCGGCCCATTCAATAACGCGATGGATCTTGTCTAGATCAAGCGGCTCTTTACGGCCGTCACGTTTGCTTACAGATAACTGTTGGTTCATAGTTTTGCCTGTATTCCTTGGGAATTAAATATTTTTGACCAATGAGTGCACTTAAAATGCCTAGTGCCTATTCTTTTATTGTTATTTATACCGCTTAGGTAAATTTAATTGAATAACATTTAGCCACAATATCTGGTGTTGTTCAAATTAGAGATCACAAGATAGTGTGGTCTGTGATCTTTTGCAAGGGACAGAAACCGCTCTCATTGTGGATAACGTTGGGATAACGTAATTGTGTTAGTAGGCATTAACCTTTGATCATTCGGTTAAGTTGAAATTTGTAAAAATCAACTAAGGAAAGATTAAATTTACGCTTTTTAAAAAAAATTTTTGTCTGCTTTTTTTATCATCAAGCTTTGCGTAAAAACTAACACAATCACAATATGTAGTGTTTATTAATTAACATGGCACTATATGTGGTTAAAAGCATCTATAGGGCTATGCCAATTAAAATCTGCATTCCAAGCCAGTGCTTCGTCTACACTCGGTACATATCCCCACAGTGCGGTAGCGGTGTGCATATTCGCAGCTTTTCCTGCTTGTATGTCCCGCTGTGCATCACCTATATACAGGCAACGCGAAGGATCAACACTCATTTGCTCAGCACAATGTAATAAAGGAAGGGGTGAAGGCTTAGATTCTGCTAAGGTATCACCGCTTATCACAATTTGCGCACTCTTTAACGCAGGAATGGCCCTGACTAAAGGATCGGTTAAAAAACCAGGCTTATTTGTCATAATGCCCCAAGGTATTCCTTTATTACCAAGTGCAATGAGTAGTTGCTCTATACCAACAAAACATTGGGTATGGGTGGCAATATTGGCAGCGTAGTGTGCAACTAGCTCTGCTAAAAGTTGCTCTTGCGGTTGTTGCGCCCAGCCTTCTTTAAAACCAGCAGCAAGTAAGGCTGCTGCGCCATTTGAAGCTGCGGGGCGATATATATCACTGCCTACTTGGTGTTGTTGATGATTATGCAGCACACTATTAAGTGCAGCGCCTAAATCATCAGCGGTATCAAGTAAAGTGCCATCTAAGTCAAACAGCAGTGCTTGATATTCAATTGGGCTAGCAGGTGTTTGCGAGCTTGCCATTACACTAACTTCTCAAAATGCAGCATATAATTTACGCTTACATCATCATTCATTGTGTATTGCTTAGAAAGCGGGTTATAACTTAAACCAGCACTGGCACGTACTTTTAAGCCAGCTAGCTCTGCCCATGCAATTAATTGTGCAGGTTTAATAAACTTTTTATGATCATGGGTACCTTCAGGGACCATTTTTAACAGTTTTTCAGCACCGACAATAGCGTATAAGTAAGCTTTTGGGGTTTTATTAAGAGTAGAGAAAAAAACATCGGCCCCAGGTTTTGCTAATTTAGCGACCGCATGAATAATAGAAGCGGGGTCGGGGACGTGCTCTAACATTTCCATGCAAGTGATCACATCAAAGCGCTCAGGGTGCTCATCAGCAAATTGTTCTGCAGGTACTTTTATATATTCAACGGGGACACTTGTTTCTAAGCTGTGTAACTTGGCGACAGTTAAAGGCTCTTGCCCCATATCGATACCTGTTACGTTTGCGCCCATTCGTGCCATGCTGTGACTTAAAATACCGCCACCACATCCTACATCGAGGGTTTCTTTATCAAATAACCCTTTAGTTTTGTCAGCGATAAAATCTAATCGTAATGGATTAATTTCGTGTAAGGGTTTAAATTCGCCTTCTAAATCCCACCAACGCTCTGCGATGGCTTCAAACTTTGCTATTTCTGCGTTATCTACATTTTGATGTTCGGTCATAAAATACTTCCTCGTCAATCTGAGGCCATTATATAGGCCTAAATTGATAAATCGCAAAGTTTTGCGCCTGTAAATTAAAATTAATTGTGATAGCATGGCTGCTTAGAAATAATAACAAACACTCTTAATACCTAATACTGGGTTGTTAAGAGCTGATACTGAAGGAATGTGATATCAAATGACTGATCTCGCCAATGAAATTCTGCCAGTCAATATTGAAGACGAGTTAAAAAACTCCTACTTAGATTACGCCATGAGTGTAATTGTAGGACGTGCATTACCAGACGTACGTGACGGTTTAAAACCTGTTCACCGCCGCGTCTTGTTTGCAATGAACGAGCTTAGTAATGACTGGAACAAGCCTTACAAAAAATCGGCCCGTGTGGTCGGTGACGTAATCGGTAAATACCACCCACACGGCGACAGTGCAGTTTATGACACCATCGTACGTATGGCTCAGCCATTCTCTCTTCGTTATATGTTAGTTGATGGTCAGGGTAACTTTGGTTCGGTTGATGGTGATTCAGCAGCGGCAATGCGTTATACAGAAGTACGTATGGCAAAAATGTCGCACGAATTATTAGCCGATCTTGAAAAAGAAACGGTTGATTTTGTGCCTAACTACGATGGCACAGAGCAAATTCCTGATGTATTACCGACTAAAATACCTAACCTGTTAGTTAATGGTTCGTCAGGTATTGCTGTTGGTATGGCGACAAATATTCCGCCACATAACTTAACAGAAGTAGTGAATGGCTGTTTAGCGCTTATTCAAAACCCTGAGTTAACCATTACCGAGTTAATGGATTATATTCCAGGTCCAGATTTCCCAACTGCGGCAATTATCAACGGTAAAAAAGGCATTGAACAAGCTTATCAAACCGGTCGCGGTAAAGTGTACATGCGTGCGCGAGCTGAGATTGAAACCGATGAGAAAACCGGCCGTGAAACAATTATTGTTCATGAAATCCCTTACCAAGTTAACAAAGCACGTTTGATTGAAAAAATCGCCGAGCTAGTTAAAGATAAAAAAATTGAAGGGATCAGCGCATTACGTGATGAATCAGATAAAGACGGTATGCGTATCGTTATTGAGATCAAACGTGGTGACGTAGGTGAAGTTATTCTAAACAACCTTTATTCACAAACTCAGTTACAAACTGTGTTTGGTATGAATATGGTTGCGTTAATTAATAACCAGCCCAAGTGTTTCAACTTAAAAGAAATGCTTGAAGAGTTTATTATTCACCGCCGTGAAGTTGTTACCCGTCGTACGGTATTTGATTTACGCAAAGCTCGCGACCGTGCACATACGCTAGAAGGTTTAGCGATTGCACTGGCAAACATTGACCCAATTATCGAACTTATTCGTAAGTCGCCTACGCCCGCTGAAGCAAAAGTTGCACTAACAGCGCGTCCTTGGGAATTAGGTAATGTTAAAGCCATGCTTGATAAAGCAGGCGAAGACAACGTAGCACGCCCAGATTGGTTAGCAAGCGAACTGGGTATTCGTGATGGTCAGTATTATATTTCTGAGCAGCAAGCCCAAGCAATATTAGACTTACGTTTACACAAACTTACTGGTCTTGAGCACGAAAAAATTCTAACTGAGTACCAATCGTTACTCGACCTAATTGCCGAACTATTATTAATTTTGGCAAGTCCGGAACGTTTAATGGAAGTTATTCGTGATGAGCTCGTTGAAATTAAAGAGCAATATGGTGATGAGCGCCGCACTGAAATTAATGCCGCTGCACACGATATAAGCCTTGAAGATTTAATCAACGAAGAAAACGTGGTTGTGACCTTGTCACACGAAGGGTACGTTAAGTACCAAGCGTTAAGTGATTACGAAGCCCAGCGTCGTGGTGGTAAAGGCAAGTCAGCAACTAAGATGAAAGATGAAGATTTCATTGAACGTTTATTGGTTGCCAACACTCACGATACTATTCTTTGTTTCTCTACAGCGGGTCGTTTATATTGGCTTAAAGTATACCAGTTGCCACTTGCCAGTCGTGCAGCGCGCGGTAAGCCAATTGTTAACTTATTACCACTTGAAGCAGATGAACGTATTACTGCAATCCTGCCAGTACGCGATTATGAAGATGATAAATACATCTTTATGGCGACGGCGTTCGGTACGGTTAAGAAGACGCCATTAACGGCATACAGTCGTCAACGTGCAAGCGGAATCATTGCGGTTAACTTAAACGAAGGTGATAGCTTAATCGGTGTTGATATTACCGATGGCAGCAACGAAATTATGTTGTTCACTGATGCGGGTAAAGTTGTTCGCTTTAAAGAGGCTGAAGAAACGGCTGTCGTTGATGAAAATGGTAACCCAGTACTAGACGAAGAAGGCAAACCTGAAATCCGTTTCAAAGGTGTACGTCCTATGGGCCGAACTGCAACGGGTGTTCGTGGTATTAAGATGCCAGACGATCAGCGTGTTGTATCACTTATTGTACCAAAGAATGATGGCGCAATATTAACAGTGACAGAAAATGGTTACGGCAAGCGTACTCAACTTGAAGATTACCCATCGAAGAGTCGTGCAACACAAGGTGTTGTATCAATCAAAGTGAGTGAGCGTAACGGTGCTGTTGTTGGTGCTGTACAGGTTGATGACAACGACGAAATAATGATTATTTCGAATCGTGGTACCTTAGTACGTACTCGCGTTAATGAAGTTTCTACGGTTGGACGTAACACCCAAGGTGTTATTTTGATCAGAACTATTGACGAAGAGCAAGTAGTTGGTTTACAACGTATCGAAGAGATTGAAGTGACTGAAAGTGACTTAGTTGATATCGAAGACGTTGAAACAGTAGATACAGTTATTGATGAAGTGGCGGATGACAATCCTCCTTCAGAATAATTAGATTGAAAAAAGCGGCCTTGGCCGCTTTTTTTATATGGTTGAAAAAAACTAAAGACACTTGAATTAGTTTAATTCAAGTTAAACAGTAAATTACTGGAATGAGGAAAAGGTAATGAGTATATATAATTTTTGTGCAGGCCCTGCAATGTTACCACCGGCTGTAATGCAAAAAGCACAAAAAGAGTTTTTAGACTGGCAAGGGCTTGGCGTTTCAGTAATGGAAATGAGCCATCGCAGTAAAGAATTTTTAGCATTAACGGCTAAGTGTGAAGCTAGTCTGCGTCGTTTAATGAATATTAGTGATGAGTTTGAAGTGCTGTTTATGCACGGCGGCGGTCGAGGACAATTTAGTGCCGTGCCTTTAAACCTCCATGTTGATGGAAAAAAAGCGGTGTATTGTGAGAACGGCGTGTGGTCAAAAAGTGCAACCAGCGAAGCCGATAAGTTTACAAATACACACGCTGTTGATGTGCGCAATGATGATAACGGCCTGTTTTCTATTAAGCAGGTAGCCGATTGGGTTTTACCTGCAGATGCGTCTTACATTCACTATTGCCCGAATGAAACCGTAGACGGCCTTGAAATATTTGATGTACCCAGTCATCCAACGGCGCCGATTGTGGCCGATATGTCATCGACTATTTTATCGCGCGAAATCGACGTTAATAAATTTGATTTAATCTACGCGGGTGCACAAAAAAATATCGGTCCGTCGGGCATTGCTATTGTGATTGTTCGCAAAACGCTACTTGAGCGTGAAGGGCTCGCTAAGCCGGGTATTTTAGATTACGCCCTTGAGGCAAAACAAGGCAGCATGTTTAATACACCGCCTACTTTTGCGTGGTACCTAGCAGCCGAAGTATTTGAATGGCTAGAGCAAAATGGTGGCGTCAAAGCAATGGAAGCACAAAATATTGCTAAAGCTAAGCTGCTTTATGACTTTATTGATGAATCGCCTTTTTATACCAATAAAGTTGCGCCGCATTGTCGCTCTCGTATGAATGTACCATTTTGGTTAAATGATGAAAGCTTAAACGAAAAGTTTGTAACGCAATCTAAAGAAGCCGGTTTACTTGCCCTAGAGGGGCATAGAATAGTGGGTGGTATGCGTGCTAGCATTTATAATGCTATGCCACTTGAAGGTGTACAAGCATTGGTAGATTTTATGGCGGCATTTGCTAAGGAGCACAGCTAATGGAACAACTACGCTTAGAGCCAATTTCTCGTGTTAATGGCAGTGTTATTCTACCTGGGTCTAAAAGCCTATCAAACCGTATTTTATTATTAGCTGCGCTGGCTCAAGGGACTACCGTTGTAGAAAACCTGCTTGATAGCGATGATATTCGCCATATGCTAGGTGCATTAAAATTATTAGGTGTTAATGTAACCCTTAATGATGATCGTACTGTGGCAACTGTGGAAGGGGTCGGCGGTGTATTTAAAACGCCCAATGAGCCATTATTTTTAGGAAATGCAGGCACTGCGTATCGTCCTCTAACTGCGGTACTTGCTGCAGTATCTGGTGAATATGAATTAATTGGCGAGCCGCGCATGGAAGAGCGCCCTATAGGGCATTTAGTTGATGCTTTACAAGCGCTCGGGGGGGATGTTAGTTATTTAAAAAATAAAGATTACCCACCACTTAAAATTATCGGTGGGCAAATAGCCGGCGGTGAAGTCGAAATTGACGGCAGTATTTCAAGTCAATTTTTAACGGCGCTGCTCATGGCTGCGCCGTTATTTAAAGGCGATACACACATTAAAATTAAAGGCACCTTAGTCTCTAAGCCTTATATTGATATTACTCTGGATGTGATGGCGCGCTTTGGTGTGGCTGTTGAGCATGATAATTACACCACGTTCTTCGTTAAAGGTGCTCAGCAATACCAAGCTGTTGAGCGCATAATGGTTGAAGGTGATGCTTCATCGGCTTCTTATTTTATTGCTGCTGCAGCAATTGCCGGTGGCGAAATAGAAATTAAAGGCGTCGGCGCTAAATCAGTTCAAGGTGATATTGGCTTTGCTAAAGTGATGGAGCAGGTCGGTGCCAAAATTGATTGGTATGACGAGCGTTTAGTTGTTCGTAAAGGTGAGCTTAACGGTATTGATATTGATGCTAATGCTATACCTGATGCTGCAATGACCCTGGCGACTGTTGCCTTGTTTGCAAAAGGGCCAACCGCTATTCGTAATATTTATAACTGGCGGGTAAAAGAAACTGACCGTTTACATGCGATGGCCACCGAGCTTAAAAAAGTAGGGGCTAACGTGGTTGAAGGGCACGACTTTATTGAGATCACACCGCCAAAACATTTTAATAATGTGGCTGTAGATACCTACGACGATCACCGTATAGCCATGTGCTTTGCAATGGTAGCGGTAGGGGGCAAGCCTATAACGATTAACGATCCGGCTTGTACTTATAAGACATTCCCAAAATTTTTCAAAGTGTTAGCATCTGTCAGTAAATAAGCTATTTATAAGTATTTATAAAAAGTTACATACTAAAAGCGGATAATCTTTATTAATTGGCGTATAATGTGGCGGTTTATTTTGGTGTGCATTGAAGGAGGTTTTAAATGCCGGCGTTATTAATGCCCGTAATCACCGTAGATGGCCCAAGTGGTTCTGGTAAAGGAACTGTTTGTCGCCTATTGGCTGAAAAATTAGGCTGGGATGTGTTAGATAGCGGAGCAATTTATCGCGTACTATCACTTGCAGCACTTCATCACCAAATTGCTTTAGATAACGAGGAAGCACTTGTCCCACTAGCTGCAAATCTTGATGTGCAGTTTTTGATAGACAATGACACTAATGCAGGAAAGATTATTTTAGAAGGCGAAGATGTCACAACCACTATTCGAAATGAAGAAGTAGGTGCTGCAGCGTCTAAAGTAGCCGCATTACCGCGTGTTCGAGAAGCGTTGCTTCGCCGCCAGCGTGCGTTTAGAACAGAAAACGGTTTAATTGCCGATGGCCGCGATATGGGCACTGTGGTATTTCCAGATGCGCCATTAAAGATATTTCTAACCGCAAGTGCAGAAGAACGTGCTCGCAGACGTTTTGTTGAGTTGAATGAGCGCGGGCTTGATGTTACACTAAGTGGTCTATTACAGGACATTCAAGCACGTGATGATCGCGATATGAATCGTGCCGTTGCGCCGCTTGTACCTGCAGAGGATGCGATTGAGCTTGATACTAGCGAGCTTAACGCTCAGCAAGTGTTTGATAAAGTTATAACTTTATTAGATGCGAGCATCTCAGAAGGTAAGCTTCCTAAACGAAGCTAAATACATTTTATGCACCAGCAGGATGCCAGTGCTATTTTAACAACCCCATGCAGCATGGTTGCTTATTGGTATTAATATATGAGACGTATATTCGTATGTCAGAAAATTTTGCGCAGTTATTTGAAGAAAGCTTAAAGGGTTTTGAAGCAGAGCAAGGCTCTATCGTTAAAGGTACAGTTATTTCTATCGAGAATAACATTGTACTTGTAGATGCTGGTCTTAAATCAGAAAGTGCTATCCCTGCAGAGCAGTTCAAAAATGCTGCTGGTGAACTAGAAGTTGCTGTAGGCGACGAAGTAGATGTTGCACTAGATGCAATCGAAGACGGTTTCGGTGAAACTATCCTTTCTCGCGAGAAAGCGAAGCGTCACGAAGCGTGGATCCGTCTTGAGAAAGCATGTGAAGAGCAAGAAACTGTTACTGGTGTTATCAACGGTAAAGTTAAAGGCGGTTTCACAGTTGAAGTTGATTCAATCCGTGCTTTCCTACCTGGTTCACTTGTTGATGTTCGTCCAGTACGTGACACAACTCACCTTGAAGGCAAAGAGCTTGAATTTAAAGTAATCAAGCTTGATCAAAAACGTAACAACGTTGTTGTTTCACGTCGTGCAGTTATCGAATCTGAAAACTCACAAGAGCGTGAAGAGCTTCTTGCTAACCTTGTTGAAGGTCAAGAAGTTAAAGGTATCGTTAAGAACCTTACTGACTACGGTGCATTCGTTGACCTTGGTGGTGTTGATGGTCTACTACACATCACTGACATGGCGTGGAAGCGTGTTAAGCACCCTTCAGAAATCGTTAATGTTGGCGACGAAATCGCAGTTAAAGTTCTTAAATTCGACAAAGATAAAACTCGTGTATCTCTAGGCCTTAAACAGCTTGGCGAAGATCCATGGGCAGCTATCGCTGGTCGTTACCCAGAAGGTTCTAAGCTTTCTGGTCGTGTAACTAACCTTACTGATTACGGTTGCTTCGTAGAAATCGAAGAAGGCGTTGAAGGTCTAGTACACGTTTCTGAAATGGATTGGACTAACAAGAACATCCACCCTTCAAAAGTTGTTTCTCTAGGTGACACTGTTGAAGTTATGGTTCTTGAAATCGATGAAGAGCGTCGTCGTATTTCTCTTGGTCTTAAGCAATGTATTGCTAATCCTTGGCAGGAATTTGCTCGTCTACAAAACAAAGGCGACCAAGTTACTGGTAAGATCAAATCAATCACTGACTTCGGTATCTTTATCGGTCTTGACGGTGGTATTGATGGTCTTGTACACCTTTCAGACATTTCTTGGAATACACCTGGCGAAGAAGCTGTACGTGAATTCAAGAAAGGCGACGAAATCACTGCTATCGTATTGCAAGTTGACCCAGAGCGTGAACGTATCTCTCTAGGTGTTAAGCAAATCGAAGCTGACCCATTCAATAACTACCTTGATGCAAACAAAAAAGGTGCTATTGTTAAAGGTAAAGTGACTGAAGTTGATGCGAAAGGCGCAACTGTTGAACTTATCGAAGGCGTTGAAGGTTACATCCGTGTAGCTGATATCGCTCAAGAGCGCGTTGAAGATGCAACTACTGTTGTTTCTGTAGGCGACGAGATTGAAGTTAAATACGTTGGTGTTGATCGTAAGAACCGCACTTTAAGCTTATCTGTTAAAGCTCTTTTCGAAGCAGAAGAGAAAGAAGTACTAGAGAAGCTTAAGAAAGAAGAGCCAGTGTTTGAAAACGCAATGGCAGCTGCTTTCGCAAATGCACAAAAAGACTAATTAATTATAGTCTTTTAATTGGAAGGGCAGTTTATGCCCTTCCACTATTTCTTTTTAAGGAAACGCTATGACTAAGTCAGAACTGATAGAAACACTTGCTGAACAACATTCACATATTCCTGTGAAAGATGTTGAGAACGCTGTTAAAGAGATTCTTGAACAAATGGCCGGCTCATTATCTTCTTCAGATCGTATTGAGATCCGAGGTTTTGGAAGTTTCTCTTTGCATTACCGTGCGCCTCGTACAGGCCGTAACCCTAAAACAGGAGAAACTGTAGAGTTAGATGGTAAGCATGTACCTCATTTTAAGCCAGGCAAAGAACTACGTGACCGTGTAAACGAGAGCATTGCTTAGTAAAATTATTGGAGTAGTTACTTGTTCAAGGTATTAAAAATTATTCTGGCGGCACTTTTTTTAATTGGTGCGTTTGTATTGGGTTCGCAAAATCCACAATTAACACAAATTAACTACATAATAGCCAGTAATACATTACCTTTAGCCGTTATACTAAGTATCTGCTTTTTGCTAGGTGTTGTAGTGGGTTGTTTTGTGAGTTTTAAATTGTTCACGCAATTAAAGTGGCAAAATTACCGTTTAAAAAAGCAATTAACGCCTGAAAAAGATAATAATAAGCGTATTGCCAACAAAGACACCTAATTATGATTGAGCTGTTGTTTTTACTGCTTCCCGTTGCTGCCGGATATGGTTGGATCATGGGGAAAAACAGTGCAAAAAATCAGGCTCATCAGTTTAATCGTCAAATTACTTCTGAGTACAGTAAAGGCTTAAAGTTTTTACTGGATAGAGAAGAAGATCAGGGGCTTGAGCACTTAATTAATTTGCTCGAAGTAGCTGCTGACTCTGTTGAACATTACTCTACTTTAGCAACCATGTTTCGCCGTCGTGGTGAGCTTGACCGCGCAATAAAAATTCACGAACTGCTGCTAAAACACCCAAGCCTTAACGAAAAACAAGCCGCTAATAGCCGTTTAGAACTAGCCGAAGATTATATTATGGCTGGCTTATTAGACAGCGCAGAGGAACATTTAATATGGCTGGTAAAAAATAGCCATGCAGATGCACTCGATCCTATTATTTCTTTATATTCACAAACCCGTGAATGGGAAAAAGGCATTAATATGTTTGAAGCGCATACTGAGCTTTTTTCAAAAGAACAACACTTTAAAGCCATCGCTAATTTTTACTGTGAGCATGCCATTGCCAGTAATAACCCACAACTTATGCGTAAAGCCATCAGTTTAAACTTTAAAACAATTAGGCCTTTATATGAGCTTGGACTGTCAGCTTACACCAAAGAAGATTACGTAAAAGCAATTTACTATTGGCGAGAACTCATCTGCCAATTTACTTTTTTTGCGCCATTGTTTATTGAAAAGTTAGCGCATAGTTATAAGCAACTAAAATTAACCCATCAGTTTCATGAACTCGTTGCGGAGTTATTAGAAAAAGGTGGAGTAATGATAAAAATACAACACTGCCAAGCGTTGCTTGAGCAAGGCCATACAGAACAAGCCTTTGAGTTTTTAACTGATAGTTTAAAACGTCAGCCCACAATTCGTGGTTTTAGTTTTTTATTGCAGTTAATGAGCGCCGAAAATAAAAATACAAAAGATGTGCTTAATCAAATAGATAAACTTGTTACCTCATATATCGCTACTAAGCCCGACTTTCAATGTCAGCATTGTGGCTTTACTAGCTACACCATTTATTGGAATTGCCCTTCATGTAAACACTGGGAAACCATTGTGCCTAGCAGAGGCTTAGACGGATTTTAATCTTTATACTTTTCGCTCACTAGTAGGATAGTTATGTCTTTCGAAAAATCAAAAAAAATTCTTATCGCGCTTGATTATGATGATCAGCAAACTGCTTTAGCATTTGTAAAACAGTTATCACCAGATACCTGTCGATTAAAAGTGGGCAAAGAAATGTTTACTTATTTTGGTCCTGCATTTGTTAAAGAATTGGTCGATTTAGGTTTTGATGTATTTTTAGATTTAAAGTTTCACGATATTCCAAATACCGTTGCTAAAGCGGTGACTGCTGCGGCTAAAATGGGTGTATGGATGGTCAATGTACATGCATCGGGCGGTTATGAAATGATGCATAAAGCTAAACAAGCACTTGAGCAGTTTGGCGACAAAGCGCCATTACTTATTGCAGTAACTGTATTAACCAGCATGGACGAAGCTGAACTTGAGCGTTTAGGTATAACTAAATCTCCCCAAGAGCAAGTTATGCATTTAGCTAAATTGACAAAGCAAGCAGGGCTTGATGGTGTTGTTTGTTCCGCGCAAGAAGCGCAAAGTTTAAAGGCTACTTTAGGGAAAGAGTTTAAATTAGTTACGCCAGGTATTCGCCCAGCGGACAGTGATGCGGGCGATCAAAAACGTATTATGACACCTAAAGAAGCGATTGAAGCGGGTAGTGACTATTTAGTGATTGGGCGTCCGATCACCCAGGCACAAAACCCTGTAAAAGTACTAAATGATGTAAATGAATCAATAGCTTAAATTTAAAATTAGCATAATTAAGAGCAGTTCCTTACAACTGCTTTTCTTTGTGCTACATTTAAATTACGGGTGTGCAGTGAGGGATTTGATTTGCGTATAATAATATTTTTAGTTGTAATTATCATTAGTGGCCTTGCTGTTAATAAATATGTTTTTTCAACTAAAGTGTATGATGATGTTTCAAACGTTACTGACTTGGTATCTGGTTACCCCGTTGATTTATTCAAGTTTAAAAAAATTGCTCAAAATTATGCCCAGCATCTGTGTTACACCAATGAAGGTGTGTTAGCAGGAATAGATGTTAGCAGCAGAGACTGTGTTGCGACACATGATGAAATGCAAAATGAGTGTACAGAAAAAGTTTTTAGGCTAGCGCCATTAAATTTAGATTCTAAAAAAGTATTAATTGAATATTCAAATGAATATTCTCGCTGTACCTTACCTTATAAAAACATTAGGTTATAAATTTCAGATACTAAAAAGCCACTTAGGTTTAAAATTTAAGTGGCTTTTTATTTAATTATTTTAAACGAATAGACTTAGCTTCAATATCAATTAAGCCTTGTTTAAATAAACCGCCAATGGCTTTTTTGTAGTTTGCTTTGCTGGTCGAAAATACTTTTTTAATTAATTCAGGTTCAGACTTATCGCCTATGGCTAATATGCCACCTTCATCTTTTAGTTTTTCCATTATTTTTTCACCAAGCTTGCTTACTTTACCCATGCCTGGTTTTTCAAGTATGACGTCAATTTTTCCGTCTTCACGTACCTTTTGAATAAATCCTTTTAGCTTTTGACCAACAAACAGGTTCTTAAACACCATGTTGTAAAACACGACGCCAAAATGAGATTCTTCAATAAGCACCTTGTAACCAATATCAGTTTTGCCTGCAACAATTAAGTCAACTTCTTGTAAATGACTATACTGAGGCTCATCTTTTGATAAAAAACGGTTAAAGTTAGTTGAGGCACAAATACGCTGACTGGCGTTATCAAGATATAAACGTACTAAATATGAGTAGCCTTCTTGCATACGTGGTTTTTGTTCATTAAACGGTGCGAGTACGTCTTTTTCTAAGCCCCAATCTAAAAACGCGCCTATGCTGTTTATTTCTTTTACACGCAGTAGGGCATATTCACCGACTTGAGCATGCGGCTTTTTAGTTGTGGCTGTCGGCAGGTTTGCATTATCTAAAAATATGAATACGCTGATGCTATCGCCAGCTTCAAGCTCATGTTTTATTTCATGTTTAGGTAAAAAAACTTCACCTAAGTCATGCCCATCTAAATAGGCACCTTCGTTGCTGACTTCTTTAACAAAAAGGGTTTGGGTGGTTCCTAGGTAACTCATAATTATTCCTGCTCAGGCTTTTTTTTACGACGCATCGGGGTATCACCATCAATATTAAGAGGTGCTTTAATTGGGGTCGTTGGCTTTTTCGGTTTTGCTTTTCGTTTTGGCTGTAGCTTATCAGTAGTCACTGCTTTTTTAGTCAGTTTAATTGGCGCTACTTTTTTCTCTTTAATGCCTTTAAATTTCGCTTTTAAACCCTCAACAGCAGCAAACGATAACTCATCATTTAAAAATGATTTTATTGCCAAGTAACTTGCCCAATCTTTAGGGCCCACAAGTGATAATGCGTTACCTTTAAAACCAGCACGACCAGTACGACCAATACGATGAACGTATTCTTCGGCGTGTTTCGGTAAATCAAAGTTAATAACATGGGTAACACTGAGTAAATCTAAACCGCGCGAAGCAACATCTGTAGTAATTAATATTTTAAAGTTTTCACGGCTAAACGCATCCATAATATCAAGGCGCTTACCTTGAGTTAAATCCCCAGCTAATGCGACAGATTTAAAGCCTTTACTATTTAATGATTCACTTAAACGGCTGGTATCAGCTCGTGTGGCAGTAAATATAATGCACTGGCCAACGTTATCTTGGTTTAAAAAGTGCTCAAGCAGTGCTTCTTTATGATCAAGGTGGTCAGCTAAGTACAATGTTTGTTTAATATCACTGTGTTGTTCATTGGCCGCACTGAGCATAATTTGTTTTGGTTTTTTTAATAAATTACGCGATAACGCATCAACTTGAGCATGATCTAATGTCGCCGAAAACAATAAAGTTTGACGAAGACGATGATCGGCCAGTTCATTAATTAGTTTAAGTTGATCGGTAAAACCTAAATCTAAAATACGGTCAGCTTCATCGAATATAAGTAATTCTAGGCCACTTAATTGTAATGAACGTTGCTTTAAATGATCGGCTAAACGCCCAGGTGTGGCGACAACAAAATGAGGGTCGTTACGCAGTGCTTTAATTTGGTCGTTAAAATTTTCGCCACCGAGGATTTTAACGGCCTTTATGTTGGTACCGGCAATAAGTAATCGAAGTTGAGTAAAAACTTGGGTCGCAAGCTCACGAGTTGGAGCAACAATAAGTACACGAGGATCACGTTTACTGAGTGCTTTTTGTTTCATTACACGCTGCACAGCCGGTAATAAAAACGCTAAAGTTTTGCCTGACCCAGTTTTTGACTGAGCGAAAATGTCATGTCCCGCCAGTGCCGTTGGCACAGCATGAGCTTGAATATCGGTAGGCTGGGTGATCCCTTGGTGCGCTAATTGTGTTTCTAGGCGAGTATCAATCCCAAGATCAGTAAAGTGCAATGTATGTTTCTCCAATATGAGCAAGTCTGTATAAATTTATTCGCGCATTATAGCCCACTGAGCTACTGCGCTAACAGTAAAAAGCGCATTATCATCCATTTTTTTGCATTTAAATAAAAAAAGCGTAAAATACGCGCCCCATATGCGCCGGATTTACGATTCGGTAAACGCCACTTAAGGCTATCAAAGCAAAATAGGAAGCAAAATGACTGCTGTTCATAAAAATGATGTAACAAACGAGCACTTTGTAGTATGTGCTATGTATAAATTTGTAGCTTTACCAAACTTTGAAGCACTACGTAAACCACTCTTAGAAGTAATGGAAGCCAACGAAGTACGTGGTACTTTATTACTTGCTGCTGAAGGTATTAACGGTACTGTATCAGCTAAACGCCAAGGAATAGATAACTTACTAGCATGGTTAGATACACAAGAGAATCTAAATGACATCGTAACGAAAGAATCATACGATGACGAATGCCCGTTTTACCGCACTAAAGTTAAGCTGAAAAAAGAAATTGTGACTATGGGTGTTGAAGGCGTAGACCCATTAAAAGTAGTGGGCAGTTATGTTAAACCACATGAATGGAATGCTCTTATTTCTGATCCAGAGGTGATCCTTGTTGATACCCGTAATGATTACGAAATTGAAATTGGTACGTTTCAAAACGCAGTAGACCCAAACACTAAAACATTCCGTGAATTCCCTCAGTGGGCCAAAGAAAACCTAGACCCATCAAAACATAAAAAAGTAGCCATGTTTTGTACTGGTGGTATTCGCTGTGAAAAATCAACAGCCTATATGAAAGAGCAAGGTTTTGATGAGGTATACCACCTTGAAGGCGGCATATTAAAATACCTAGAAGAAGTGCCAAAAGAAGAAACCATGTGGGAAGGCGAGTGCTTTGTATTTGATAACCGTGTAGCGGTAAATCATGACTTACAAAAAGGCTCATACGATCAGTGTCATGCATGTCGCATGCCTATCACAGAAGAAGAAAAGCAAAAGCCAGAATACATGGAAGGGGTGTCGTGTCACCACTGTATTGACAATGTAACCGATGAACAACGCGCTCGCTTTGCAGAGCGCCAAAAGCAAATAGAGCTTGCTCAAGCGCGCGGTGAAGGCCACATTGGTAACGAAGCACAAGTTGTTTTACAACAACGTAAAGAAGCTAAAAAAGCGCAAAAAGACGCACAGCGAAATAAATAAGCGGTACATTTAGTTTGTACGTTATTAAAAAAAACCTCAGTCTTAACTGAGGTTTTTTATTTTATACTCTTTTCACAATTGCTTGCATCTGTAGTAGAGAGCGTGACCTTATTTGCAGCATTGACGAGCACACATTTTGTGTTTTTATCGAGCTTTTTCTTTTGAATAACGGTAAATTCACCTTTATCAGCAGCATATAAATTATACTGATACGCGCTATTACCCCCTTCAAATAAAGCAGTAAATAATCCACCGACTAATCCACCAACAATCGCGCCGCCAATCATTTCTTCTTTGTTGCCATCTAAGCTATCTACAAAGCCAAACCCCGCACCAGCAGCTATTCCAGTCCCCACTTCTGAGGAGAGTGTTACTTTTTGTATTGATTCAACAGACGCATAATAACGTTTAACGACTTGATTTTGATCGGCCCGATCAACCCCTTGTGATGCACAGCCTGATAGCAAGATCACCATAATTAAACTCTTTTTCATAAATGTGCCTTTATTAAAAATATTGATGAGCTAAATCATAGTCATAAATGTAATTTAAATATGTGTGGATTTTGTATGCAGCTGTAAAAATATGTAGAGTGGCAAGCATGCTTAATTTCAGCTTATTGTTTTGCTAATTTATCGTACTTAGCTATTTATTGATCATAGAGCTGTTAAACTGCGTAACATAATGCAAATAATAATTAATTAGGGTGCTCCTTTGAAATCGCGAATTCTTTTTACCAGCGTGTTTTTTTCTTTAATGTCGTTAAGTTTATCTGTAAAGAGTGCCAATGTCGTGGTGGAGCAGGTAGCGATGGAACGTGCTAAAGAGCAAGTTCAGGCTGTCGGTAACGCCGAAGCAATTCATTCGGTTATTTTATATCCGGCTGTGGGCGATAAAGTAACGGCGGTGCATTTTAAACCGGGTGATAGCGTAAAGGCCGGTGATGTGTTACTCGAACTTGATTCACGCAGACAAAAAGCGGCACTTGAAGAGGCAAAAATAAAACTTGCTGACACCCAAAGAACCCTCGCACGTTTAAAGCAAAGCCAAGCAAAAGGGGCTGTGCCACAGAGTGATGTGGATGATGCAAAAACAGTTGTTGAATTAGCAAAAGTGACCCTTACCCAAGCAGAAACAGAATTTGAAGACCGCCAAGTTCGTGCGCCTTTTAACGGCACTATGGGACTTACCGACGTTGAAGTGGGTGACAGAATTACTCCCCAAACGGCGATTGCAAGTATTGATGATACGCGTGCTTTATATATAAACTTTAACGCCCCAGAATCGGCCGTTTATATGCTGCGCAATAAAGGCAATGTAAAAGTATTCCCTTGGCAGTCACAAAATGCTGTAAACGCAAAAATTGCTTATCTAGATTCACGAATAGACCCACAAACTCGCACCTTACGTGTAAAAGCGCAGCTTGAAAACCCGCAGCAAAAGTTTTTACCCGGCATGAGTTTTCGTGTTCATATTGAAGTAGAAGGACAACGTTTTGCTGCTGTACCTGAAGCGGCATTACTGTGGGGAGCAACAGGCCCTTACGTTTGGACAAGTGTTGGTAAAAAAGCCACTCGAATTGATGTGAAAATTGAACAACGACTTGCTGGTCGTTTATTAGTTTCGGGGGCTTTAAAAGAACAAGATAACTTAGTGGTAGAGGGCGTACAACGCTTACGAGCTAACCAAGAGCTAAGCTTCTCAGCGCCAATCGCTAATACGCAGGAGTAGCCATGAAACAGCAACCTATGATGCAAGACTTGCCATCAATGGCTATTCGCCGCCCAGTGCTTATTGTGGTACTGAATTTACTGATTATTATTGCCGGAATTGCCGCCATAGCAGGCGTAGAAGTTCGAGAGCTTCCAGATGTAGACAGACCCCGTATTACCGTATCAGCCTCGTTCCCTGGTGGTTCACCTGAAACCGTTGATACCGAAGTTACCAGTAAACTTGAAGGTGCCGTGGCCCGCGTGAGCGGTGTTAAATCGATTCGTGCACAAAGTGAAGAAGGTAATTCACGCATTGTGGTTGAATTTAGACCGGGTGTTAATCTGGATGATGCCGCTAATGAAACGCGTGAGTCAGTTGCTCGAGTGCAAAGAGAGCTCCCTGAAGAGGTAGAGCGCGTTTCTATTATTAAGGCTGATAACGACGCTGAAGCAGTAGTTTCATTAACAGTATCAAGCGAAAGTTTATCGTTAGAGGCATTAACAGAGCGGGTTGATGTTGATTTAGCGCCGCAGTTTTTAACTATCCCTGGCGTTGCCGACGTACGATTAAACGGCGATAGAGAACGTGTGCTTAGGGTTCGCATTGATCCATTAAAGCTCAGCAGCTTTAACTTAACTATTCCAGATGTCGCCGATGTACTCAGGCAAGCCCCCTTTGATGTGCCTGCAGGGAGTTTAAAATCAAACGATCAGCAAATAATAGTGCGCGCTGATGCAACGTCTGTTACCCCCGCACAGGTGGGCGACATTATAATCCAGGGCGATACTCGCATTAGCGATATTGCTGCCGTGTACTTTGGTCCTGCCGATCCGCGCTCTATGGTAAGGCTCAATGGTAAACCTGTTATCGGCATGGAAATTATTCGCCAAGCACAGTCCAACACCATCGAAATTTCTGATGAAGTACTCAACCTTATAGAGGGAATGCGTGAGCGCTTTCCAGAGATGGAGTTTACGCTAACATCAGATGATGCGCAGTTTATTAGAAGCTCAGTAGATGAAGTGATTAACTCATTAGTACTGACGGTACTGCTAGTGATCATCACCTTGTGGGTGTTTATTGGTTCATGGCGTGCAACACTAGTCCCAGCATTTGCCATTCCTGTTGCGCTTATAGGTTCATTAGCACTGATATGGGCACTTGGGTTTTCAATTAATATTTTAACCTTATTAGCACTGGTATTAGCGACAGGATTAATTGTTGATGATGCAATTGTAGTGAGTGAAAATATTCAACGCCAGCGAGGGTTAGGCCTTGGAAGGCGTGCCGCAGCGGTTGTTGGTACCCGCGAAGTATTTTTCGCCGTTATTGCCACCACTGCAGTGTTAGCGGCTGTGTTTGTACCCATCGCATTTTTACCCTCTACAGCAGGGCGTTTATTTAGGGAGTTTGGTGGCGTACTAGCTGGTGCGGTAATTATATCTAGCTTTGTTGCGTTATCGTTAGTGCCGGCGCTCACCTCAAAATTAAAACTCAAACAAGGTGGTTTTCACCCCTTTGCTAAATTTGGTAACGTGCTTGCCAATATTTATACCAAAACAATTCATAAAGTACTGGATCATGCGTGGGTTACCTTTATTGTTTGTTTATTAGTTGCAGGCGGTTCGGGTGCTTTGTATATGAGTTTAGATAACGAACTGCTCCCTACTGAAGACCGCGGTAAAATTAGAATATTTGCCCGCGGACCTGATGGCGTAGGCTTAAATTTTATGGATAGACAAGCCATTAAAATGGAAGATACCTTACTGCCTTTCGTTGAAAGTGGTGAAATTGAGTCTATTTACACTGTGGTTGGGCAATGGGATCCCAATATTGTGTTTATTACTGTGCCATTAAAGCATTGGGATGAACGTAACTTTAGCCAACAAGAAATTATTAATAAAATTCGCCAGCCTTTAGGCAACATCCCTGGTGCACCTGCTTACCCAGGTGGTGCAAATAGCTTAAATTTACGTGGCCAAGGTGGCGGCATAGAAATCGCTTTACTGGGACAAGATTACCTTGAAATATTTAAGGCTGCACAGCAGTTCTCAGCTGATCTTGAAAAAGCCGTGCCAGAGGTTGCGCCAGTAAGAGTATCGTATCAGCCATCGCAGCCACAATTGCGTGTTAATATCGACAGACGACGCGCAGAAGAACTTGGCGTGTCTTTAAGTGATATCGCAATTACTTTAAGAGCCGCTATTAATGGTGACGATATCGCTGATTTAAACATAGGCGATCAATCTATTCCTATTATGCTACAGGCACAAAATCAAACTATTAACGACCCAAGTGATTTAGCAAACTTGTTTATTAGAGCCCGTAATAATCAATTGGTGCCGCTAAGTAGTGTCGCTAACATTTCAGAGGAAGGGGTTGCCGCAGAGCTTGAGCGTCATGCTCAGCGCCGTGCCATAGAGCTCAGTATGGAGCTGCCTGAGGGCTTAACAATTGCCACCTTAGTGGAACAAATAAAACAAGTGTCTGAGCAATCATTACCAGCAGGTATTACTCTTGCATTTAAAGGGGAAGCACTGACATTTGAAGAAACCTCCAACGAAGTATTAATGACCTACGTATTGGCATTTTTAATTGTGTTTTTAGTACTTGCGGCGCAATTTGAAAATGTTAACAGCGCAATTGTAGTAATGATCACTGTACCATTTGGGATTACATCGGCCATTCTAGCGCTATATTTAACCGGCACCTCACTAAATATTTACTCGCAAATAGGCCTAGTGATGTTAATTGGGTTAATCGCTAAAAATGCAATTTTATTAGTCGAGTTTGCTGATCAATTAAGAGATCAGGGGCTGAGTGTTCGAAAAGCGGTTGAACAAGCTGCATTGGTACGTTTAAGACCAATCACCATGACCTTAATATCGACCTTACTCGGTGCGTTACCCCTAATTATGTCAACAGGTGCAGGAGCAGAAGCACGTAACGCCATTGGCTGGGTGGTATTTGGTGGACTCGCGTTAGCGGTATTGTTTACGCTTTACTTAACACCGGTGATTTATTTAGGGTTAGCCCGCTTTACCAGTCCTCGTGGCGATGAATCAAAGCAATTAGCCCAAGAGCTGGAGCAGTTAGACTAACTAATTACGCTAATTGGCTATTTTTCTTTGAAAAAATAGCCAATTAAGCCCACAATTCAACTAGATTAAAGCCACAAGGACCACCCATGCAGGCCGAGCAAGTTGAAATAGCCCAATTTTTAGTTGAACACCCCCCCTTTGATACGCTTGAGAGCGAGGCACTAAACGAACTAGCAATGCAAATTGAAGTTGCCTATTTTCGTGCACAAACTGATATTTTACATTTAGGCCAAGATATTAGTGACTTATATATTATTCGTAGTGGCTCGGTTGAAATTTCACGTCGTAATGGCGAGCTCTATAATCGTTTAGCCACAGGCGGCATTTTTGGCCAAATGGGCCTATTGATGAACCGCAAAGTTCGCTTTCCGGCTCGTGCGCTTGAAGACACCTTAACCTATTGTATTAATGTTAATACCTTCAATGAATACTGTGATAAATACGAAACCTTTGCCGATTTTTTCGAAGTTGATGGTAACGTACGTTTGCATCAAGCCATTGTAGAGCAAGCCGATAGTAATGATTTAACCACCGCGAAAGTGAAGTCATTATTACACCGTGATGTGGTCACAGTAACAATGCAAACTGCTATTAAAGACGTCGCGTTTTTAATGACCCAAGAATCAGTGTCTTCAGTGTTAGTTACTGACATAGAAAAACAAATAAGCGACGACCCAGAAGAAGACGACGGTCAAGTCGTTGGAATTATAACCGACAGAGACATTCGCACTAAAGTGGTCGCCCAAGGGTTAACATATGATACACCCGCCAAAGAAGTAATGACATCAAGCTTAGTACTACTTGATAGCAACGCCTATGTGTTTGAAGCCGTATTAGCCATGCTAAGAGATAACTTACATCATTTACCTGTGGTACATAAAAAACGGCCAATTGGGGTAATATCACTGTCTGACATTTTACGTTATGAATCACAAAGTAGCTTACTGTTAGTACGCGGTATTTTAGCGCAGCAATCAGTTGATGACCTAGTTCATTACGCACGCCAATTACCTAATGTATTTGTACGTATGGTTAATGAAGATGCAAATTCGCATATGATCGGAACCGCTATGGCGGTCATAGGGCGTACCTTTAAACAGCGTTTATTAGCATTGGCCGAAGAAAAATTTGGCGAACCGCCTATTCCTTATTGTTTTATAGCCTTAGGCTCAATGGCCCGCGACGAGCAGCTAATTGTGACCGATCAAGATAATGCTCTCATTTTGGATAATAGTTTTGATGAGGCACTGCACGATGAGTATTTTCAAAACCTATCAGATTTTGTGTGTGATGGTTTAGCTAAATGTGGCTATACCTATTGTGACGGTGAAATTATGGCGTCGTTTAAAAAATGGCGTATGACCCGTACACAATGGAAAGAAAAATTTGCTAGCTGGATGGCCGAGCCGAAACCGCAAGCACTGCTTAATAGCTCGATATTTTTTGACTTAGATGGTGTGTGGGGCAAGCTAAAATGGGCCGATGAGCTTAAAACGCTAGTGGCCAAAGAAAGCAAAGTAAATAAGCGCTTTTTAGCAAACCTTGCTGCTAATGCTCGCAACAGAACGCCACCATTAGGATTCTTTAACGGCTTTGTACTTGAGCATAATGGCCAGCATAAGCGCTCAATGAACTTAAAACGCCGTGGTACGGCGCCGCTATCTGATGTGGTGCGCGTGCACGCGTTAGCGGTTGGCTCACGTAAACAAAACTCCTTTGAGCGCTTAGAAGATATTATAGAGGCAAATTTACTGCCTAAAGGTAAAGCACAAGATTTGCGTGATGCGTTTGAGTATATTGCCACAGTGCGTATTCGTCATCAGGCATGGCAAATAGAGCAGGGTGAAGCCCCAGATAATGATTTAGACCCCCACTTACTTTCACCCTTTGAGCAAAGTAATTTAAAAGAAGCTTTTGCTATTTTAGAGAAAGCCCAGAGCTTTTTAAAATTTAGTTATTCTGCGCATTCGGGTGTGAAATAAATTATGAGTAAATCAACGTTAAGGTGGCCACAGCGCTACGAGCAGTTATTGCAAACTGCGCAAAACCCGCTGCTTAAAGACTTTTATCAACAAGCGTTTACCAATCAGGCTGCTCCACTTAAAGATGTCCCTTTTGTGGCGCTCGACTTTGAAACAACCGGCCTTGATGCGAATAGCGATGATATTGTTAGTGTGGGGCTGGTGCCTTTTAATGTAAATCGTATTTATTGTAAAGAGAGCCGCCACTGGGTTGTGCAACCTCGACGAGATTTAAGTGAAGAGTCAATAGTTATTCATGGAATTACTCATTCAGAAGTGGATGAAGCCCCTGATCTTAATCGAATTTTAGCGCCACTGCTTGATGCCCTTAAAGGCAAAGTGGTGGTGGTACATTATGCCGCAATAGAACGTCATTTTTTTTATAACGCGTTACTTATGCGTATAAAAGAGGGCATTGAGTTTGCACTAGTTGATACGATGGAAATAGAAAGGCGGGCGCTTAAAGCACGGCAGGGGCTATTAGGCAGGCTGTTTAATTCAAAGCTAGGATCACTTAGGTTAAGTGATACACGGGAGCGTTATTCATTGCCATTGTATCAAAACCATAACGCGCTTACTGATGCACTAGCCACTGCCGAGCTGCTGCAAGCGCAGCTGAGTTACCACTATAGATCAGACACGCCACTGAGTGAAATTTGGCTTTAGCTATTGAAGCGTTACTGTTAAAAATAGAGCACAAAAAAAGCCGCAATTTGCGTAATGCAGATCAGTTAAGAATATTTTTATGATCACTTGACTGATCTTTCCATGGCTTCAAAATCCGATATTAGAAA
>NZ_JALNTK010000012.1:0-69194 GCF_023161865.1 Pseudoalteromonas sp. 2CM36K
GGTGATGAAGTTGCTGATGCCATACTTCCAGGAAAAGCCTCTAAGCTTCAGATTATACCGAATCGTACCCCAAACCGACACAGGTGGTCAGGTAGAGAATACTAAGGCGCTTGAGAGAACTCGGGTGAAGGAACTAGGCAAAATCGTACCGTAACTTCGGGAGAAGGTACGCTCCTATCTGTGATGAGACTTGCTCTCTAAGCGGACGGGAGCCGCAGTGACCAGGTGGCTGGGACTGTTTATTAAAAACACAGCACTGTGCAAAATCGCAAGATGACGTATACGGTGTGACACCTGCCCGGTGCCGGAAGGTTAATTGATGGGGTTATCTTCGGAGAAGCTCTTGATCGAAGCCCCGGTAAACGGCGGCCGTAACTATAACGGTCCTAAGGTAGCGAAATTCCTTGTCGGGTAAGTTCCGACCTGCACGAATGGTGTAACCATGGCCACGCTGTCTCCACCCGAGACTCAGTGAAATTGAAATCGCAGTGAAGATGCTGTGTACCCGCGGCTAGACGGAAAGACCCCGTGAACCTTTACTACAGCTTGGCACTGAACATTGAACCTACATGTGTAGGATAGGTGGGAGACTTAGAAGCAGAGACGCTAGTTTTTGTGGAGTCGTCCTTGAAATACCACCCTTGTAGTTTTGATGTTCTAACGTTGGCCCCTGAATCGGGGTTACGGACAGTGCCTGGTGGGTAGTTTGACTGGGGCGGTCTCCTCCCAAAGAGTAACGGAGGAGCACGAAGGTTGGCTAAGTACGGTCGGACATCGTACGGTTAGTGTAATGGTAGAAGCCAGCTTAACTGCGAGACAGACACGTCGAGCAGGTACGAAAGTAGGTCATAGTGATCCGGTGGTTCTGAATGGAAGGGCCATCGCTCAACGGATAAAAGGTACTCCGGGGATAACAGGCTGATACCGCCCAAGAGTTCATATCGACGGCGGTGTTTGGCACCTCGATGTCGGCTCATCACATCCTGGGGCTGAAGTCGGTCCCAAGGGTATGGCTGTTCGCCATTTAAAGTGGTACGCGAGCTGGGTTTAGAACGTCGTGAGACAGTTCGGTCCCTATCTGCCGTGGGCGTTTGAGAATTGAGAGGGGTTGCTCCTAGTACGAGAGGACCGGAGTGAACGAACCGCTGGTGTTCGGGTTGTCATGCCAATGGCATTGCCCGGTAGCTACGTTCGGAACTGATAAGCGCTGAAAGCATCTAAGCGCGAAGCAGGCCTCGAGATGAGTTCTCACTAGACTTTTAAAGTCTCTGAAGGGCCGTTGAAGACGACAACGTTGATAGGCAAGATGTGGAAGTGGTGTGAGCCATTAAGCTAACTTGTACTAATTACCCGTGAGGCTTAACCATACAACGCCAAACGCGTTTTATGCGACAGTTTAAGCAAGAAGTTAATATAACTAAAGTAGATACTTGAAGACTTTTATTATCAGAATTCCAAATTTATGAGGTGACTCTTAGCGCGTAGCGTTAACATTGAGGCACCTTGCGCAAAGGAAATGTAAGCACTACGTGCTTTGTCATTAATCCTTTGGACAAAATTTGCTTGGTGACAATAGCGTTTTGGACCCACCTGACCCCATGCCGAACTCAGTAGTGAAACGAAACAGCGCCGATGATAGTGTAGCATTTGCTATGTGAAAGTAGGACATTACCAGGCTCCAAATAAGAGAAACCCGTTACAGTAATGTAGCGGGTTTTTTTACATCTGCAGGAAAGTAAAAACGCAGGTGAAAGGTAAAAGGCATCAGGTAAAAGGAAAATAATAAGCGCCTAAAGCCGACTCTATACATTTGCTATGAGGCTCTCTACCGCTGTGGGCACCACGACACTACCAGGCTCCAAATAAGAGAAACCCGTTACAGTAATGTGACGGGTTTTTTTACGTCTGCAGATTACCCCGTTTTTCCTGCCTCAAAATAGACCGCTTAATTAAGCGAATTGGTATAAATTGGTAATAAATACTCAAATAAGGGGGTTGCGCCCTTATTCTGATTGATACATTTCTGATCTTACTTGAAAAAAAACCAATGAGCCCAAAGTCTACTTAATCAACACTTATTTTTATAGAGCCTATCATGTCGTTATTACCTTCATCTTCCAGCGTTAAGCAATTCGTATATTTAGCACAGCAAATAAGAGAGTATGAGGGTAATGCTGCAAAAGCCAGTGGTTGTGATCTGTTTACCCTAATGGAAAGAGCGGGGCATGCTGCATTTTTAAATTGGAAATCATTCAATGCACAGCAGACTCTAGTACTCGTAGGGAGTGGCAATAACGCAGGAGATGGCTATATTACGGCTAGCCTTATTAAGCGAGCCGATAGGCATGTCGTGGTGTGTGTCGTAGATGAAAATAAAGAATTAACCGGCGATGCTGCAAAAGCACAAAAGCGCTGGATTGATGCCGGTGGTGAAATTTGTAACTTTAGCGCTGATGCACTCGATGAGTGTGATGTAATCATTGATGCATTACTGGGCACTGGTCTTGAAAATACGGTACGCGATAATGTTGCCACTATAATTAAAGCGGCGAATGAAAGCACTAAACCAATACTCAGTATTGATGTGCCATCAGGTATAAATGCTGATACAGGCCAACCTTTAGGTATTGCAATTAAAGCCACTAAAACAATTACTTTTGTAGGGGTAAAACAAGGGTTAACAACGGCTGCGGGTAAACAGTATGTTGGTGAACTTATCTTTGATGACTTGGCTATTGGCGAGTCATTCGTAGAATTAGCAAGCCCTTCGGGTAAGCTTATTAATATCAATAGTTTTAAAGGCTTGGGTCCACGTGCTTTGAATAGTCATAAAGGTAGTTATGGAAAATTACTGTGTATTGGTGGGAATCAAGGAACGGCAGGTGCGATCAGGTTAACAAGCGAGGCAGCGCTTAGAGCTGGTGCTGGAATGGTCAGAGTGTATACCCATGAAAGCTCAATTATGCCAGTTAGTTTTGGCCGACCAGAGCTTATGGTAAGTGGTAATAACTTGCAACATGCATTGGAGTGGGCAAGCTGTGCTGTTATTGGCCCAGGCCTTGGACAAGACGAATGGGCGCAAAATACCTTTAATCAAGTCATTGAGTATTGTACACGTAATAATATGCCTTTAGTTATTGATGCTGATGCACTTAATTTACTCGCTAAACAAGCTTCACCGAAAATGCCCATGCGGTGTGTACTTACCCCACATCCAGGCGAAGCCTCTCGATTATTAAAGGTGACGACTGGGGAGATAGAGTCTGATCGGTTCAGCTATGTTCAACAATGTGCTAAACGTTACTCAGCAGTTTGTGTTTTAAAAGGCGCAGGAACTTTAATAGCCGATGGTAAGCATACTTGGGTTTGTGAAGAAGGAAGCCCTGCGCTTGCTGTTGGCGGTAGCGGTGATGTTCTTTCTGGTATTGTAGGGGCATTACTTGCTCAAGGGTTAGATTGTGCTGAGGCAACTTGCTATGGTGTTACACTGCATGCTAAAGCGGGTGATATTGCTGGGCAAAAAAATGGAGAGCGAGGTATGCTACCTAGCGATCTGTTTTGTATAGTGAGGCGGTTAATTAATACTATAAAACCATAAGATAAAAGCATTAATATTAATTTTGTTCTTTTTTTGATAAATCCATTAACCTTCTTATACTTAGTTAGCGCTGTTTGATTGTAACTAAGGTTAAAGATGTTAATACAGAAAAAAATGTATGCGGGAATTAACCGTAATTATGCAATGGGTAATAACGCCAATTATAAAAAATGAAGCTATTTCTGCAGCTAAGTTACAGGCTAAAGTAATAGGTGAATCATTTGCTAAGGATTTAGGAAAAAGTGCAGCATTAACTAAAAGCTTATCTGTTGTTGCTCAAACACTTCCCCTTGATAAAGATCAATTTATTAAAAATTTGGCACCGTTAATTGCTAGTGGTTCAGGCATTGCCGGTGGTGGAATATGGCCAGAGCCAAATATGTTAGATGCATAAGCACAAAGGGCATCTTTGTTTTGGGCTAAGGGCGATAATGGTCAATACACTTTATTAGATGACTACAACCAAGCTGATAGCAGTCCATATCAACAAGAAAGCTGGTATACACTGCTAACGCTCAACCAGGCGTATGTGTTTGGTCTGAGGCTTATATTGATGCAGTCTCGAATGTGCCTATGGTAACTTGTTCTGTTAAAATTGAGCGTAATAATCAGTTTTGGGGAGTCGCTACTTTAGATATAGAGCTTTCTCATATTGAAAAGTCACTTCTTGCTGAAAATCAAGCAACCGGTACCTACAGTTTTATTATTGATAGTGCGCAGCATTTTGTTTCTATTCCTGCATTTAGAGATACGAATTTAGCCATGCTAAATTTTTCACAAGTTGTGAGTAAAGATAGCTCTTTACAGCCTTTAGTTAACGCCTTGAAAAATGAAGATAGACTCGTAGCAGAGTTTAGTTCTGGTGTCATATAGGGGGATAGCTCAATTCTAGTGACATTCTCACTGCCGGAGCAAAAGTGGCGCTCTGGCGTGATAATTCCAACAGCGACTGCAAAAAAAGCAGCTAATACGCTGACATACTATTTGTATGGTTCATTCATTGTACTCATTGTTATATTTATATCGGCATTATTAGTCTTTGGTAAGCGATTAGTTGAGCAAATAGAGCAGACTTCGGCGCAAGTTAGGTCATTAATGCAAGGGCAAACAGATTCTAAATTACCAATATCGGGGGATGATTAAATGAGTCATCTTTGCGAAGCTATTAATGATTACGGTGATCATCTTATTAAAATTCTTGGGCTAATTAAAGAAGAGGCGGCCTCAGTAAAAAACAATGCTGAATCTATTGATAACTTGAGTAGTAATAGTCAGCAACGCGCACATGAACTAATGCAAGAAAATGAATTGTTAGCCACGGCTATCAATGAAATGTCGATAGCGGCTTCATCGGCATCAGAAGATATTAGTGGCGTTGCAGATATTACCGCTAAGTCATCAGATCTTGTAAACTCTGGCTTTAATGTTATTGAACAAAACGCAGAATCTATCCAGCTGTTGTTCAATAAACTAACTGAGTCGTCCAATGCAATATCACAAATATCTGAAGATTCACAGCAGGTTGGTTCGGTATTAGATGTGATTATGAATATCTCTGAGCAAACTAATTTGCTTGCGCTTAATGCTGCTATTGAGGCTGCTCGTGCTGGTGATTCTGGAAGGGGGTTTGCGGTCGTTGCTGATGAAGTTAGAACACTGGCACAAAGAACACAACAATCAGCTGGTGAGATTGAAACCATGATAAGTCAGTTACTTAAAGGGCGCTCAGCAAGTATTGCCGTAGCCACTGAAGAACAGGCTCAAGTAACCGTCAATGTTAAAAAACTAGCGGAACGGATCCGAGAAATATCAGGGAAAAATGCCGCCGATGCCGAAGACTTTAGAGAAGTAAGTAAAGCCTCTAATAGTCAAGCACAAAGGCTATACAACATTAGTCAGCAGGTAACTCAATAAAAAATCCAAGCAAGGCTTGGATTTTTTATATAAATTTGTTTATTAATTTAAAATTGTGAGGATTTAAAAGTCTATCTATGAAGCTCGCCAGCTCTTTCTGGTTGATAAGTTACCTCTTTAATAGTTACTGTTATTAACCCACCGCCTGGCTTTGGCCATTCAATTTGATCTCCCTGTGAAAGGCCAAGTAATGCACTACCAACAGGGGCTAAAATTGATATTTTTTTGCCACTTGAGTCAATATTCTTCGGGTAAACAAGCGTTAAAGTAAATTCCTCACCTGTAGATTCAACAACAAAGTTCACTGTTGAATTCATGGTTACCACGGTTGAGGGAACTTCGTGTGGCTCAACGATGTTAGCCCTACCAAGTTCTGCTTCAAGTTCTTTTTCACCCGCAAAACTGTTCGCAGGTAACGATTCCATTAGCGCATACAATCGATCTGCATCCAGTGATGAGATGATTATTTCAGGTTTAGTATTCAACTTAATATCCTTAATCATGTTAAATAAAATTTACTCTGGGTATAGCTTGCAGGAACTCAGTTGCATTGGAATACACTGAGATAATTTTATTGTGCCTTAGTGAATTTATTTTATCTCTATTGCTAAAAACCCAGCCGAAGCTGGGTTTTTATTTGAGCTAAGTGTGTGAGGGGATGATTACATCATGCCGCCCATACCACCCATTCCGCCCATGCCACCCATATCAGGGGCACCAGCAGCTTCTTCTTTAGGGATTTCAGCAACCATTGCTTCGGTAGTGATCATTAGACCCGCAATCGAACCTGCAAATTGTAGTGCAGAGCGCGTTACTTTCGTTGGATCTAGGATACCCATTTCAAGCATGTCATTGTATTCGCCAGAGGCTGCGTTGTAACCGTAGTTACCTTCACCGCCTTTAACTGCGTTAATAACTACAGATGCTTCATCACCTGCGTTAGTTACGATTTGACGAAGTGGTGCTTCCATTGCACGAAGTGCAACTTTAATACCGTGGTTTTGGTCTTCGTTGTCGCCAAGTAGCTCAGCTAGCTTGCTAGCAGCACGTACTAGAGCAACACCACCACCAGGTACTACGCCTTCTTCAACCGCTGCACGAGTTGCATGTAATGCATCTTCAACACGGTCTTTTTTCTCTTTCATTTCAATTTCAGTCGCTGCACCTACTTTAATTACTGCAACACCGCCGGCAAGTTTAGCCATACGCTCTTGTAGTTTTTCTTTATCGTAGTCAGATGTCGCTTCTTCAATTTGTGCTTTGATTTGAGCAACACGGCCGTTAATGCCTTCTTCTTCACCAGCACCATCAATGATAGTTGTATCATCTTTAGTGATTACTACGCGCTTAGCTGTACCTAGGTCTTCAATCGTTGCTTTTTCAAGCTCTAAGCCGATTTCTTCAGAGATAACAGTACCGCCAGTTAATACGGCAATATCTTGTAGCATTGCTTTACGACGGTCGCCAAAGCCAGGTGCTTTAACCGCAGACACTTTAACAATACCGCGCATGTTGTTAACTACTAAAGTAGCAAGTGCTTCGCCTTCTAGGTCTTCAGCAATGATTAATAGTGGCTTGCTTGCTTTAGCAACAGCTTCTAATGTAGGTAGTAGCTCACGAATGTTAGATACTTTTTTATCTACAAGTAGAATGAATGGGTTGTCTAGCTCAACCGCGCCTTTTTCTGCGTTATTGATAAAGTACGGAGATAGGTAGCCACGGTCAAACTGCATGCCTTCTACAACATCTAGTTCGTTCTCTAGTGATTGACCTTCTTCTACAGTAATAACACCTGTGTTACGGCCTACTTTTTCCATTGCTTGTGCAATGATATCGCCAATTTCTTTATCAGAGTTAGCTGAAATAGTACCTACTTGTGCAATCGCTTTAGTATCAGCACATGGTACAGATAGCGTTTTAAGTTCTTCTACTGCAGCGGTAATTGCTTTATCAATACCACGCTTAAGATCCATTGGGTTCATGCCTGCAGCAACTGCTTTAAGACCTTCGTTTACAATAGATTGTGCAAGTACAGTTGCGGTAGTCGTACCGTCACCCGCTGCATCATTTGCTTTAGATGCAACTTCTTTTACCATTTGTGCACCCATGTTTTCAAACTTGTCTTCAAGTTCGATTTCTTTCGCTACAGATACACCATCTTTAGTGATTACTGGAGAGCCAAATGATTTATCTAGTACTACGTTACGGCCTTTAGGACCTAATGTAACTTTTACTGCGTTTGCTAGGATATTTACGCCTGTTAGCATTTTAGCGCGTGCATCACCTGCAAAAAGTACTTCTTTTGCTGCCATCTTTAATTTCCTCTAAATTCTTAAATGTTTGTTAAACGAAAAGTAGGGTTAGCCTACAATGCCTAAAATGTTGTCTTCACGCATGATCAGGTACTCTTGACCTTCGATCTTTTCAGTTTTTTCAACATATGAGCCAAATAACACAGTGTCACCGGCTTTTACTTCTAAAGCTCTAACGTCACCGTTATCTAGAACGCGACCATTGCCAACAGCAATAACTTCTCCGCGAGTTGATTTTTCAGCTGCAGAGCCAGTTAATACAATACCGCCAGCAGACTTGGTTTCTTCTTCTAGACGCTTAACGATTACGCGATCTTGTAAAGGACGAATGTTCATGTTTTTAGTTCTCCTAACAGTTTCTGAACAGTACAGAAAAAAGCTTTTCTAATTTGCATTCATTAATGGGGGTGGAGTGAAAAATTCCAAGAGAAAAAATGATAAATTTTTAATCTTTTCGCTCGTATTCACCATCTATGGTTTTAGGGCGGTTTTCATTTTGCTCGTGATGCATTGATTGATGAGTTTGTGAAAACCCTGAAGTGCCAGTTTGATGCATGCTAGCGCTCATTCTTACAGTTGCTTGACTAGCAAGTCCTGCAGCTAATTTGTTACGAATAGCAGGGGTAAGGAGTAGTAAGCCAAATACATCTGTCATAATGCCGGGTGTTAATAAAAGTACCCCTGCAATAATTACGCAAATACCGGTAAATAATTCTTTAGCAGGCATTTGTCCTTGAGCCATTTGCACTTGTACGTTTTGTAGTGCGCCCATTCCTTGCTGTTTCACCATTTTCGCACCCACAATCGCGGTTAGTACCACTAAAGCGATTGTTGCGAAGCCACCTATCACGTCACTAACCTGAATTAGCAAGGCAATTTCAATAATTGGGATGATGATAAACAGCAAAAATAAAATTCTAAACATAAGACTCTCTAAAAAAATGACACTTATTAAGGTGCTAATGAAATATAAGTGAGGGTTGTCGGGTCTATTTTCAAGCTAATAAGAGTAAGTAATAAACTTTAATGTTAGTTGAGTTAACGGTAGCGGGTTTAAATCAATTTACTGCAAAGACCCAAAATGTAGACAGAGTTCGTGTCTACACATTGTACCCGCTATCAGCTACTATGGGGCTAGACCCCCGTAAACAAGTAAAGGTTCACTATGACAACGCAATTTAAACTTATTTTTACCACTTGCAAAAATAACGATGAAGCCCGTTTATTGGCTATGGCGCTAATTGAAAAGAAACTAGCCGCTTGTGTAAATATTTTACCGGCCATGACTTCTATTTACATATGGGAAGGTGAAGTAGCTGAAGCAACAGAAGTAAAGCTGCTAATTAAAACTAAGGCTGACAAAATGAACGATGTATTTTTAACCTTAAAAGATCTTCACAGCTACGAAGTACCAGAAATACAAGTTGTTGATGTAGCAACGGGTAACTTGGCTTACTTTAATTGGATGGACGAGGTGCTTCATTAATGCGCTTTATTTTATTTTTTTTATTAAGCGTATTAATGGCGCCTGCTTGGGCGGCACAAAATACCCTTGATGATTTTCTAAAACCGACTCAGCACACATTTTTACCGGTAAATGAAGCGTTTGTATTTGATTTTGACCAGCAAGGAAGTACGTTATTTGTTGGTTGGGATATCGCTAATGACTATTACCTATATAAAGATAAAATAGAAATTATTGCCAAAGGTGCCAGCATTGACGTGCCTGAGTTGGGCGCTGGTGAAATAATTGAAGATGAATTTTTTGGCAAAACTGAGGTGTTTTTTAATTCTCTTAGCGTTATCAGCAAACTAAGTAATGTAAGTGAAGATGGCGTTGTGAAGGTGCGTTATCAAGGCTGTGCAAAAGCAGGGCTGTGTTATCCACCTGAAATCATCAGCATTCCATTAAGTGTACTGGCAAGTGAAACTGATACTAATGACAATACCGCAGCAAGCAGTGCATTTGCAGCACTTAGCCAATCTGCAGAAAAACCAGCAACTGCATCAACACCTGATAAAGAGCTCACATTTACAGAGCAGTTAGCTAGCCAAAGCTTAATGGTTAACTTAGCTATTTTCTTTGCCGTGGGTGTGGGTCTGGCATTTACACCGTGTGTATTTCCGATGTTTCCTATTTTATCTAGCTTAATTGCGGGTCAAAAGAACCTGTCTACTAAAAAAGCATTTGCCCTATCATTTGTTTATATTCAAGGCATGGCGGTTACCTATGCAGCATTAGGGCTTGTGGTTGCTGCGTTAGGCGGACAAGTGCAAGGCTATTTACAGCATCCATATGTATTAATAAGCTTTAGCTTATTGTTTGTACTGCTGGCTATGTCAATGTTTGGTTGGTACGAAATAAAGTTACCCAGCCGCATGATGAACAAGCTAACCCAAGTGAGCAACAACCAAAAAGGCGGTAACTATATTGGGGTGTTCTTGATGGGGGTTTTATCAGGGCTTATTGCATCTCCTTGTACTACAGCGCCTTTATCAGCCGCATTATTATTTGTGGCACAAAGCGGCGATTACCTAGTAGGCGGGCTAACACTTTACGTACTGAGTTTAGGTATGGGGCTACCGCTGTTATTATTAGGTACATCGGGAGGTAAGCTATTACCGAAAGCTGGCGGCTGGATGGAACAAGTCAAAACCTTATTTGGTTTTATTATGTTAGTTGTGCCACTTATTTTGCTAGAGCGCATTATAGATATTGAAATTATTATGCTTATGGCAGGCTTATTAGCTATCGCCACAGCGCTTTATTTCCATTATTGGCAAAGCGCTCAAGCACAAGGTAAATTAAAAACCTTATTGTGGTTTATGGCTGTTTTATTGCTGCTTACTGGCTTTAATTTAACCAAAAGCTATTTTTGGCCAACACAAGCCGTGAGTTTACAAACAACCTCGCAAAACAATGAGTTTAAACAGGTTGCCAATTTAGCCGAGCTTAAACAAGCCGTATCACAAGCAAATAGCGAAGGGCGCATGGTTATGGTGGACTTATACGCCGACTGGTGTGTAGCGTGTAAAGAGTTTGAGCATTACACCTTTCCCGACCCGCAAGTACAAAGTGAGTTTAGCCATTATCAACTGATACAAATTGACTTAACTCAAAGCGATAATGAAACAATTGAGCTAATGGAAGCATATTCAGTATTTGGTTTACCGAGTATTTTATTCTTTAATACTCAAGGTGAAGAGCTAAGTGCACAACGTGTCACTGGCTTTTTAAATGCGGATGATTTCGCTAAGCACCTTGCTGCAGTGCGTGCCAGCGCTGAATGACCATTCTATATGGCACAACATGATTGTTAATGTTGTGCCATTATTACCCCTCAAGATTTGTTCCCGAAATAGAGATTAGACCAGTATTTTGCTGCTATTTACTTCGAAATCACTATAATAGTTGGTTAACGTGAGAAATTGTTGCTATCTTACTTTTTTCAGCTTACTTTTTAGTGAAAACTTAGCTAGTAACCGCTTAACTCATTACTTATAGGATATATCGCGTATTATGGCTGCAAAATTAAAGATTTTAGTTATAAATGGCCCAAATTTAAACATGCTAGGAAAGCGTGAGCCCGATAAGTACGGTTCACACTCTTTAGAGCATATTATGAGCGATTTAAATAATGCTGCTAATAGTTTAGATGTGACGCTAACGCATTTTCAAAGTAATAGTGAGCAAGCGCTCATTGAACGCATTCATGATGCTTGGCAAGCGGTTGATTACATCATTATTAACCCTGCAGCATTTACGCACACAAGCGTCGCATTACGTGATGCATTGCTAAGCGTTGATATTCCGTTTTTTGAAGTGCACTTAAGTAATGTGCATGCACGTGAAACGTTTCGCCATCATTCTTATTTTTCTGATGTGGCGCAAGGCGTTATTTGTGGATTAGGTGCAATGGGCTATCACGCTGCTTTACATGCAGCGGTGAGCCGATTGCAAAACTCAAACTAAATTTAAACTAACAAACTAATAGGCGGGTCGTTTATGGATATTCGCAAGATCAAAAAACTAATTGAATTAGTAGAAGAATCAGGTATTGCAGAACTAGAAATCACTGAAGGTGAAGAATCAGTACGTATTAACCGTAACAACATGAGTGCCGGTCCTGCGTACGCGCAATTTGCTCCACAGCAATATGCTCCAACACCCGCTCCTGCGGCTGCAGCAGCACCAGCAGCACCAGCAGCACCTGTAGCAGAGTCTGAAGCACCAGCGGCAGGTCCTACAGGACACCAAGTTAAATCTCCTATGGTAGGTTCTTTTTACGCAGCAGCTTCTCCAGAAGCGCCAGCATATGTTGAAGTCGGTTCACAGGTTAAAGTTGGCGACACATTGTGTATCGTTGAAGCAATGAAAATGATGAACCAAATTGAGTCAGATAAAGCCGGTACAGTAAAAGCTATTTTAGTAGAAAACGGCGAGCCAGTAGAATTTGATCAACCTTTATTCATCATTGAATAATAGCGCAACGTAAAAGGCCAACTCTCATGTTAGATAAAGTAGTCATTGCAAACCGAGGTGAAATTGCACTTCGTATATTGCGCGCCTGCAAAGAGCTTGGGATCAAAACGGTTGCTGTGCATTCAACGGCGGATCGCGATCTTAAGCACGTATTACTAGCAGATGAAACCATCTGTATTGGTAAACCAGCAGCAACTGAAAGTTACTTAGACATTCCACGCATTATAGCCGCAGCTGAAATAACTGATGCGGTCGCTATTCACCCAGGTTATGGTTTTCTTGCTGAAAATGCAGACTTTGCAGACCAAGTTGAGCAAAGTGGCTTTGTTTTTATCGGTCCTCGTGGCGATACTATTCGTCTAATGGGCGATAAAGTATCGGCAATCGAAGCGATGCGTAAAGCGGGTGTTCCTTGTGTACCTGGCTCTGATGGTCCGGTATCGGATGATAAAGAACGCAACATGCAAATTGCTAAGCGTATTGGTTACCCAGTAATTATTAAAGCAGCTGGCGGCGGCGGTGGCCGCGGTATGCGTGTTGTTCGCAACGAAGCTGAGTTAATCAATTCAATTTCGCTTACGCAACAAGAAGCAAAGCAGTTCTTTGGCAACAGCATGGTTTACATGGAGAAATTCCTTGAAAACCCACGTCACATTGAAGTACAAGTATTGGCCGACGGTCAAGGCAATGCGGTTCACTTAGGTGAGCGTGATTGTTCAATGCAGCGTCGTCACCAAAAAGTAGTGGAAGAGGCGCCAGCACCAGGGATTACTGCAGAAGTACGTAAGTTCATTGGTGAGCGTTGTACACGCGCATGTATCGAAATTGGTTATCGTGGTGCGGGGACGTTTGAGTTCTTATACGAGAACGGTGAATTTTACTTCATTGAAATGAACACCCGTATTCAGGTTGAGCACCCAGTAACTGAAATGGTCACCGGTGTGGATTTAATCAAAGAGCAATTAAAAATTGCCGCTGGTCAGCCTTTATCATTCACTCAAGAAGATGTGGTTATTCGTGGCCATGCTATTGAGTGTCGTATTAATGCTGAAGACCCAGAAACCTTTATTCCATCACCTGGTAAAATTACCCGTTTTCATCCAGCTGGTGGTTTAGGTATTCGTTGGGACAGTCATATTTACGCTGACTACACCGTTCCTCCACATTACGATTCTATGATTGGTAAGCTGATCACTTACGGTGAAAACCGTGATGTTGCTATTGCTCGCGCTCGTAATGCATTGAATGAGTTGGTAATCGACGGTATTAAAACGAATACGCCATTGCATAAACGCATTCTTGCAGATGAAAACTTCAAAAACGGTGGTACAAATATCCACTACCTTGAGAAGAAATTAGGGCTGTAAAGTCCATGCTAATTAAAAACCGGCTCAGGCCGGTTTTTTTATCTTTAAAAAAGAGGCAGTATCACCTTAAATAAATAATCTGGTATGATTAACAAATATGCGCTTTTCGTAAATTTTGAGGTAATCATGTCGTGTAGTTTTGATTTTCATTTAGTCGATGAAAATGCCACTGTTGCTATGGGTAATAAATTAGCTGCCATAATAGAACAGGGCGCAGTTATTTATTTGCATGGTGATTTGGGGGCCGGTAAAACGACATTTACTCGCGGTATAGTGCAAGGTTTTGGTCATACAGGTAAGGTTAAAAGTCCCACTTATACACTTGTTGAACCTTACGAGCTTGTGCGTGGCAATGTCTATCATTTTGACTTATACCGATTAGGTGACCCAGAAGAGCTTGAATTTATGGGAATTCGTGATTATTTTTCAGAAACGGCAACTTGTATTGTTGAGTGGCCGGAAAAAGGCGGAGAATTTATCCCTGTTCCCGATCTAAATGCTACGCTAAGTTATGTAGGTGATGAGCGTAAAATTGTTATTAACAGTGCCAGTGAGCGTGGTATAGCAATTGTCGAAAAACTAAATAATAGATAATAAAATAGTTAAGGCAGTGATTATCAAAATGAGTCGTGGTTTAGTTAAACTTTTTATTTACCTCATGGTTTTTATAGTGAGCTTGCCATTGTGGGCGCAAAACACTATTAATAGTGTGCGTGTCTGGCCATCCCCTGATAGCACTCGGGTGGTGTTTGATCTCGACGATAAACCTGACTTCAGCTACTTTATGCTAAAAAACCCAAGCCGTTTAGTGGTTGATTTAGAAAACACTGATGAGTTAAAAATATTGCCAGGTGTGCCACCAAAACACCAAATTGTTAGTAAGTTACGTTACTCAAAACCTAAAAATAAACACAGCGTGCGTTTAGTGTTTGAATTAAATGGGCCAGTTAAACCAGTTATATTTGCACTAGCCCCCACAGGCCCTTATAAAAATAGATTGGTGGTCGATTTATACGATAAAAGCCAAGCCAAAGGTGCAATTACCCCTGCGCAAACGGCGGCTAAAAAACGCCAATTAAGCCAAGAGCGCGATATTGTAATTGCTATTGATGCAGGGCATGGCGGTGAAGACCCAGGCTCCATTGGCCCATCAGGCACTTACGAAAAAGACATTACACTGCAAATTGCTAAGCGTTTAGAGCGGATGATTGATGCTGAGCGAGGCATGATTTCGCGTATGGTTCGCAGTGGCGATTACTTTGTAAAACTCAATACACGTACCAACCGCGCACGTCAGAAAAAAGCAGACTTTCTTGTTTCTATTCATGCAGATGCGTTTACCAGCCCTGGGCCAAATGGTGCTTCTGTATGGGTGTTGTCGCTGCGACGTGCCAATTCAGAAATTGGTAAATGGATTGAGGATAAAGAAAAACACTCTGAGTTACTTGGCGGTGCTGCTGATGTAATTAAAGATGCTGCAAATGAAAAGTACTTAGCGCAAGCCTTGCTTGATATGTCGATGGATCACTCCATGAAAACCGGCTTAAACGTGGCTGAGGAAGTAGTTAAAGAGTTACGAAAGGTGGCTAAACTTCATAAAAAAGAGCCGCAACATGCCAGCCTTGCAGTATTAAAGTCGCCAGATATTCCGTCTATTTTGGTTGAAACTGGGTTTATCTCTAATCCACGTGAAGAGCGACTGCTTAAAAGTGCCAATCACCAAGAGCGCTTAGCTAAAGCCATGTTTACCTCAATTAAAAATTACTATTTACGTAACCCGCCTGACGACTCACTGTTTGCGTCATTAAAGTCTCAATACCCAACAAAACATAAAGTACGTCCTGGTGAGTCACTGAGCATGTTGGCTGGTCGATATGGCGTAAGTATCAGTAAAATAAAACAAGTTAATAAGCTCAGTTCAAATACGTTATTTATTGGTCAGGAACTTGATATTCCTCAGAGTTAATTTTAAAAGCGCACACATTTAAGGTTGTTATGAGTATTGAAGTATTACCTGCGCGCTTAGCAAACCAGATTGCGGCGGGTGAAGTTGTTGAGCGTCCCGCATCGGTGGTTAAAGAGTTAGTAGAAAACAGCCTTGATGCAGGCGCGACACGTATTCAAATAGATATTGAACGCGGGGGCCACAAGTTAATTCGTATTCGCGACAATGGAGCGGGTATCGCAAAGGATGAGCTCACATTAGCGCTCTCTCGCCATGCAACCAGTAAACTCAAGTCCTTAGACGACCTAGAAAATATTTGTTCTCTTGGTTTTAGGGGCGAAGCCTTAGCATCTATTAGTTCGGTATCTCGCTTAACCTTAAGCTCTAAACCCGAAAATCAAGAAGCTGCGTGGCAAGCCTTTGCACAAGGCCGAGATATGGCCGTAGAGGTAAAGCCGATTGCTCACCCTAGCGGTACCACAATTGAAGTTAAAGATTTATTTTTTAACACCCCAGCAAGACGTAAGTTTTTACGCACTGAAAAAACCGAATTTAGTCATATTGATGAGCTTATTAAGCGTATTGCGCTGAGCCGTTTTGATGTATCAATTACATTAACCCATAATGAAAAAGTGGTGCGCCAGTATCGCGCTAAAACTGATCCCGCTCAAGCGATTACGCGAGTCGCACAAGTGGCGGGTAAAGCGTTTGCTGAGCAAGGATTGCATATTCAATCGGGTGAGGCTGGGTTGCAACTACACGGTTGGGTATTGCCAGTTGGATCGGCTAATACTACTCAGTATACCTATGTAAATAATCGTATGATGCGCGACAAACTTATTCTGCATGCTATTCGCCAAGCATTTGAAGAGGTCAGTGGCGAGCAAGAACTTCCCGGATTTGTGATTTACATTGATATAGACCCACGCCAAGTGGATGTTAATGTGCACCCGGCAAAGCATGAGGTGCGCTTTCATCAAGGGCGCTTAGTACACGACTTTATTTTGCAAGCGATAAAACAAGTTGTTGTGCCCCTGCAAGCTGAGTTTGTTAATTCGCCAGCCGCTCACGCTCTTCATTCACCAGTTACATCGTTTAACCAAGAACACACTTCCAGTAGTGAACTTTTTGATTATCCTAAGTCGTCATTACAACCAAGTCATTCGCCATCTACAAGTAGTGCCTCTTATGGTGGCAGTCGTCAAGGTGGGGGTAGACAGGTGCGTACTGAAAGCCAAAATTACCATGATGTGAATGCGTTTTATCAGGGCGTGAATGAGCAACAAGCACAGCACTTTGATACTGCGGCAGCATTTGTACAATCTAATGAGACGCAAGTATCAGATACAGCACTTCGCACTGTCGATATAATAAGCATTGAAAAGGGCGTTTGCGTGTTCAATAATGAAAATCAACTTTATTGTTCACACTTTAAATACGCATTAGCGGATGATTGGCTTGCACAAATTAAAGAGCAAGGCAGCCTTGAGGGCAAAGCATTGTTATTACCCGTACGGGTCAATGTGTCAAAACAAGATACCGAACTGCTGGCTACGCAACAATCATGGTTTACTTTGCTTGGCTTTGAACTTTTAATTGAAAAACAATTTGTTATGGTTAAGAGGTTGCCTGTTTGCTTGTACTTACTTGACGTGAGTGCCGCAGTTGATGCCTTACTTGATGGGTGTAAAGCTCAGTTAGAAAGTATTGAACAGTGGCTAGCGTGGCAGGTAAATGTAATACCTGCACGCTTCTATGCCAGTAAAGCCTTTGCAGTACAGCAAACTCGCTTACAAAATAATGCGCAAACAATTGAACGTTTACGTGAAAAAGCAGTTAAAATAGATCTAAAGTCTTATCTAGCGCAATTAAATTAGGGTATTCGTGTTGAGTAATTTACCGGTCATATTTTTAATGGGCCCCACCGCTGCTGGTAAAACAGCATTGGCAATTTCACTGTGTGAGTATTTAAATACTGAAATTATCAGCGTTGATTCGGCACTGGTTTATAAAGGTATGGATATTGGTACCGCTAAACCGGATGCCGACGAACTAGCACGTGCACCCCATCACTTAATTGATTTACTCGACCCAAGCGAAACCTATTCAGTAGCTGATTTTAGACGCGATGCGATAGAAAAAATTGATAAATTTCATCAACAAGGTAAAGTGCCTGTACTGGTTGGAGGTACAATGATGTACTTTAAAGCCCTTATTGATGGGTTGTCGCCATTACCTGAGGCCGATGCAAACGTTAGAGCCGAACTAGAAACACAAGCTAAAGAGCATGGTTGGCCTTATTTATACAAAGAGCTGGTTAAAGTTGATCCGCAAGCCGCACAAAAGATGAGTGAAAATGATTCGCAGCGAATTAATCGTGCTTTGGAAGTTTACCGTATAACAGGTAAAACGATGACTGAATTGCAAAAGCAAAAGCAGCCAGCATTACCCTATACTTTTCATCAATTTGCAATTGCACCCGATGATCGCAGTGAATTACATCATCGAATTGAAGAAAGGTTTAAAATAATGATTGAACAGGGGTTTGAAAAAGAAGTTTCGACCCTATATCTACGTGAGGATTTACATCCCAATATGCCTTCTATTCGTTGTGTAGGTTATAGACAGATGTGGGATTACCTTGCGGGTGAAATTGATCATGATGAAATGATTTTTCGCGGCATTGCAGCCACACGCCAATTGGCTAAACGTCAATTAACGTGGTTAAGAAGCTGGCCTGATGTTACATGGTTAACAACCGGTGATGAAGAAAACTTGCATCGTGTAGTAAGTTCGCTAAGCTAGTAGTAGCTGGACAAAATTTAGCTTTGTTAAATCAGTTCAGCCACTTAATTATAATAACACCTAGAACGAAGGAATAATAACATGGCAAAAGGCCAATCGTTACAAGACCCATTTTTAAATGCATTACGCCGCGAGCGCATTCCAGTATCAATCTTTTTGGTAAATGGCATAAAATTACAAGGTAAAATTCAGTCATTTGACCAATTTGTAATTTTACTGGAAAACACTGTTAATCAAATGGTGTATAAACATGCAATTTCAACAGTTGTACCTGCACGCGCAGTCAACTTTCAAGGTGTACAGGGAAATGAAGACACCGAAGAAACTGAACCAGGAAACTTTTAAATTAGGAGCGTAATGCTTGTTTGACCGCTATGAATCTGGCGAACAGGCAATTTTAGTCCATATCGACTTACCTAAAGATGGGGATCGCGAAGATCTTCATGAATTAGAAATGTTGGTATCTTCTGCTGGTGTTAGTAGTTTGGCGGTTGTGCAAGGCAGCCGTCAAGCACCACATCCCAAACTATTTGTCGGTACCGGCAAAGCGGAAGAAATAGCTGAAATTGTCAAAATCCACAATGCCGATGTTGTCATTTTTAACCATCAGTTGAGCCCGTCTCAAGAACGAAATTTAGAGCGTGTTTGTCAATGTCGGGTACTTGATAGAACCACACTTATCCTTGATATTTTTGCTCAGCGCGCACGTACTCACGAAGGTAAACTTCAAGTTGAGTTAGCGCAGCTTCGTCATATGTCGACTCGTTTAATCCGAGGTTGGACCCACCTTGAACGCCAAAAAGGCGGTATTGGTTTACGTGGTCCTGGTGAAACGCAGTTAGAAACCGATCGACGTTTATTACGTGCGCGTATTAAAAATATACGCGCCCGTTTGGCTAAAGTTGGCGTACAACGTGAGCAAGGTAGACGAGCACGTACTCGTAATGAGATCCCAACGGTTTCTTTAGTGGGTTATACTAATGCGGGTAAATCAACCTTATTTAACCGTATTACAAATTCTGATGTGTATGCTGCTGATCAGTTGTTTGCAACACTAGACCCAACCTTACGCAAGTTAGATATTGGCGATGTTGGTTCGGTTATTTTAGCGGATACTGTAGGGTTTATTCGCCACTTACCGCATGACTTAGTGGCTGCATTTAAAGCAACGCTGACAGAAACGCGAGAGGCTGATTTACAATTACACGTGATTGATGTAGCCGACCCTCGTCGAAAAGAAAATATTGAACAAGTACAAGAAGTACTCAAAGAAATTGAAGCTGATGATGTACCGCAATTACTTGTATACAACAAAATTGATGCGCTGGATGATGTAACCCCACGTATTGATCGCGATGACGAAGGCCAACCTATAAGGGTATGGTTATCAGCAAAAACAGGTGAAGGTTGCGAGCTGCTAAGTGAGGCTATTAGTGACCTACTAGCTAAAAAGATGTTGAGTGAAACTTTACTACTGGCTCCTCAGTATGGACGTTTAAGAGCATCTTTATTTAACTTAAGTGCAGTGCATAACGAACGTTTTGATGAGCAAGGTAATTGGTTGCTAGATGTGCGATTACCTATGATTGAGTGGAATCGTTTGATTAAAGATTTTGGCCCAGAGATTGAAAGTTTTATTAGCTGCGACTAAAAACTAAAAGATTAATGTCGGTTTTAGTATAAGAAATGCATAAGATTTGTTAGATTTAACACAATTTCCGAATTTATTTAGATAACAATGGAGTATAGCTATGGCCTGGAATGAACCGGGTAATAATGGCAATGACAAAGATCCGTGGAATAACAAAGGCGGACGTGATCAAGGCCCACCTGATTTAGACGAGGTGTTCCGTAAATTCAGTAACAAGTTTAACGGCTTATTTGGCGGTAAAAAATCCGGCAATGGTAGCGGCGGTGGACTTGGCGGAGCCGGTATTTCATTTGTACTTATTATCGCTGCCATTGTGTGGGCGTTAAGTGGTATTTATACGGTGAAAGAAGCTGAACGCGGTGTCGTTCTTCAATTTGGTAAGTTTGACCGAATTGCAGATCCAGGCTTGCGTTGGAAAATGACCTTTGTTGAGACGGTTATTCCAGTCGATATCGAAGCTGTTCGTTCGTTATCAGCATCAGGCTTTATGCTAACTGAAGATGAAAACGTAGTAAGCGTTGAGTTTGAAGTACAGTATCGAGTAATCGACCCATACTTATACAAGTTTAGTGTCACTAACGCTGACAGCAGTCTTGAAGAAGCATTAGATAGTGCGCTGCGTTATGTTGTTGGCCATTCAAAAATGGACCAAGTACTGACTAACGGCCGTGAAGTTGTGCGTCAAAATACCTGGGATGAGCTAAATCAAATCATCGAACCTTATAACTTAGGTTTAATCGTAACTGACGTTAACTTCAAGGATTCACGTCCGCCAATGGAAGTTAAAGATGCGTTTGATGATGCAATTGCAGCCCAAGAGGATGAACAACGCTTTATTCGTGAAGCCGAAGCGTATGCCCGTGAAATTGAACCGCGTGCACGTGGTCAAGTAACGCGTATGACGCAAGAGGCTGAAGGTTACCAAGAGCGTATTACTTTAGAAGCGCAAGGTGAAGTGGCTCGTTTTGAGAAATTACTTCCAGAATACCAAGCAGCTAAAGAAGTAACACGTGAGCGTTTATACATAGACACGATGCAAGAAGTGCTAGGTAATAGCTCTAAAGTGTTGGTTGATGTTAAAGGCGGCAACAACATGATGTACTTACCACTTGATAAAATCATGGAAAAACAGGGTTCATCAACACGTATTGCTTTACCTAGCTCAAGCGATATTAACGATTTACGTAACAAGGTAAATACGTCACGCAACAGCACTGTTAATAGTGGTAACGATCGCTTTAACAATGATCGCTTTAACGACGGGAGATAAGAGCAATGAAAAACTTTAGTTTAGTAATCCTATTAGCCGCCATTGTGATGTCTTTCTCGTCAGTATTTGTGGTTTCTGAAGGCCAAAAGGCGATTGTACTTTTATTTAGTAAAGTACAAAAAGACAGCGATGATCAAGCGGTAGTTTATGGTCCAGGTCTACATTTAAAAGTGCCATTTTTTAGCCAAGTGCGCCGCATTGATGCGCGTATTCAAACGCTAGATGGCACACCGGATCGCTTTGTAACTAGCGAGAAAAAAGACTTAATTGTTGATTCGTTTGTAAAATGGCGTGTTAACGACTTTAGCTCTTTTTACCTGCGTGCACGTGGTGATAAGCAATACGCTGAAACACTGCTTAAGCAAAAAGTAAATAATGGCCTACGTACTAACTTTGGTACGCGTACTATTCGTGAAATTGTATCGGGTGAACGCAGCGAGCTGATGGAAGAAGCGTTAGTACAAGCCTCTGAAAGTGCTAGTGAGCTGGGTATTGAAGTACTTGATGTACGTGTTAAGCAAATTAACTTACCTCAAGAGGTGAGTAGTTCTATTTACCAACGTATGCGTGCTGAGCGTACTGCCGTTGCTAAAGAGCACCGTTCTGAAGGTCAGGAAAAAGCAGAGACGATTCGTGCAGGTGTTGACCGCCGAGTAACAGTAATGCTTGCCGATGCAGAACGTAATGCGCGTTCTGTTCGTGGTCAAGGTGATGCTGACGCTGCTGCGATTTACGCTAGTGCTTATAATAAAGACCCTGAGTTCTTTAGCTTTGTCCGCTCTTTAGAAGCTTACAAGCAAACTTTCAAAGGAAAGCAAGACGTGATGGTGTTATCACCGGATAGCGACTTCTTCCAATACATGAAAGGCGCGAAAGCTCAGTAATCATAGCTTTAGTTAAACTTGAAAGCCCTGCAATTGCAGGGCTTTTTGTTATCTGAATTTTAAGTTTATAAATGACTGTTATTTATGTGATTATTAGCTAAACACTGATGTTTACTAAGGGCTCGAGGAAAAAATAAGCTAAACGGGGTGAACTTTGCTTTAGTTTTCTGGTAAAATCTCGTCCTAATTTTCTCTAAGTGAATTTGCAATGGGTAAAAACGTTGTTGTACTAGGCACCCAATGGGGTGACGAAGGTAAGGGTAAGGTAGTTGACCTCCTTACAGATAAAGCATCTTTAGTAGTTCGTTATCAAGGTGGTCATAACGCTGGCCATACCTTAGTGATCGACGGTGAAAAGACAGTTCTACACCTTATTCCATCGGGTGTATTACGTGACAATGTTAAATGTGTGATTGGTAATGGTGTTGTTTTATCACCAGAAGCGCTAATGAAAGAAATTGGCATGCTTGAAGAGCGTGGCGTACCAGTACGCGAACGTCTTTTAATCAGTGAAGCATGTCCGCTAATATTGCCTTTCCATGTTGCATTAGATGTAGCTCGCGAAACAGCGCGTGGCGATAAACCAATCGGTACAACGGGTCGTGGTATCGGTCCGGCGTATGAAGATAAAGTAGCACGTCGTGGTTTACGTGTTGGCGATTTATTCAATCCTGAATTATTTGCTACTAAGTTAAAAGAAGTATTGGAATACCACAACTTCACATTAGTGAACTACTACAAAGTAGATGCAGTCGATTTTCAAAAAACGTTTGATGACGCAATGGCTGTTGCTGACATCTTAAAAGCAATGGTAGTTGATGTAACTGAGCTTTTAGATCAAACGCGTAAAGCCGGTGACAACATCTTATTTGAAGGTGCACAAGGTACATTACTTGATATCGATCACGGTACTTATCCTTATGTTACATCTTCAAACACGACTGCTGGTGGCGTTGCTACAGGTGCGGGTTTTGGCCCATTACACCTTGATTATGTACTAGGTATCATTAAAGCGTACACAACACGTGTAGGTTCAGGTCCTTTTCCTACGGAGCTTTACGATGGCCTTGAAAAACAAGACCCAGTAGGTAAGCATTTAGGTGACAAAGGTCATGAGTTTGGTGCTACTACTGGTCGTTTACGTCGTACTGGCTGGTTAGATGCAGTGGCTATGCGCCGTGCAGTTCAAATTAACAGCATTTCAGGATTTTGTTTAACTAAACTTGACGTTTTAGACGGTTTAGAAACACTTAAAATCTGTACTGGTTATAAGCTTGAAGATGGTACTGTGACTAACGTTACGCCATTAGCGGCTGAAGGTTACGATAAAGTAACACCAGTATACGAAGAAATGCCTGGTTGGTCTGAAAATACCGTGGGTGTAACATCGCTTGAAGGTTTACCTAAAGCAGCAATTGATTACATTAAACGTATTGAAGAAATCACTGGCGTCCCTGTTGATATTATCTCTACAGGTCCAGATCGTGTTGAAACCATGATACTTCGTAGCCCATTTGCATAATTGGGTTTATGTTGAAAAGAAGCTGCCATGTGCAGCTTTTTTTATGCCTATAAAAAAGCACACCTATTAATAGTGGAACGATCTTTGTATATTATTTAGTAAGTTTATTTTTAAAGTGGTTAATATGCGTTTATCTTCTCGTTGCTCAGTGTGGTCATTATCACTACTTACACTTTCTTTATTTAATATAAGCAATAGCTTAGCTGAAGAAAGCCCTGCAGCTGTGCCGCTGTATACTGAATCTGAGTTAATAGCTTTAATTAATGAGAACACTCATCTAGCCCGCGTGAAGGCAGATAATTGCCAGTTAGTGCAAGATATAGAAGCGCGAGCCAATAAAATGGCATTGCCGTCGTATCAATTTTTATACGGTGATATGCTCGCCTACAAGGTGTGTGTTGAGCGTGATGTAGCTTTAGGTGTGTATTACATGAAAAAAGCGGCTGAGCAGGGCTTAGCGGCAGCATTAGAGCAGTTAGGTCGCTATTACGATGTTGGGCAGTTAGTCCAAAAAGACAAAGCCATGGCAATAACCTACCTCCGTGAGGCCTCAGCGCAAGGTAACTTAAAAGCGCAATTACGATTAGTGGGCTTGTTTAATCAAGGCTATGGAAGTCCAAGAGACTTTGAAGATGCTTATCGTTGGCTGTTTAACACCACGGTAGCCGACAAAGCGACACATAAAAAAATAGAGCGAGCATTAACTAAACTTGCTGAAAAAATGCCAGCTAGTGTCGTTACTCGCGCGCGCTTACCTATGTAACCTAAACTCTGGCTAGAGAAAATAAACCTAATTATGGCTATGATTTAATATGTTAGTAAATCTCTTAATCAGAGTTTAGGTTTATAAATAAAAAAGCGAGAGTGCTTTTTTAGCACTCTCGCTTTTTAGTTATTACTCGTCTTTTTTATTGTCTTTGGCTTTGTTATTGGCCGGATCTTTTAATAGCGATATTTTAGGCGGTTGCAATGCAACTACTCGTTCACCCTCTTGTGGTGGCTTTTCCATATCACTGGTAAAAGGCCTCATTTTCACTGGTGCGTCTTCATCACTGTCTTTATCCCCTTTGAGAATAAACAGTGGGATCGCTTCAGGGTTCATTTCTAAATACTGCTGCCAGCTAAACTCTCCAGATATACGTGTTGCACTCACTTTACCGCCTTTGGCAATAACACTGCTTAAGCGAGCATATGCGCCGTTCTCGCCAAACAGAATTTGTCGTGATAAAAACGTCGCACTGTCTTTATTTGCTTTGGCGTGCGAAGAAGAGGAACGTAGTGAAAATACATTTTTTTCATTTAATAAATGAGAGAAGTACTGCACCCCTAATGCGTTATGGTGGCGATTAGGTGAAAGCGCTAAAACACTGCGAATCGTGGTTAAAGGTAAATAACGTTCAGCATGCTCCGATTGCGGGTTACCGTAATAACAAGGCAGGCCATCCATACGCGCCATTCTACAGTTCTCCCAAGCAGGATCTGATAGATGAACAGGAATATTTTGCTCTTTTAAGCCACGTGCAATTGCACGCGATACATGGTTTGCACCTATGATTAAAATAGTATTAGGGGATGGTTGACGCACTCCAAGTAGTTTCGCAACAGGGATAGCCGTTAAGCTTTGCAGTACCACAGTAACAATAATAACAGTAAATATGAGTGGCACCATTTTTTCGGCATCGGCCACTCCCGCTTCCATCATACTCAGCGCAAATACTGAACCAACGGCTGCTGCAACAATACCGCGAGGTGCAATCCAAGCAAGTACTAGGCGTGATTTCATCGGTAAGTCTGTACCAAAGGTTGAAATAGCAATACACAATGGGCGCGCAATAAATAGCACAATAGCTAAAAATATAAATACGTCGCTGTCGAGCATCATTAAATCAGAGAGTTGTAGTCTTGCAGCCAATAAAATAAATAAAGTTGAGATTAAAATCATCGACAAGTCTTCTTTAAACTCGAGTACCGAATCTATTTCCAAGTCATCTTGATTAGCTAACCAAATGCCAAACACCGTCACAGCCAGTAAGCCTGACTCATGGCTTATGTGGTTTGAAATAGAAAAGCTAATTAACACTAACGCTAAAATACCAAACTTATGTAGCTCAAATGGCAACCATTCTCGGCGCATTAGTTGCGTCGTGATCCAACCCGAAACCACACCAATGCTTAAACCAACGCCAACGGTTTTAACCAGTGCAACGATAGTGTGGCTAAGTACTTCACCCTGACCAACCAGCATTACGGCTTCAAACACTAGTACTGCAAATAAAGCGCCAATGGGGTCTATTACTATGCCTTCCCAGCGTAAAATACGATCGATATCCTGGGTAGGTCGCATCGAGTTAAGTAATGGAGCAATAACGGTTGGCCCCGTAACAACAAGCACTGCGCCAAGTACTGCAGCAACGCGCCAATTTAACTCGAGTAACCAATAAGCGCTAAAACTAATAACAATACAAGTTGTAAGCATACCAATAGAGCAGAGGTTTCTGACGACTTTACTGATCCCTTTAAGTTCTCGAAAATGTAAGGTTAAGGACCCTTCAAATAAAATCACAGCGACACTCAAAGAGACCACAGGAAAAAGTAAATCACCTAATAATGCATCAGGGTCTAATACGCCACTAAATGGCCCTAATAAAAGCCCTGTAAGCAATAAAAACAGAATAGCGGGTACTCTAAACGCCCAAGCGACCCATTGGGCTAACACTGAACACAGTGCAATACCGGCTATATAAATTGCTGACATAGAGTAAAAATTCCTTAATTTTAATAATGTTTAAAAGTATAACGGTTACCAACCAGTAATACAGTGGGTATACACGTGTAAATTAAATTTAGCTAATAAATAATGTTTATTCATTTAGTGTTAACGTCTTTTTTGAGAGTGTTATCAAAGTTATAGTCTCTATAATTACTATTTATAGTAGTCTAACTTTATGATATCTATTGAAAAATGCGCATGCCTTGTCTGTCATGACCTATTTAGCTTTAATTTTAGCCTTGATCTAAGCGGCTATTTTAACGTATTATACTTCGTGTTCGAATAATTAGTTATCTAATAAAGTTTGTTATTTAAGTAAGTAAACGTATTAGATATAAACATCTTAACTCTCTTAGTGATTGTTTCAGCGATGTTTTATAATTTTTGAACATAAAATATCATTTACCGAACTCTTTGGTATAGTTTTGCTCAAGGTGTTTATTTGCTTAACGCATATAAATTAAAGTTTGAGTTGAATTATTACCTTTCAATATTTAACCCCCATCGTGGCGGTTAAATCTCGGTCCTTAAGTCATCACCCTATCTGTTGGTGTACCAGACTTAAGAGGCTCTATGTATGTTGTTAATAAAAAAGCCGCACACAGCTTTTTACAGCGATACATAAACAACACTTTATATTTTTTTAGTTAGTACAATCCAATTTTATTGGGTTAATACTATTTATTTTTTGCATCTCAATTTAAAACAATGGTTTTAGAGACGGTGTACGCGTGTGTAAAAAAAGTGTGGGCAATGATAAACAAATTCGACGTTATGTTTTAAACATAGCGACCTGGTTTCATTCATCAGTGTGATGAATACAAATAAAATGGAAAGTTGAGCATTTATGCAAAAGTTAAATTGGCGACGTATCGTACTTAAAGTGGGCAGTGCCTTAATTGCACCCGATCAAGATGGCTGTCGTTCACGCTACTTGTTAACCATCGCACAGTTTATCGTTCACTGTCGCGCACGTGGTATAGAGGTTATTTTAGTGTCATCAGGCTCTGTAGCGGCAGGCTCGCATTTATTTCCATCAGAGAAGCCGCGCTCAGTTGTTATGAAAAAAGCCATGGCAGCAGCAGGGCAAACAGAAATGATGGCCATGTGGGATCGTTTCTTTGATTTTCCTTCGGCGCAGCTACTATTAACTCATGGTGACCTACGTGACCGTGAGCGCTATCAAAGTATTCGTGAAACTGTATTTACCCTGTTAGAACACGGCGTGCTACCTATCATTAATGAAAATGATGCGGTGACAACAGATGATTTAAAAGTGGGTGATAACGATAACTTATCAGCGATGGTGGCAGCAGCCGCTGATGCCGACGCATTAATGATTTTTTCAGATGTAGATGGGCTGTATGACAAAAACCCAAATCTGCATGACGATGCCGTATTGTTGCCTGAAATAAAATCAATTGATGATTCTATTTATGCTATGGCAGGATGTGCTACCAGTGCAGTAGGCACCGGTGGTATGAAAACCAAGATTGAAGCGGCAGAAAAAGCCACATCACATGGTATTGCAACGTATATTATTAATGGCTTTAAAGAAGAAACCTTTACTCGTTTATTAGCGGGCGAAAATCCAGGTAGTGTGTTCTTGCCTTATGAAAAACCAATGCAAGACTCTATTCACTGGATGACACATACCGCAAATGAACAAGGTGAAGTGGTTGTCGATGGGTCATTTGATGATTCGCTAGAAGGCGAAGACGGCTGTTTACGAGGCGATGAGATCAAGGAAGTACATGGCGAGTTTGCTGTGGGCGATACTATCTTAGTTCGCAGTGAAGATGGTACGCGTTTAGCTAAAGCCACAGCAAATTACAGTAGCTGCTTGTTAAACTTTATTGCAGACAACGAGCAGAGTGAATTCAGCGAAAAAATGCAGGATTCAATTGGACCAATTATTTCAGAAAAAGATATCGCATTATTGGAGAATTCATGAGTTTAATTACGGATATATCACGCCAAGCAGCAAAAGCTGCACATACACTTGCTTTACTCGATACCGAGACTAAAAACAACGTGTTAACCGATATGGCAGCGGCATTAAGAGATCAAAAAGAATTTATAATCAAAGAAAACGAAAGTGACCTAAGCGCTGCGCGTGACAATAATTTAGCAGCGTCAATGATAGACCGTTTAACATTGAATGATGAGCGCATTGAAGCGATGGCTGAAGGTATCGAAGTGATTGTTTCACTTGATGATCCGGTTGGCCAGTTACGTGATATCACTGAACGTCCAAATGGCATTAAAATCCGAAAAGTGCGTGTACCACTGGGCGTGGTATGCATGATTTACGAAGCACGACCTAATGTAACGGCTGATGCTGGCGCATTGTGCTTTAAGTCGGGTAATGGTGTTATTTTGCGCGGTGGTAAAGAAGCGCTTAAAAGCTCACAAGCCATTGCTAGTGTAATGCACAGCGTGCTTACTAAACATGGTTTGCCAACGGCGCTAGTTTCAGTTATTCCAGATCCTGACCGTGCTTTACTAATGGAATTAATGCAGCAACGCGACAGTATTGATTTAATTATTCCACGTGGCGGTGAAGGGCTTATTAACTATGTAACAGAAAACAGTACAATTCCTGTTATTCAGCACTTTAAAGGCGTGTGTCATTTATACGTAGATAAAGATGCAGACTTAGAAGTGGCACTTAATCTACTACTTAACGGTAAAACTCAACGTACTGGCGTATGTAATGCCTTAGAAGGGTTAATAGTACACCAAGATGTTGCTGATGAGTTTTTAAACCTGTGCGCGGTAGTGCTTCGCCAAGAAGGCGTAAAAATAAATGCTGATGCCAAAGCGGCAGAGTATTTTGATAATGCCACTGTGCTTGCAGATAACGAATTTGGTGAAGAATATTTAGATTTAGAAATTGCTATTCGTATAGTGCCAAGCTTTGATGCAGCCGTTGAGCACATTGCTCAATTTGGCTCAAATCATACCGAAGTTATCTGTACTAAAAACGATGCTGCGGCAGAGTTATTCCAACGTAGTGTGGATGCATCGGTTGTTATGGTTAATGCGTCATCACGTTTCTCTGATGGCTCACAACTAGGTTTAGGCGCCGAGATTGGTATTGCAACGACTAAGCTGCATGCTTATGGTCCAATGGGGCTTGAGTCACTAACGACTGAGAAATATTTAGTTAATGGTGTTGGTCAAGTTCGCGAATAACTTACCCAACCTTATAAACGATATAAATGCCGAGCTTTTGCTCGGCATTTTTGATCTCGATTTAGCAAAATCAAACAACTAAGCAAACATAAAGATTAAAACAGGGCAAAAAATGATTAACAGAGAAATTTATTTAGAATATAAAACAAGGAAATTACTTAAAGGAGAGAGTAGGAAAGTGGTGGAGCTAAGCAGGATCGAACTGCTGACCTCCTGCGTGCAAGGCAGGCGCTCTCCCAGCTGAGCTATAGCCCCACATTCCTAATTTACATATAATGTAAATGCTTAAGTGCTGAGTCTCAAGCGGGGTGAACTTTAAATATTTTTACGATTTTGGTCAAGTATTTTTTCACAAATTTTTCCGTTTTAACTAATTTTTGTTAAACTCGAGCTCAATATTTACTAAAACGACAATACATAATGAAAAAATACGCGTTAGTTTTCATGATTTTCCTTTTTGGTTGTGCCAGTTCAGTAGATGAACCGCCCTACGAAATTAATAATAAACAATTTTATGACACCCTTGATGGGCAAGGTAACAAGCTTTTTGCTTATGTGGTTTCTGTAAAGGCTAAAAGTCGTGAGCAAATTAATATCAATAAAAAACTAACCCGTAGTGATGTTCAGCGTTTTGCTGAGCAAGAGCATTTTGAAGAGTCGAGTGTTTTAAAATTACAATTAGAAGATCAAGCGGTAGAGTTTCTTAATAAAGAACTAGCACAGCGTAACTATTGTGCAGGTAAGCATGAAATAAACGAAGTACTATGGCGTGATTTAAGTGTGCAATTAAGAGGGCGTTGTTTGTAGTATGTTAGCGGATAAACAAAAATTAGCGGCGGTGTTAGCCCAACTAAATATAGAATATGACGTAATAGAACATCCAGCGCTATATGGCAGCTTAGATGCCGACGAGCTGATGGTGAATCGCCCTGGAACACGCTTAAAAAATCTATTTTTGCGAGATAACGAAGGTAAGCGCCATTTTTTAGTGATCACCGCGCATGATAAACAACTCGATTTAAAATCGTTGTCTAAACAGCAAGGCCTATCGCGCTTAGGGTTTGCCTCTAATGAGCGCTTGGCTAAGTACTTAAAGGTTGCACCTGGTTGTGTGTCAATGCTCAGCTTAATGAACGATAAGCAACGAGATGTAACGCTTTGGCTTGACCAAGATATTTGGTTTGGCGATTTATTTCATTGCCACCCGTTTGAAAATACCCAAACATGGTTATTAACTAAGCCTGATTTACTGCGTTTTTTTGACTTTACTGAGCATCAGCCGCGGGTGATGTTTTTGCCATCGCGCTGAGCCCACAAAATAAGCCCCAGTCCACACAAACACACAGCGAGTAATGTTGTCATAAACGCCGTTTGTCCATGAGCTTGATAAACCACCCCAGGTAATAACGAGCCCAGTGCGCCGCCGCTGTAATAAAATGATACATAGCATCCGTTGGTAACGCTTGGCGGTGCGTGACTGATTTTATTAACCAGTGGTGCCGCTGTGGAATGAATTACAAACATAGCGCCACAAAAGAGTGTGAATGCAATTAAAAACAACAACAGTGAATGACTCATTAATAACACAATACTGAGGTTATAAAACACGAATACCGCGGCCAACAATCGCCAGGCTGAAGTCATTTTTTTTAATAGCCAAGGAGTGAAAATAGAAGCCAAAGCACCCACCAAATAACCACTATAAACAAAGCCAATGTCGCGCGTGTTATTAATTAAAAAGGTATTTTTTAAAATAAAAGGCAAGTAGTTTAATAATGCTGCAAAGCAAAAAAACATACAAAAAATGGCACCATAGAGCTTAAGTGCAGAGCCCTCTTTAAGTTGTTTTATATAATCTAATGGCGATAAAACCTCGGTTGATTTAACGAGATTAAAACGTTTATGAGGAATACTTAACGCTAGAATAATCAGCATGGCTGCTATTAGGTAATAAAAACTCTGCCACGACCAAACATCGCTAAAGAGCGCAGCCAATACTCGGCCAAAATAACCACCGACAATAGTACTACCAATATATAGCGTCATATTTTTTTGTAATGTATCGGCTTGATAGCTCATACCAATATAACTGGTCATAGCGGTTAAAGCGGCAGGTAAAGTTAGCCCTTGTAAAAACCGAACAAGTAACAGTAGCTCAAAACTAGGGGCATAAATAAATAATAAGCAGCCGACACCGAGGAATAACATTGCAGTGCGTAAAATTAATAATGGGTTTCGCTTGGCTAAAAACAACCCATACACCAAAGGGGCTATGGCTAAAGGCAGCATAGTTGCCGTCATTAAGCTGCCCGCAACAGCAGGAGCAACATTAAATTCAGTAGCAAATAAACTTAATAATGGCTGTGGTGCGTATAAAACAAAAAAAATGAAAACAGAACAAAAGAGTAAGTGAGGTAAGCGCATCGACTGCCGTTAACATTGCTTATTAGTTGAGCTGCATTATATACAAAACTGCTAGGGTTTTCATAAATTAACCTTTATTGCGCTAAATCATGCTTTGTTTTCAGTAGTTTGTTAGATTAATACCAATAGCGCTGTTATTTACGCTCGTTGGTGATTAAAATAGCATTAATATTCGTTTTTAGTGGGAACACGCCATGGGGTCACTACAAGAGCAATTGCTCCAAGCTGGTTTAACAACATCACATAAAGCTAAAGTTGCTAAATCAGAAAAGCGCAAGCAACAGAAAAAGCAAAAGAAGGGAGCGACGAGCAACCCGAACGATTTACAAAAGCATATTCAGCAAACTAAGTTGGAGCAGCAGCAAAAAGCTGAAGAGCTCAATAAAGCGCGCCAAGAAGAATTAAAGCAGCGCGAGCAAGTCGCCCGTGTTAAGCAAATTTTAGAGCATCATAATCAAGAGTCAATTCGCGGTGAGCGTACCTTTAACTTCACTTATGAAAATAAAGTGAAAGGGCTTGATGTGAATGAGCAAACGCAAAAGGCGCTCTCGGGCGGGCGTTTAGCTATTTGTGTGTTAGAAGGTCAGTTTTACGTATTAGAAGATGAGCCTGCGCGTAAAGTGGCTGAGGTGGATGAAAAGTATATTGTGTTTCATGTTGAGCCTGAAAATAAAGCCAAAGATGAAGACGATCCGTATGCTGATTTTGAAGTGCCAGACGATCTTATTTGGTAAGCCTATTAAGTATCTGCTCAGTTAAAGCAAGCTAGTATATGTTTTATGAGAGATACACGTATTTGTTCTGATTGATCGTCAAACCTTTCCAAGGACGTATGCTTTTTAAAGATTTATTGACTACAATAATCACAACCGTTTTTTTTAACCGTAAAAAGAAGAGTAAATACAATGAGCAAGATAAAAACACTTTTATTAGGCGCGGGTATTGGTTTAGCCGCAAGTTTTTCATTTTCAGCAGCCGCTGCAGATGGCGCTGCACTTTACACAGCTAAAAATTGTCAAACATGTCATGGTGCAGAAGGTAAAGCACCTATTATGGCGATGTACCCTAAACTAAATGGTCAAAACAAAGAATATTTAGTAGCGCAAATGAAAGACATCAAGTCAGGCGCTCGTAACAACGGTATGTCTATGGCGATGAAAGCGATGGTTGCGACTGTGACTGATGAAGAATTTGAAGCGATTGCCGATTACCTATCAAAAGTACAATAACCGTTAACGCTAATTAAAAAGAGCCACACCTATGTGTGGCTTTTTTATTTGGTGATTGCCATCATGTCAATACTCATTTAGACTTCTAAACATCTACAATCACTAGCGCTATGCTGTGTTTTAAAAGGCTTGTTATGTTTGATTTACCCCAGCTCAATTTAAAAAATAAAGTATCAGAACAAGAGTGGCAACTACGTGTTGATTTAGCCGCATGTTATCGATTAGTTGACCATTTTCGTTGGGGGGATTTAATTTATACGCACCTTTCTGCTCGCCTACCGGGCACTGATCATTATTTAGTGAATGCCTTTGGCTTAACGTTTGATGAGATCACTGCATCTAACTTAGTCAAAGTAGATTTAAATGGCCGCATTATTGACGATACACCCTTTAATATTAATCCTGCAGGGTTCACTATTCACAGTGCCATTCACGAAGTACGTGAGGATGCACATTGCGTTATACACCTGCACACCAAAGAAACGATTGCGGTTGCAACACAAAAAGAAGGGCTGTTACCGCTAAGTCAGTATTCGATGTTTTCATTGCCGTCTCTGTCTTACCATGGCTATGAAGGTTTAGCGGTGAATGACGATGAGCGTAAACGCCTGCAAACAGATTTAGGCACCACCAATCATATGCTATTGGTCAACCACGGCGGTTTAACAGTAGGCCCGACGGTAGGCGATGCGTTTATGCGCTTTTATGACCTTCAGCGTGCCTGTGAAATACAGTTAGCCATTCAATCAAGTGCGCAAGAAGCGACTGCTGTGCCTCAAGCTATTATTGATAACATTTATAACCAAGCGAACGTCGTTCACAGCGGCAGTACAGGGGGCCAGCTAGCATGGCCTGCCATGTTACGAAAAGCGTATCGTCTTGATCCTAGTTTTGCAAAATAACCCACTGAAGGTTAATAAGGAATTTTTATGAAAGTAAATCGCGTTGAAGTCTTTGATATTCATTGCCCTGATCGTCCTGCATGGACGCCGGTATTTGTTCGAATTCATACCGATGAAGGTATTAGCGGTGTGGGTGAAGCGGGTCTTGCGTACGATTTAGGCCACAGTGCCGCTGCTGCGATGATCAAAGAAATGGCCGATGCCTTTTTAATTGGCCATGACCCGTTTCAAACTGAAAAACTATGGTCGCGCATGTTACGTGAAAGTTTTTGGGGTTTAGGTGGTGGGCCGGTGGTTTACGCAGCAATGAGTGCGATTGATACGGCGCTTTGGGATATAAAAGGTAAAGCATTGGGTTTACCGGTTTATCAGTTGCTTGGCGGTAAAGTTAATGACAAGTTGCGTACTTATGCATCACAGCTGCAGTTTGACTGGGACAGTGAATTTAAAGCGCTGGTACAGCCACAAGAATATGCAGAAGCGGCACTAAAAGCGGTGGCGGAAGGTTACGATGCGGTAAAGGTCGATCCAATTCAATACGATAAAGACGGCAACACCTATTACGACCGCACAAATATTATTTCTCGTCCAGAAATGAAACTATACCGCGCTCGTATGCAGGCTATTCGTGAAGCCGTGGGTGACGAAGTAGATATTATTTTTGAATGTCATAGCTTACCAGGGGCGACATCGGCAATTCAAATTGGTGAAATTGCAGAAGAATTTGACTGTATGTATTTTGAAGAGCCGGTGAATTACCTAAACCATTCATTACATGCAAAAGTGGCTGATAAAGTAGCTGTGCCTATTGCAGGCGGCGAGCGCTTGTATAACCGCTGGGGTGTACGTCCTTATTTAGAAGATCAAAGTATTGATGTACTACAGCCAGATATCGGCTTATGTGGTGGCTTTACTGAAACTAAAAAAGTATGTGATTACGCTGATATTTTTGATGTGCGTATTCAGGCACACGTATGTGGTGGGCCGGTTGCAACGGCGGCATCATTGCACTTAGAAACAGCGATCCCTAATTTTTTAATTCACGAGCATCATACTTACGCAATTAAAAAGTGGAATAGAGAGCTATGCTTACAAGATCCACAACCTAAAAATGGCTTTTTTGAAGTATCTGAAGAACCTGGTCTTGGTATTGAGCTTAACGATGAAATTGTAATGCGCTCACAACGTGTAGAAATAAAATAAATGGTTACTACGGGCTTCTAGCTACGAGAGGCGAGCTCAAACGATTTCGCCTCTATTCAATAATTCTAAAGAAGCAAGTTTATCTGCGTGTATTTTCATTCTCTTTATATCGTTTTCCATTTGAATTTGCATGTAATCAATATCAATAACACGCTCTACCATTTTCTCCAAAGTATAATTCTCTTGTTCAATTTTAAATTCTTTGAAGGCAGCTTCAGCTGTTTTCTTGGCCTGATAAATGAAATTTTTATATTCTTTTTTAGTGATTTCAGATTGTTCAATGATTATTTTCGCATCATTCCATGAGCTAATTATTTGAGCAAAACTCTTAGTTATTTCTCTTTTTAACTCGATTACTTTATATTTCTCAATATCAGCCCTAGTTTTCTTGGCATTTAGAAACGCAAGAGCTGCAATTACTAGAGAAAAGCACGATACTACATTTGATAGTTCAATTGCTTTGAACCAATTACTAATTATGGAGCCTACCATAATTAGTAATAAGCAAATAAATGATACCATACCGTTGTTTTTTATCACTTTACTTCCTTTATAAGTGTATCTATATTATTAGTTTTACCACATATGCCAGTTAACCTGTGGCTTAAAATTAGTGAAAATATGTTTAATTTAGTTAGCTTAGAATCTTAATATTGTTTTTATAATCTTCCTAGCATCTAATTTTTGTTTATTTTACAAAGTACTTGTTTTAGTTCAATGGTTGCCTTGCTATCAAGGTGGCGAACAAAACAGCGCTCTCCCTTAGTCACGAGCTCAAATTGATCTGGCATATTAAGTTGCTTGCCCATAATAGGGTTGCCCTGAGGATCTTTATGATTAAGTTGCTCAAGGGTAACTGTACTTGAGGTGACAAAAACATCGTCTGCTAATTGAACCTGCGAGCTATGCAGCAGCTGCGCAATTGCGTCGGCTACTTTAGCGCTATTAGGCTCAATTAGTAACGCATGTTGCAATTTAGGTGTGGGCTCTGAGCTTTGTGCTAAGCACCCACTTAAAAATAGCGAAATTGCAGTTATTGCTAATAAAATCTTCATTGCTTATCTCATGTTATCGCTAAGAATAATATTCTGTTTTAGTACAGTCTGAATTCGCGCGTCTTTTACTTCAGGCATATCGGTGGCGATAGTGGGCGCAAAACCGAGAACACTATTTATTGAGCTTGGGGCTGGGCAACTGCCGGTTGCTCTATAACTAAGTGCGGTATTAAGTAAGCCTTCACTTGCATCACCTAAGCGTTTGCTAAAGTCATCGGCAACAGCACAGCCTGCAATAAGTACGGGCTGGCGCGCATTATCAATGGTATTTTGCGGTGCAAAGCCATCTGAATATTCACCAAAACCTTTATTATTTTCGCCAGTAAATTGAATGGTAAAATAAGTAGTGTCGCAGTTATCGGTTGGGTAAAAGCCATACGGTTTACCACAGGTGCCAGCCCCTATCTGAATGATTTCAACATCGGCTCCGCGCAGCCCGTTAATTATAGCCTCACTGGCTGAGCAGGTGCTGCTGGTGGTGAGTACAAATACCCGATCTAAATTTAACGTTGGTAATGGGGTGCCTGCAGCTATTGCAGGGTTATTTTCAAACCCGACAAAACGATTTGTAAAGGGCATGGGGGTCAGTGTTTGCCCTGTGATAGGGTTGGTATTGGGATATTTATCGTTAAAAATAGTGCGTTCAAATATTTTGCCTTGGGTATTGTCACCTGCCACCATATAGCCTACTTGGCTGGCCATTTGTAACAAACCACCGCCGTTATAGCGCACATCAATGACTAAATCTTTAATGCTGCTGGCAGCGAGTTGGTTAAAGGCGTTGTAAAGCTGCGTTTCGGCTATCGCGTTGTGGCTATTAAATTGAAAGTAACCCACATCGCCGTTTGCTAAATCAGTACGTACGTTCATTACTGGTTGCGACTCGATATTTTGAGATGTGAGCGTAACAATGCGATTTTCATTAGTGCTGATATCCCTAAATACAAATTCGGTAACTTTACCTGTTTGTTCTGGGAATAAACCTGCGTTAATAATAGCTACCTCGCTTGATGAGGTCGTGTTAATAAAATCAACACCATCAACTTCTAAAAGCTCAAAGCCCCTAATAATATTTTGATTACTAGCAGGGGTATTTGGCTCGGTATAGCTAACAATTGCTTGGCGCGGCGCACTACCAGCGATTATTTTTATATTAAAGCCATAACCAAAGCTTAGGCCTGATTGATTTTGTCTTTGCCACTCATCGGTTGGCAAACTAAAGTGAAAGTTATCTTTTTTCGCACCCGACTCAGTCAATTGCTCCGTTTTTAAAGTATTAAAGTAATCAATGACGCCTGACGTTAATGCCGGATTAGTATCAATAATTTCGTCGTACCATAAGTAGGTTTCGTTACTCCAAGAGCGTAGCCAGTTTTTTTCATTAATTGCTTGGCATTGACCTTTAAATTGCCCTGAGTTAGCAAAAACACCAGAAGTCCAGCCACCGTTATTAGTTGTTGGGTTGGTCGCATTGTCGCTGCCCCCACCGCCACAACCTGTTAATAAAGCGGCTAGCGATAAAGAGAGTAATGTGTATTTAAAAGAAGATGAGTTAAGAATGGCCATACGCATGCTCGTTTTTTAAACTGTTGAGCTAAATATAGCGGTTTTTATTTAGAGTTGATAGAGGCGCGCAGCATTTTTGTAACTCAAATGTTGCCATGTAAGATCATCGCTACATAGGCTTCGATAATGTTGCCATAACTCATTGTAGTTAATGTTAATTTGGCACACGGGGAAGTTGCTGGCAAACATCACTCTTTGCATACCAAAATGCTTTAAAATATGTGTAAAACATTGGGTTTGCTGCTCGCTATTAAGCATGAGTAATTCAAAGCCTGAAAACTTCATCGCGACATTAGGCTGTTGTGCGAGTAATTCAATGGCGCGTTGCCAGTTAGCAAGGTTGTGTGCAAGCCCTGCGTGATTAATGATGATTTGTAAGTCACTAACTTGGTTGGCATAAGAAATAAGTTGCTCGGTGATGTTGAGGTTTTCTATTTCAAATTGCGCTTCAAAATGCAGTTTTAAGTGGCTCAAGTGGCGCAGGTTATCGAGACAATGAGGGCTCAATAAGCGCGTGGCATCATGACCTTCAGTGATATCTCTAATGCCGACAAGGGATGAATGTTTTAGATATTTAAGTGCTAGTTTAAATGCGTTATTTGGCTGGTTAATTGTTGCAAAGCTAATCGCTTTGTAAGGTAGCCTTTTTATATGCTTTGCTAACCAGTTTAATTCATTAATAGGATGCTCATTATCAAAGCCAGCTTCTATATGCACTAAACCAACGAGTTCAAAGTCCGTATTTTTGATTAGTTCAGCAACGCTAATCGGTTGTTTTATTTTATCTAAGTTAGGCCAAGCGGGTGGGTTAGCACCTTGCAGCCAGGTGTATTGACCCTCCAGCAAATTAAAAAAATGCACATGCGGGTCAATAATTTTAGTACTCATTGCGCTGTGTAACCGCCATCAATGCGTTGCAAACTGCCGGTAATAAAGCTGGCTTCTGGACTTACTAAAAAGTTTACCAGTGCTGCAACTTCATCGGCTTGGCCTAAACGATTAAGTGGTTGTAAAGCAGCTTCTTCGGCAACAATATCTGCCTTATTTGCGCCACTTTTTTTGCAGTATGCATCAATCGCATTATGAAATAACGGTGTTTCTATGGTGCCAGGACACACGGCATTAGTGCGAATATTAAAGCTTGCGTAATCTAAGGCGGTGGTTTTAGCCATCGAAGCCAGTGCATGTTTAGTCAGGTTATAAGCAAATGAGTTTTGTTTGCCAATAATGGCCTGATCTGAGGCAATTAACACAATAGCGCCATCTTGCTGTGCTTTCATGGCTGGTAATACGCTTTGTATAGCCGCGTACGCACCTTTAACATTCAGTGCCATTAACGTATCGAATGTCGCTTCATCGGTTTGCTCAATTGTGGCACTTAGGTGCTTGCCAGCATTTGAAACAAGTACATCAATGCGTTGTGTTTTTTCAATAATAGCCTGTATACACTGACGTACGGCGGTTACATTACTAACATCACATTGATGAAAAACACCACTCTCACTGGGTTCAATATCTAGGTTATGAACCTGATAGCCGCTCGTTAATAATCGCTGAACCACAGCAAAGCCTATGCCTTTAGAGCCACCGGTTACTATTGCAACTTTTGACATACTTGTTCCTTTAATTAGCAATTAATGTGCGTGGCCGCAACCACCTTCAGCATGAACATGGCCGTGAGAAATCTCTTCGTTTGTTGCTTCTCGAACTGAGACAACCTCAACATCAAAAGTCAGCGTTTTACCAGCAAATGGGTGGTTTAAATCACAATCAGCATTAAAGCGGCCTACTTTTACAATGGTTACTTGGTGGCGACCTTGGTTTGATTGCACCATAGCAGTCATGCCTGGTTTCCATACTTTTACATCACCTTGAAGGTGCTTAAGCGGAATGCGCTGAATTAAGTCATCAACACGCTCACCGTATGATTCACTTGGAGATAACGTAACGCTAAATTTATCACCAGCGGCTTTACCTTCAAGTGCGGTTTCTAAACCTGGAAGCATGCCTTTGCTGCCGTGAATATAACTTAATGGCGCGTCGTTTAGGCTGCTTTCGATTTGTTCACCCGCTTCGCTTAGGGTGTAATGAAATTCAACGGCAGAATTTTTACTGATTTGCATGCTTGTCTCTTTGAGTTTTAAATTAATTAAAGGCAATTTTACGCGAAATACTGCGCTTTAGAAACTTAACGTGAATGATTTAATGTATTTTGTAAGTCGAGTAACAGGTCTTTTTTCGCCGGTGTAGTTTTAGGTGTCGCGGCTTGAGGTATAAATAAAACCAACTGAGTCCCAGGTTTTAATACGCTTGAGGCAGATAATTTATTCCAACGCGCTAAATCGCTATGAGCAACGCCGTATAACTGACTTATATTCCAAAGGTTATCACCGGGTTTTACGTGGTAATCTACCTCGATGGTTGGAATGATTTGCTCTTTTTGTTCTAGATAAGGGCTTATTTTATAGTTAATAGTGAGCGACTCAGGCAAAGTTTGCGGCTCCCCTAAAATAAGCTTTTCGCCAACGCCAATAAAGTTATTTTGCTTATTATTGAGCTGTTTTAATACTTCTAAAGGCAAGCCAAAATGCCTAGCAATACCGTACAGCGTGTCATTTTTCTTAACGATGTATTCGCCTGCAAAATTGGCTTTAAAAAAGCGGTTCTTTAATAAAGCTTGTTGCTCTATAGGTAATAACAGAGTGTGCGGTCCATGGGGAGAGCTTTGATTTTTTAAATAACCCCGATTAAGGGCATGCAATTGTTTGGCGCCCATGCCAGAGAGCTTGGCCATAACTGAAAAATCAAACTGTTTTGCCACATTTAGCGAGGTAGTCAGTGCTTTATAAGGAAGCTTTGGCCGTTTAAAATTTGCCTTAGGGTGTTTCACTAAATAGCTCAGTGCTAATAGTTTTGGTACATAGTCAGCGGTTTCTTTTGGTAGGGTTAGTGCCCAAAAGTCAGTTGATTTACCTCGTTTTTGATTGCGTTTTATAGCGCGCTTAACTCGGCCTTCACCGGTATTATAGGCCGCAAGTGCATGTAGCCAATTACCATCAAAACGTTTATTTAAATAGCTTAAATAATCAAGTGCCGCATCGGTTGAGGCTAATATATCCTGGCGTCCGTCATACCATTGATCTGATTTAACCCCAAAATGATGCGCGGTTGCTGCAACGAGTTGCCACACTCCCACAGCGTGCTCGCTTGAGCGTGCGGTAGGTCTAAAGCCACTTTCTACAAACGGTAACAAGGCGAGCTCCATCGGCAAGCGCTTTTGCTCAACTTTTTTTACAATATGGTATAAAAAAGGCGCTGCACGTCGAGACACTATTTTTAAATAATTAGGCTGTTTTAAATACCAGTTAATGCGTTTTTTTAACGCCTGATTTTGCTCAACCGGTAAATGTAAGTTATCAGCAATATGTGCCCATAACTCTGTGGGTTGAGCTATTTCAGGGGCTTTGGCTGTGGCTTTTTTATTAATGACTTTGTGAGTGTTTTTAGAGGTCGGCGTATTTGATAATGCCGGTTTTGACTCTACAGGTGTGGGAACTGCAGGCGCAATGATCTCTGGCTGAGTGGTTTTACAGCTGCATAGCAATACAATGGCAAAGCATGAGATCAAGTGACGCATTTTGTTCCTTTTTAAAAAATATATTTCCATATTTTAACACAATCCATTGTGTTCAGTTATTGACTGTTTTTAGCGCGAAGTAATCCCGATTGCAAAAATAAGTGACTTGATTTTATATCAAGTGGTTCTTGTTGATAGGGTTTTAGTGCCTCGCTAGGGAAGTTTTTTTGTAATTGCTCAATACTGGCTTCAGGGTTGTTTTTAACATGCTCCGTAATTGCTTCTAAAAACGTGAGTGACTGTTTTAGTTTAACTTTATCGACTAAATCGCCATGTCCAGGAATAAAAAGTGACAGCGTATTATTATTTATATATTTTTTTAATAAGCGTTGCCATTGCTTAAGCTCGCCATGCCCAGGGTAAGGTAACCAATCGATGATATCACCACCAATTAAGGTTTTACCTTTGTCGGCAAGTAGTGTTAGATCGCCATTGGTATGTGCCTGATGCGGGTTTATAGTGAGTGTATAGCCACCTAAATCTAACGTTTTAGATTCACTAATACTCATTTTTGGTGGTGTTAATTGATAGTCTTGCCAGCGAAATAAGCGCTTTTTAGCGCGGGTAAGCTTTTCTCGCCATTGAACTTGCTCAGCATCGGGTAAGGTGGATAATCGTTGATAGCTCAGCTCAATGCTTTTCTCGAATCCCTCTAGCTTGTCTGTTAAGGCTTGCTGGTAAAGCGAAAAGTCGTTAGCGACTTGTTGATGAGTAATAAGTTTTGCGTCTGGGAAGTAATGCTGCATAACCGCCACCCCCAGTAAGTGATCGTCATGAAAGTGGGTTGCAACTAAATAACACAAAGGCGTCTTTAGGCGTTGTTTTAGCTCGGTTACCAGTTGTTCTACCACCGCAAAGTTACCACTGGCATCAACGAGTAATGCACATTCACTGCCTTCAATTAATACTTGGTTAGAATCGTAAAAACGAAGTCTTTCAGGTTGCTTAAGAAATTGAATATTAGCTGACAACGGTTGCCACTCAATTGCTGCCTCGCTTTTTGTTTGCATAAGCAAGCAAATTAAAGGCAGTAAGCACTTACCTATTTTTTGAGTTTTACTTAAAAATGGTTGCATCTTTATTTCTAGCTGTATTTTTGACGGTAAAAACAATAAAAGCGCAAAATGCGCTTTTATTTAGTGTGCTCAGAGTTCGAGCTTAAGTACTGACTCAATTTATCAATCAGTTGATCTTGATATTCAAGCTCAACTGATTTTTGAGTTTTCGCTTCAAGCAATTCGTGGCTTAAATTTAAGGCAGCCATAAGTAATGCTTTTTGATCGTTTCTGACTGTTGAACGTTGTTTCATTTGTTCAACTAAATCATTCAGATTTTTGGCGGCCGCTTTTAGTGCCTCTTCTTGCCCCGCAGGACAAGCAAATTGCTGCTCTTTACCAAGCAATTCAACAGTGACTCGCTGGTTTTGCAGCTCAGACATTAGCTTGCCTGTTGCGCGCTTTGTAATTTATCTAACAATGATGACAAGGTGGTACTTGCATCTTTTTGTTTTTCTTCATTTTCAAGGGCTTCTAACTGCAATAACTCATTTTCATCAAGTAGCTTGCTGTTTTGCTCTTTAAGCTCTGTAATATCAGTTTGTAACTGATTATTACGGGTAATTAGTTGGTCGATCAGTTGTTCGAGTTGTTGAAGAGTGTTGTTGTTCATAAATGCGCTCATATAACTGTAATTAATGTCATGCAAATGTAAAGCAAAGTGTGTTTATTTGCCAGCATTTACGCTGGTTTTAGGTGATTTTTATTCTATGTTAAGGGATAATTCACGCTATTGGCTTTTTCATTCAGAAGCGGTTCACGTAAACCCCCGCTTTTGCTGGTATCGACTGTCAAAGTAGTGTGCTTATGGTTCACTGATTTTATTAAATAGCGTATGGTGAAAATAAATAATGCTTAGTTACAGACACTCCTTTCATGCGGGTAACCCTGCCGATGTACTTAAACATTTAGTGTTAGCGCAAGTACTGGGTTATCAAACAATTAAAGATAAGCCGCTTGACTATATTGATACGCATTCGGGGGCTGGTTTTTTTGAGCTTGCTGCGCCTGACGCGCAAAAAACCCAAGAGTACCAAGATGGCATTGAAAAACTGTGGCAACATACTAGCCAACACAGTGCCTTAAATGACTACATTGAGCTAATAAAATCATTTAATGAGAGCGCATCGCTGGCGTTTTACCCAGGCTCACCAAAAATAGCCGAGCACTTTTTACGCCGTCAAGATAAGGGCTGGTTTTTTGAGCTGCATCCGCGAGATTTAGTCTTACTTGAAGAAAACATGCAAGGTAAGCGCTCTATTCGTGTACGCGGCGAAAATGGATTTGCAGGCTTAATTGGTTTGTTACCGCCAGCTTCGCGCAGAGCCTGTGTGTTAATAGATCCACCTTATGAAATAAAAGACGATTACAATACGGTAGTACAAACCATTGTTAAAGCGCATCAACGTTTTGCAACAGGGACTTACATGATCTGGTATCCGGTTGTGGACAGAGAACGTATTGATAATATGGAGCAGGGTTTAATTGACGCGGGAATTAGAAATATTCAATTATTTGAATTAGGTACCGAAGCCGATACAGATGTACATGGTATGACTGCCTCTGGAATGATAGTGATAAATCCACCCTGGAAATTAAAACAAGCAATGGATGACGTGCTACCTGAACTAGTAAGCTTGTTGAGTAAGCCAAGTGGCTTTTATCGCAGTGAGCAGTTAGTTGCCGAATAAAAATAAATAAGCCCAGTTTAACTGGGTTTTATACTGTTCTGCTTAGATGCGGAGTATTGTTACGCTTAATTAAAAGTAAACAGCGTTAAAGGTAGCAAGTTGCTTGCCTGCCTCATTTTGTAATACTAATTTTTCACCGTTAATTTGCCATTGTGTTGCTGCTTGCAGCACACCCGCCATGGCACTTTCTTGTTCCATATTTTCATGACACATTTTTTGCGTGGTAGCTAACTGCGTAAAAGTAACCGTTTGCTTCGATACTTCATAACCGCCATTAAAGTTATTGCACCCTAAAAAACCGTGCACAGTGTCGTCACTATTAAATTGAATAAATGGCTCTTTAGTATTCACTTCAACGGGATTGCCGTCGATTGAAACGGCTTTGAAGTAGGTATTTACTAAGTCAACGTCTGGCTTTGGCGCTACTTTTGAAACAATAATTTCTAAAGGCTCTGATGAGGCCGTATTAGCAAAAGGCGAGTTACTTGTTGTGCTGGTGTATAGTAAGTTTCCTTGATTATTAATGGTTGCGCGCACGCTGTAGCGATGGGCTGGATCAATTTTTTCAAGGTTGTATTCAAGCTCTACTTTATACGGAGGTGCGCCTACTAAATCAATTACCTGCTCAGAAATAACGGTTGCTGCTACATCCATTTTTGACACATCAACCAAGGTAACGGTTAGCTGTGAATTAGGCGCTAATAGGCTGCGATCTAGGTAGCTAACTTGTACTGGTAGAAAGGCTGTTGTTTGTTTCACAGCACTATTTTGCTGTGTGGTGTCATCGTTACATGCGCTAAGCATAAGAGTGCCACTTGCTAAAAAACATAGGCCTGCAACAGACTTTAAGATTGCGTTTGGCTTTGGTGAGAACATAACAGTTCCTAGATATAATTACGGATATAAACAATAGCATACGGCTAAGTTACTTAATCATCGCTTAACTTGTAAATACAGCCAATACAGAAAGTTGAGATATAAAAAAAGACGCTAGGCGCCTTGATTCGTTACTTATTTTTTAACGTATTTAGTTAAAATTACAATACGTTGTCCATCAACACGCCCTTCAATATGTTCTGGGTTGCTGGTTAAGCCAATATTGCGCACAGCAGTACCGCGCTTTGCCGTTAAGCTGCTACCTTTCACATCTAAGTCTTTTATTAAGGTGACGGTATCGCCAGCTTGTAGCACTACGCCATTACTATCAATGTGTTTAATATCATCATCTTCAGCAAGCGCTTGCTGAGCCCATGTTAATGTGTCTTCTTCAAGGTAAATCATATCAAGTGCGTCTTGTGCCCAGCCATTATCGGCTGCTAGTCGTATCAGCATGCGATAAGCAACAACTTGTACCGCCGGTGTTTGGCTCCACATGCTGTCATTTAAACAATGCCAATGAGTAGGAGTTAAATCGCGGGTGCCCTCAATTTGATCTTTACATGTTTGACAGGTGTAAATGCATTTATCTGAATGAGCTTCGGTAACTGGAGGTACTTCGTATACAGTTAAGTTATCTGTTGCTGCGCAGAGTTCACATTTATTGTTGCTACGCTCTATTAAGGCTTGTTCAATGCTCATATTAGGGGCTCTTGAGAGTTTATAAAAAATTTATAAACACATTATACCTTATAACCATAACCTTTGGGTATGCTCAGAGCGGCTGATAGCAGCAAAACCTTATAAAAAATAAGGTTAATAAAGGTTTTTTATTTTATGAATATAAATTGTAACTCTTCACCAAGACAAACTATTTTCTAAGGATCATTTTTAGCTATTTGCTGATCCTGCCAGTATGCCAAGCTAGAGCGATTACCCTATCGCTCTAGCTTTAATGAATTTAAACCGCATAAATATCACTGAAATAGTTGAGCAAACTAAAACTCAGTTACAAGAAAATAAAACAAGCAGCGGCACTGGTAAAGTCATCGGGCGCAGAAGGTATCATCAAAGCGGCATTACAAAACCCGCATCAAACTTTGCATGTTGATGAGACTGGCATTAATATTGGCGGTAAACGGCGATGGCTTCATGGTGCATCAACGACTTGGTGGACTTATTTTTATCCTCATGAAAAAAGAGGAAAAATAGCGATGGATGAGGGCGGTATTTTACCGCACTTTACCGGTGTGCTATGCCATGACCATTGGAAGCCATATTATCAATATACCCAATGCCAACATGCATTATGTAATGCTCACCACATCCGAGAATTAGAAAGGGCTTGGGAGCAAGACGGCATGCAATGGGCGAAGGATATGCAAACCTTACTTAAAGAAATGAATAAAGCTCAAATAGATAATCCCGACCTAGATAAAGGGGCTAAACAGAAATATCGTGATCAATATCAAAAAATATTGCTTCAAGGTGACGTTAAATGTCCACCACCAGATAAAAGTAGCCGAGTGAAAGGTCAGCGAGGCCGATTAAAGCGAATCCAATCTCGCGCATTATTGGAACGACTAAGAGATTATCAAGATGATGTTTTACGTTTCATGATGAGAACTGGCGTGCCATTTACCAACAACCAAGGCGAGAATGATATTAGGATGACCAAGGTTCATCAAAAAATACCGGGGTGTTTTAGAAGTAGGCAAGGAGCTGAAATGTTCTGCTTGCTGAGAAACTATTTATTGACTTGCAGAAAACAATATGTATCTGCAAGCCTAGCCCTTGAGTTATTATTCAAAAATCAGCTGCCTGATATATTCATTTCAGATGAGGCTGAATAGTTACAAAAGCTTTTTATTTTAGGCTTAGTTGCTTGTTTTATATTCGAATTAAAATTGCAGCAAGTCTTTAAAGTTTCACTATACTGGTTAGGTATAACAATAAAATAACGTTTACATCACTGCAAAACAGGAAGGGTAATGCCAAATAATCCAGACGTAAAAAATTCATCTATTTTGGTCACTCAATATATTGCTAGGCAACCCATTTTTCATGCAGATAGAAGCATTTTTGCCTTTGAGTTACTTTATCGCGATTCAGTTAATAATGCCTTTCCTGCGGGAACAACCGACGGGCAGGCCACTGGGCGACTTTTTTTTAATGCGTTAATGCTGGTTGGGGTGGAAAAGCTGGCGCTTAATCAGACCGTGTTTATAAACCTATCTAGCGAAGGGCTTTTAGAGGATTTACCTACATTATTGCAGCCTGAAAATACTGTAATTGAAATTGTTGAGCGTACTGAAAATATCGAGCTTGTTACTCAACGAGTAACTGAGCTAAAAAAAGCAGGGTATGTATTTGCGTTAGATGATTATGACGCGCATAAAAAATGGCAACCTTTGCTCAATTTGGTTGATTATATAAAGCTTGAAGTAGAAGAGCCTATAATAAAAACCACCATGCTACTTAAAAAGCTCAAACGCAATCACCCAGAGGTTAAAATAGTGGTAGAGCGAATTGAAACCTATGACGAATTTAGGCAGCTTAAAGAGGCAGGGTGCGATTACTTTCAAGGATTCTTTTTTGCACAGCCAGAAATGCTCAGTTACGGTAATGTTGAGCCGTTAAAAATGGCGGTTTTTGATTTATTGCGCTGCACATCTCGTCCTGACTTGGATTTTAATGAAATTAATCAACGTATTTCTAAAGATGTGGGTTTAACCGCACGTGTTCTCAAACTAGTTAATGCTCGCTCTGCTAATAAAAATTTAGTGATTACGTCAATTCCACAAGCGGTTGTGTATTTAGGGGAAGATTCTATTAGAAAGTTTGTACGAGTACTGGTGCTGAGCGAACTTGGCTCAGACAAGCCTAGTGAACTTACTCGTTTAGGCTTATGTCGAGCGCAGTTTATGCAAATAATTTTAGAGCCTGGCGGAAAAGTCATTGCAGAACAAGGTTATTTAGTCGGCTTAATGTCGGTGCTTGATGCTATTTTAGATATGGAACTGGAAGCTATTGCCAAAGAGTTTAGTTTAGGGGCTGAATTATCTGGTGCACTTTTAAGTTTTGAAGGCATGATGGGTAATTCATTGCATTTAGTCAAAGCGGTAGAAGAAGATAACTGGCAAATGGCTAAAAAGTTGTTAGAAACTATTCGCCCAGCCTCGAATATTGAGACCGTATTTAGCGCCATGTTGGATGCACGCCAGTATGCGGATGAGTTATTAGCCACCATTATTGAACAAGACTAACGCAAAGCGTTTGGGTATGATTGGCACATATTGATTTTACTTAGTACAACAGCATGCGTTTATTTTTACCTATCACGACTATTTTAATAGCCTTAGCTTTATTAATCCCCGGGGTGACTCAGCCAGTGCTGAGTATGGAAGGCAAAATTGATAAATCTAAACTTGCTCAAGCCGGTATTGAAATGCTGGCAGATGAAGGAAATCAAAACACCCGCAATATGCTAATGATGATCTCGAGTATGTTGGGATTAGACAAACTTGAAGGCGAGATCAGCGCTTATCAAAAAACGCGCAGTATTTGGGGCACCGTCAACGAACTGGCCGATAACAAAAACTACTTAGTGGCGATATTAGTGGCGTTTTTTTCAATAGTGATCCCAACAATTAAGCTGCTGCTTCAATTGTTTTATTGTGCACTGAAGGAGACTTCATTTAAGTACAAGCTTGGTAAAGTGATAATTGGCTTAAGTAAATGGAGTATGGTGGATGTGTTTGTTATTGCATTAATCGTGGCTTACATGGCTGGTAATGCAAACGCGAACTCAGAAGACTTACTAAATATGCATGCTGAGTTTGGTACTGGTTTTTGGTATTTTACCGGCTATTGCCTGTTCGCTATTGCGGCTAGTAGCTTGATAAAGCCAGTGGTAAAAACCAGTTAATTATTGAGTTTTAAACGCAGTTACCATAAACTTTAAATGTCTATTTATTATTAGGTTAATTCATTGCAACGTATTTACTGTATTTTACTCACGCTAACTTTGCTACTCACTTTTGTGGGTCAAGCCGTTGCGTCTGTATCTATGGTATGTGATGTGCCGCATATGAACATGGCAACCCATGCATCGATGCAGCATAGTGAAATGGCGATGAGTGACGACACTGATACAACAACCATGTCTATGGATTGCTGTAGTGAGCAAAGCACGTTAAGTCAAGATTGCAGTTGCCCGATGAGTGCTTGTAATTCGCATTCGGCCTTGCATGTAAACTCGCTATTTATAGCTTCCAAATTACCCTCTGAAAAAGTGCACCTTGCTGTCATGCAGCGCAAACCTAATTTTGCACGATCTCTTTATCGTCCTCCTATGCCTGCATAACCGCAGGATAGGTGTGTTTAAAATCTAGTCATTTAGCTTTTTGTCATCTATCTGCTTAAAAAATTAATCGTTTTTTATTTTTGAATTTTAAGTGGAGCAAGTGATGAATCACTTCGCAGTATTAAAAGCTGTTTTTGTGAGCAGCTTATTGAGCATTAGTCTCTCTGTACACAGTGTTGAGCTGAGTTTAAATGAGGCAATTAACTATGCCTTAAACCATGAGCCTTGGCTTAAAGCCAGCAAACAAAAACAAACATCAATTGAAGCAAAAAGTATTGCCGCAGGTACCTTACCTGATCCGGTACTCACGCTAGGGTTAATGAACTTACCCACTAATGGTTTTGCTTTTGATCAAGAGAATATGGCCCAATTTAAAGTAGGAATTAGCCAATCGTTAAGCCGAGGCGATAGTTTGGCATTGCAGCAAAAAGCACTGTCTCAGTCGGCTGCGGCAGAGCCTTGGATTCGTAAAGATAGGCTCGCGCAGGTAAAAACCACAGTGACCGAGTCATGGCTCAATGCGTTCAGAGCGCAGCGAACTATTGCACTTATTGAGCAGGACAAAGCCTTGTTTACTCAGCTAATCGATATTACCGAATCAAGTTATGTAAGCTCGGTGGGTAAAACACGCCAACAAGATATTATTCGTGCGCAATTAGAGCTAACCCGCCTTGAAGATAAACTAATGCAACTTGATCAACAGCTTCAAGGTGCTAAAAAGCGGTTAACACAATGGTTGCCCATCGACATGCTAAGCCAGCCTGTTGGTGAGGACTTTTCACAGGTTTCAGCGTTAAAAAACTACACGGAGTTAGAGTTTCAGCAATTAATGGCATTGCTATTAAAGCACCCCGCTATTATGGCGATTGATAATGCAATAGAGGCAAAGCAAACTCAAATCAGTGTGGCTGAGCAAGGCTATAAACCGCAAATTGGTGTGAATATGGGATATGGTTATCGTGATGATATGCCAATGGGGGGCTCGCGAGCAGACCTTTTCTCTGTGGGAGTGAGTATCGATTTACCGCTATTTACCGACAATCGCCAAGATCAACTCGTTAATGCCGCGATTGCTGATAGCGAAGAGGCAAAAACTCAAAAATTAATTGCCCTTAAAAAGCTACAAGGAATGTATTTTAAGGAAGTCAGCCAACTAACACGATTAAGTCAGCGAGCAGCGCTCTATAAAACTAAATTATTGCCGCAAATGGCCGAGCAATCCCAAGCGACCCTTAATGCTTTTACCCGCGATGATGGTAATTTTTCGGATGTGATGCAAGCGCGGATCAGCGAATTAAATGCCAAAATAGACGCACTTAATATTCACGTTGATCAAAAAATTATTATTGCACGGTTAAATTATTACGCCAGTGCTGATGACGCCAACTTAAAGAACTTAACACAGCAGGAGCTAACCTATGAATACTAATTTAAAATTGTCATTGGTGGCTATATGCAGTGCAGCGCTGACGGCCGGGGTGTTATTGAGCTTGCCAGCTGAGCACACTATGCCAAGCGATAACAAAACCAGTAGTAAAAAAGAGCCGCTTTATTGGGTGGCACCAATGGACAGTAATTATCGTCGTGATGAACCGGGTTTATCACCTATGGGTATGGATTTAGTGCCTGTTTATGAAGAGTCAGACAGTGGTGAAAATGAAGGCCCTGGCAGTGTTAAAATTTCACCTACCGTGATTAATAACTTAGGTGTACGCACGGCACCGGTGGAGTTTGCAGTGCTGGAAAATGAAGTCAACACGGTAGGCTATGTACAATATAACCAAGATCAGCTCATTCATATTCACCCGCGGGTAGAGGGCTGGGTAGAGACATTGTATGTGAAGGCCGCGGGCGATCAGGTTAAACAAGATGAGCCACTTTATACCTTGTATTCACCGCAATTAGTCAATGCCCAAGAAGAGTTTGTTTTAGCGTTAAAGCGCAATAATCCGGTGTTAATTCGTGCGGCTAAAGCACGTTTAAAATCGCTTAATGTGTCTGAGGGTTTTATTTCACGCTTACAAAAAAGTCAGCAAGTGCTACAAAATATTACTTTTTATTCTCGCCAAGGTGGCGTTGTTGATGAGCTTAATATTCGTGAAGGGTTTTACGTTAAACCAGATACATCAATGATGAGTATTGCTCAGCTTGATGAAGTGTGGGTTGAGGCTGAGGTATTTGAACGCCAAGCTGAGCTGATCCGTGTTGGCTTACCGGTAACCATGACACTCGATTATTTAAGTGGTCAACGTTGGCAAGGGCAAGTGGATTATATTTACCCTACTTTAGATGCTAAAAATCGTACTTTACGAGTGCGTTTGCGCTTTAATAACCAAGGTCATCAGTTAAAACCAAATATGTTTGCGCAAGTGAGTATTCATAGCCAAAAAGCTGAAAAGCAGTTAATTGTGCCTAAAGAGGCGGTTATTCGCACTGGTAGCCAAAACCGCATTGTAATTGCGCTTGGTGAGGGGCGTTTTAAATCGGTTGAAGTAACCTTAGGGCGAAGCGATGCCACTCATACTGAGATTTTATCGGGTGTTATGGCAGAAGATGAAGTGGTTACTTCTGCGCAGTTTTTAATTGATTCAGAGTCGAGTAAAAGCTCTGACTTTAAGCGTATGCAAGCACCTTCGCACAGCACAATGACAATGAGTGATAGTGCCCCAAGTATGGCTACTGTGAATGGAGTGATTAATAGCATAGACCCTAGCACGCGAGTTATGAATATTAGCCGTGAGGCGATTGAAAAGTGGGGGCGCGGACCTGCAACTATGGACTTTGTGTTAGCAAAAAATGTAACCATTGAGGCGTTTAAGCTAAATGATGAAGTTACATTTACCTTTAGTATTGAGCAAGGTGAGTTTGTGATCCATACAATGACTTCTGTGCATGCTATGCACAGTCAGCACGAGTAGGAGTGGTTATGATTACTGCAATTATTCGCTGGTCTGTTGTTAATCGTTTTTTTGTACTGTTACTGACCGCTATATTGATTGGTGGCGGCTTGTATGCTGTAAAAAACACCCCAGTAGATGCCTTACCCGATTTATCTGATGTACAGGTTATTGTTAAAACATCTTACCCTGGGCAAGCGCCGCAAGTAGTGCAAGATCAGGTTACATTTCCTATAACCACGGCGATGTTATCGGTACCAGGGGCGCAAACAGTACGCGGTTTTTCGTTTTTTGGTGACTCCTACGTGTACGTTATTTTTGACGAAGACACCGATTTATACTGGGCACGAAGTCGTGTTCAAGAATATTTAAGTCAAGTATCTGCGCGTTTACCTAATACGGCAATTGCAGAGCTAGGCCCCGATGCCACAGGAGTTGGTTGGGTGTATTTATATGCACTCACTGATACCACAGGTAAGCACGATATTAGTCAGCTACGCAGTTTACAAGATTGGTTTTTAAAGTTTGAACTGCAAACTGTGCCCGGTGTATCCGAAGTAGCATCGGTAGGTGGTATGGTGAAACAATACCAAGTTAACGTACAGCCCGATAAGTTACGTGCCTATGGTATTCCGCTAAGCCTTATTCAAACTGCCATTAAGCAAGGCAACCAAGAAATGGGGGCATCAGTTGTTGAAATGGCAGAGGCCGAATACATGGTTACCAGCACTGGCTATGTAAAAAGTGTGGCTGATTTAGAAGCTATTCCTTTAGGTATAAACGCTAACGGTACTGCACTACAGTTACGTGATGTTGCTAATGTGCGTTTAGGTCCTCAAATGCGCCGTGGTGTTGCCGAGCTTAACGGCGAAGGCGAGGTGGCTGGTGGCGTAGTAGTTATGCGCTTTGGTGAAAACGCGCAAAAAACCATAGAGCTCGTCAAAGCTAAATTGGAGTCACTTAAAAAAGGCCTGCCTGAGGGGGTTGAAATTGTACCTGTGTACGATCGCTCTCATTTAATAAAAGACGCAGTTGATAACCTCACCTCTAAACTGACGGAAGAGCTGATTGTAGTGGCATTAGTGTGTGTGGTGTTTTTATTCCATGTACGCTCATCGTTGGTGGCTATTATTACCTTGCCTTTAGGCATACTCACCGCCTTTATTATCATGTATTGGCAAGGGATTAATGCCAATATCATGTCATTAGGCGGGATTGCTATAGCGATAGGTGCCATGACAGATGGTGCAATTGTGATGATTGAAAACATGCACAAACACATGGAGAAAAAGCCGCTAACAAATGAAAATCGTTGGCAAGTGGTGATTGATTCTGCCAGTGAAGTAGGGCCTGCATTATTTTTTAGCTTATTAATCATTACAGTTAGCTTTATGCCGGTGTTTATTTTAGAAGCTCAAGAAGGGCGAATGTTTGCGCCATTAGCGTACACAAAAACCTATGCAATGGCGGCTTCTGCCGGCTTAGCAATTACCTTAGTACCCGTACTGATGGGGTACTTTATTCGCGGTAAGGTGATATCTGAAAATAAAAATCCGGTAAACCGTTTACTGGTAAATAGTTATAAGCCACTGTTAAACACAGTTTTAAAATTCCCCAAAAGCACCTTGTTGGTGGCACTGATTATTACTTTAGTGGGCCTTTATCCGGTAAATAAAATAGGCAGTGAGTTTATTCCACCTCTTGATGAGGGGGATTTAATGTATATGCCAACCACTTACCCTGGGATTTCTATTGGTAAAGCGCGCGAGCTATTACAGCAATCCGATAAGCTGATTGCCACTGTGCCCGAGGTAAAAACCGTATTTGGTAAAATTGGACGAGCGGAAACGGCAACCGATCCGGCACCACTGACCATGATTGAAACCTTTATACAGTTTAAGCCTAAAGATCAATGGCGCGAGGGCATGACCACCGAAAAGCTCAAACAAGAGCTGGATGCTTTAGTAAAGTTCCCAGGACTCACAAACGCTTGGGTAATGCCTATTAAAACGCGAATAGATATGCTGGCTACAGGGATTAAAACCCCAGTGGGTATAAAAGTCGCGGGGCCTAATTTGAATGAAATTCAAAAAATAGGTCAACAAATAGAGGCACTGCTTAAAGACTTTCCCGGTACGGCGTCGGTTTACTCAGAGCGAGTAGCGGGTGGGCGTTATATTAAGGTCGATATTAACCGCGAAAAAGCAGCGCGTTATAGTTTAAATATTGCAGATGTGCAGCAAGTGGTCGCAACCGCCATTGGGGGAATGAACGTGACTGAAACGGTTGAGGGTCAAGAGCGATACCCAGTTAATATTCGTTATCCGCAAGCATATCGTGATTCACCAGAGGAGTTAATGCTACTGCCTATTGTAACCCCTGCTGGGCAACGTATTGCACTTGCCGACGTGGCTGATGTATACATTAGCGATGGCCCTCCTGGCATAAAAAGTGAAAATGCCCGTTTAAATGGCTGGAGCTTTATTGATATTAAAGATACTGACATTGGCAGCTATGTAGAAAGTGCTCAGCAGTTACTAAACGAGCAGCTAATTTTACCCGCAGGGTATTCTATAACTTGGGCAGGGCAATACGAATATATGGAGCGCGCTAAGGCGAAACTGAGTTATGTGTTGCCGTTAACATTAGCCATTATTGTGGTACTGCTTTACCTGAATTTTAGAAGCTTCACTGAAGTATTTATTATTATGGCGACATTACCCCTGGCGATGATAGGCGGTATCTGGCTCATGTATTTAGAAGGCTTTAACTTCTCTGTTGCTGTGGGGGTCGGCTTTATTGCCCTTGCTGGGGTGGCCGTAGAAATAGGCGTTATTATGTTGGTGTATTTAAACCAAGCGTATAAAGCGCAGGTAGAGGCCGCCTCTCAATTAGGAAAAAGCATGAGTATTGAGCAGCTTAAGCATGCCATATTAGAAGGCGCCGGTTTGCGCGTTCGCCCTGTAATGATGACGGTAGCAACCATAGTGATTGGTCTGTTACCGGTGTTATATGGCACAGGCACGGGCAGTGAAGTAATGAGTCGAATAGCCGCCCCCATGGTTGGCGGTATGTTTAGCGCCATTGTTTTAACATTGCTGGTGTTACCCGCGGTGTATTTATTATGGCGAAAGCGAAACCTATAATTTTTACACTGGTTGTGTAACTTGTACTGTAAAAATCAGTGCAAGTTACCCAAACTTAGTCTAGCCACTGATTTTATTATATTTTTTATTGGCATGATTCACGCATCTATTTAATCATTAGGGTTAAATAGTAAGGAACGCACATGCAAGTTAAAACAATCCAAGAAGTGTTCGATTGGACCGTTCAGTTTCACACACAAATGGCCGCTAATTTTTTTAGTGTAAAGGACCTACTCGGGGAGCATAACAAACAGCTAATTGATTATTGTGTAGAGTATGAAAAAAAGCTCGCTGAGGATTTGATTGGCTTTAAAGCCATCACGCAAATAAACACTTTAGATACGTATTGTTATGAATATTTTTCAGGGCACTCAGAAATCATTAACTTTACTGATTTAGATCGCAGTAACCAGTTAGATGAGCAAGTAATTCAAGAATATTTATCAAAGCAGCATCAAAAAGTATTGAACGCATATAGTTATTTGGCTGATAAAGCACAATCACCTGAGGCTCAAGAAAAACTAAGTGAGCTGTTGCAACTTGAAGAGCAAGGATTAAAGCAAATGATACAAAGTATTAACCGCCACGCCGACATGTAGCACTATGTGTTATTTGTCGCTGATTAATACCGCGATTGTATAATTGATATAAAAAGCAAATATAAAAAAAGGCGCTGTAATTAGCGCCTTTTTGTATTGAAAATAATAGAGCACATTTAACTTTGTTCAACATCAACCATTAAGTCACTCGTAATTGACTCAAGAGCGTTAATTACTTCGTCTTTGTTAAGCCCATTAGGCAGGCTAACGGTGGCAACGGCACTAAAAATTGGCACCCCCCAGTTTGGCGCACTTTGCTGCCTTGAGTTTAAGTTCGTAATATTAGCGCCTTTATGACGAATAACATTTGCCAGCTCTTGGACAATACCGGGACGATCGTTCCCGGTGATCACAAAATTAAGCTGCTCGAGTTCAACAGGCTCAATTTCGGTGTTGCCTTTTTCAATACGGACATCTAATTTAGGAAGTCCATTAAGCGCATCTTGAAATGCCTGTAAATGCTCTTCAGCCACCTCAACTTGTATAATGCCAGCAAAGTGGCCAAGCAAATGACTTAAATTACTGCTTAACCAATTACCGTGGTTTTCCAATATAACCGATGAAATACTTTCTACTAAACCGGGGCGATCTTCCCCTATAATGCTTATTACCAACTGCTTCATAATAGTTCTCTTTTTAAGCCCAAATGAAAAAATAAATGCATAGGCATTAAGTGATGCGATCTAATGTATGTGATTCTTAATGTATGTAAAAGCTAACCACAAAAGGATTGTTATATTAGATGCCCATTGAGTATTGTCTTGGATAAATAGTTTGTCCAATTAATAATTGATTTAGTTTATTAATAACACATAAATAAATACAATTATTTAATAAAACAATACGTTAATATTATTTCGTGGTTCCAGTAAAGAATTATTACGACTGTAACATTACTGTCACTTTGATGAAATATAATGCGCCCAACGTTAAGATATAAGGGTGTTTTGATGACTTCAAATCCGAATAAACCGACTTTTAATACGGATCGAAGCCGTCTATTTAAAGACCGGTTTGCTAAGTTTGGCATAACCGCAGGCGGTATAATGGTATTAATAGCACTGCTATTGATCTTTTTTTACCTTCTTTATGTAGTGCAGCCTATTTTTGAGTCAGCTAAAGTTGAAAAGCGCGCTAGCTTTAATGTTGCTAATGCTGAGCAAATAGTTGGGCTTGGTGTTGAAGAACAAACTGAGGTTGCTTACTTACTTGATAATCAAGGTCAAGTTAACTTCTATAGTGTTGATAAAGCAAACTTTGGTAAAAAACTAAAAACACTTAATGCCACTTTACCTGCGAAGGTAACCAGCTTTGCAAATAGTGCCCCTTTTCAAGGTCATTATGCGTATGGCTTAGAAAATGGCACAGTGATAATTGTAGCGCCTAAGTTTTTAGTCACCTTTCCTAATAATGAACGTAAGCTAACTCCGCGTTTAGGTTATCCACCGGGTGAGATGGCACTCGAAGTTGATGAGCAAGGTGCTGCTATTAAGCGTTTTGCCTTTAGTCATTATGAGGACAAAACAGCCGTTGTGGCACTTACCGCCGATAAACGTGTGGTATTTAGCAGCTTTGTAGCCGAAGAAAATATGTTTACCGGTGAAGTCGAATGGCAAGTTGAACGTACCGAATTGAACATTGATGGTCGCGTAGATGAGTTATTAATGTCGCCGGATACCACCCGCACATTTGTTCGCTCTGCTAATCAAATTTACGTATTCGATACTCGCTACCCAAGTGAAGTAGAGCAAATCCAATTATTATCTGCTAACGAAGAAAACGCTAATATCGTGTCATCACAATTATTGGCTGGCGCAAACTCACTCATGCTGGCCAATGATAATGGTGAAATATCGCAGTGGTTTGAAGTAAACACTGACTCAGGTCGCGAGTTTCAAAAAATTCGTTCGTTTGAAACCACTAAGCAAAGTAAGTTAAATATTTTTACTGAGTTTTACCGTCGCACCTTTTTCACAACCGGTCAAAATGGTGAGCTAGGTGTTTATTACACAACCAGTGAAGCAAAGTTGTGGCAAGGTAAAGTCAGTGAAGGTGCAATTGAACAGTTTGCTATTGCTCCGCGTTCAAATGCCGCGCTGATTTTGGCTGATAACAAGCTAACGGTATTAGAAATTCATAACGAACACCCAGAAGTAACGTGGTCAGCGCTTTGGCAAGAAGTATGGTACGAGGGGTACCCTGAGCCGGGTTATATTTGGCAATCAACGTCTGCAAGTGATGATTTTGAATCTAAGTTCTCACTGGTACCAATTTCATTTGGTACTTTAAAGGCTGCTATGTATGCAATGTTATTTGCTGTGCCTATTGCTATTTCAGCCGCTATTTACACCGCTTACTTTATGTCGAGCGAATTACGTCGCGTAGTTAAGCCGACCGTTGAAATAATGGAAGCTCTGCCAACGGTAATACTCGGCTTTTTAGCTGGCTTGTGGTTAGCGCCTTTAATTGAAGAGCACCTGCCGGCTATTGTTGGCTTACTCGTATTACTACCATTAGGTATTTTAGCAACCGCTTTAGGTTGGACTAAATTACCTGCAGCTATTCGCCATAAAATTCCTGAAGGCTCACATTCAATTTTATTAATTCCTGTGGTGTTATTTATTGGTTGGTTGTCATTTGCGATGAGCGAAAGTATTGAACTGTGGATGTTTGATGGCAATGTGCGTCAATACCTAACAAATGAATTAGGCATGACCTTCGATCAGCGTAATTCATTAGTAGTGGGTATTGCGATGGGCTTTGCGGTTATTCCCACTATCTTCTCAATTGCGGAAGATGCGGTATTCAGCGTTCCTAAGCATTTATCGAATGGCTCGTTAGCATTAGGTGCAACGCAGTGGCAAACGCTAATTCGCGTGGTGTTACTAACGGCTAGCCCAGGTATTTTCTCTGCGGTCATGATGGGGTTAGGTCGCGCCGTAGGCGAAACCATGATTGTACTGATGGCAACCGGTAATACGCCGATTATGGATTGGAGTATTTTCCAAGGTATGCGTACCTTAGCCGCTAATATTGCCGTCGAAATGCCGGAGTCGGAAGTGGGGAGCTCGCATTATCGAATTCTATTCTTAGCCGCCTTTGTATTATTCATATTTACCTTTATTTTCAACACCGTTGCTGAATTTGTTCGTCAGCAGCTGCGTGAAAAATATAGCTCAATGTAAGTGGAGAAACACGACATGGTAAAGCAGTGGTTTAGGTCTGGTTCTCCTTGGATTTGGATGACCGGTGGTGCCGTCAGCATCAGTTTAATTTCAGTAATTGGTTTACTCGCCATGATTGCATGGAAGGGATTAAGCTTTTTTTGGCCATCTCAAGTTATGCAATATGAGCTTGAAGGCTCGATTACTAAACAAACCGTTATTGGTGAAATTTACGACCGTGAATTAGTACCTAAGTCGCGTTTAGCGGCAACCGGGATTGATGTTTCTAAATTTGAAAAAGACGAAGTTGAGCGTTTACTAATTAAAACCGGTAACCGTGAGTATGTAGATTTAGACTTTCGCTGGATACTTGAAACTGATATTACACAAAGCTCAGCACCAAAAGCACTCGCGGTATTTGAGCGTAGCAAAAACGGTAACTTTTACGGTTATGTAGAATCAGTAATTAAAGACGGTGAAACAATAACTACAGATAAAGTTGAAACATTACATGATCTTGTAGAGCGTGCGGTTGACTTGAATGACGAAGCACTGAATTTACAAAATGGTGATATTGGTCATATAAACTACGAGTTAGAGCGTTTACGTTTACAGGAAAAAGCCTATTTGCTTGATAACGAGCTAACTGATGAGCGCGTAGCTGAACTTGCTCAAGCCCGTGCTGATTTACGTGCGCAATATGGTGAGCTTGAAAAAGAGTTATTTGCACTGCGTAACCAAGCTAAGCGTGACCAAGTAACTGTGAAAGATATGCGTGGTGAGATTGTTACTATCCCGCTTTATCAAGTGTTGGATGTATGGTTTCCAAACGACATGGGCTTTTTTGCTAAACTAGGCCATTACTTTGTGCAGTTAGGCAAGTTTGTTTCAGATGACCCACGTGAAGCGAATACCGAAGGCGGTGTATTTCCTGCTATCTTTGGTACGGTATTCATGGTGATGTTAATGGCTGTAATTGTGACGCCATTTGGTGTGGTTGCCGCCATTTATTTGCATGAATATGCAGCTAAAAACGCAATTACTAAAATGATCCGTATTGCGGTTATTAACCTAGCGGGTGTTCCGTCAATTGTATATGGTGTATTCGGTCTAGGATTCTTTGTGTATATGGTAGGTGGCAGTGTTGACCAACTATTTTACCCAGAGTCATCGCCTACGCCTGTATTTGGTACACCCGGAGTGATGTGGTCGGCACTCACCTTGGCTATATTAACTCTGCCTGTGGTAATTGTGTCAACCGAGGAAGGTTTATCTCGTATTCCAAGCACAGTACGTGATGGTTCATTAGCACTAGGCGCGACTAAGGTAGAAACGTTATGGCGAATCATTATTCCTATGGCCAGTCCTGCTATTATGACGGGGTTAATTTTAGCGGTTGCTCGTGCTGCGGGTGAAGTTGCACCGCTTATGCTGGTGGGTGTAGTAAAAATGGCACCAACGTTGCCGCTTGATGGTAACTTCCCTTACATACACTTAGATAGAAAGTTCATGCACTTAGGTTTTCATATTTACGATGTTGGCTTTCAAAGCCCTAACGTTGAAGCGGCGCGTCCGCTGGTATATGCAACGGCCTTTTTGTTAGTGTCGGTTATTATTACCCTTAACATCACCGCCATTGGTATACGCAACCATTTACGTGAAAAATTCAGATCGCTTGAGCATTAATTTAGTATAGGTAACAAACATGATTACAGTCGCTCCAAAAGTAAACCAAGCAAAGCCAAGCTTGAAGTTAGATTTAAATAATTTAACAGACGAACAAAAAGCGCTAGAAATTAAAGATCTCGACCTTTACTACGGTGATAAACAAGCACTGAGTAAAGTAAATATGAACATTCCGAAAGGCCAAGTAACGGCATTTATCGGTCCGTCGGGTTGTGGTAAGTCAACTTTGCTGCGTTGTATTAACCGTATGAATGACTTGGTTGATATTTGTCGCATAGAAGGCGAAATAATGCTGCACGGGCAAAATATTTACGACAAAAGCGTAGATGTTGCTGCGCTTCGTCGTAATGTTGGCATGGTGTTTCAGCGCCCAAACCCGTTTCCTAAATCAATCTACGAGAATGTGGTTTACGGTCTTCGCCTGCAAGGGATCAAAGAAAAGCGTAAGCTTGATGAAGTGGTCGAACAATCATTGCGTGGTGCGGCATTATGGGATGAAGTAAAAGACAGACTTCACGATAGTGCATTTGGTTTATCGGGCGGTCAGCAGCAGCGTTTAGTTATTGCTCGCTCAATTGCGATAGAGCCAGAAGTATTATTGCTTGATGAACCAACATCAGCACTCGACCCAATTTCAACTTTAGTGATTGAAGAACTAATTAATGATTTAAAGAATAAATTTACTGTGGTTATTGTTACTCATAACATGCAACAAGCAGCGCGGGTATCTGATCAAACCGCGTTTATGTATATGGGTGAGCTCATTGAGTATTCAGATACCAATACCTTATTTACCACACCAACGAAGAAAAAAACTGAAGATTATATTACCGGACGCTACGGCTAGTCGGGTTAAAACGCTAAAACAATGAATTATTAAAGAAGGTCATTATGGAACACAACATTAATAAACATATTTCTGGTCGTTTTAACCAAGAGTTAGAAGATGTGCGAAACCATGTACTAAGTATGGGTGGGTTGGTTGAGCAACAACTTAATAGCGCGCTTGATGCAGTTAGCAAAAACGATGCGGTATTGGCACAAAAAGTACGTGAAAACGACTACAAAGTTAATGCAATGGAAGTCAGTATTGATGAAGATTGCACACGTATTATTGCTAAGCGCCAACCGGCAGCCAGTGATTTACGTTTAGTAATTGCAATAGCAAAAACCATTGCTGATTTAGAAAGAATTGGTGATGAAGCTAAGCGAATTGCTAAAGTTGCACTAGACTCATTTACTAAGGATCAACAAGATTTATTAGTAAATATTGAAAATATGGGTCGCCAAGTATCTAAAATGCTGCATGACGTTTTAGATGCATTTGCACGTATGGATGTGCAACGTGCGTTTGAAGTGCATAAAGAGGATGCTAAAGTAGATAGAGAGTATGAAGCTATCACCCGTCAAATAATGACGTACATGATGGAAGATCCGCGCTCAATTCCAAAAATTATGGATTTAGTATGGTCTGTTCGCTCATTAGAGCGTATTGGTGATCGTTGTCAAAACATCGCTGAATACGTCATTTATTTTGTAAACGGTAAAGATATTCGTCATACATCTCAAGACGATATTGAAAAATCACTGTAGTGATACGAATAACTAGAAAATAATTGAATGAGAAAAAGCGTTCACAATCTAGCTTAATGCTGTAAAATTCACGCTGAACAGCATATTGAATTGATTAAAGGGTCAGTTATGCCAACAAATTTTTTAGGTGTTTTTGCAAAATCACCTATAAAACCAATAGAAGAACACATCAGAAAAGCGCATCAAGCAAGCGAAAGTTTGGTACCTTTTTTTAATCATGTTTTTAAAGAAGAATGGCAACAAGCTGAAGAGCTACGTTTAACTATTCGTAATTTAGAGCGTGAAGCCGATGAAATGAAAAGAACTATACGCTTACAACTACCTGGCGGATTATTCATGCCGGTAGAGCGTACAGACCTTCTCGAATTAGTAACCCAACAAGACAAAATTGCTAATAAGGCAAAAGACATTGCTGGGCGTGTAATTGGTCGTGAGATGATCATACCACAAGAGATTCAAGAAGACTTTTTGGCGTATGTAACTCGTTGTGTTGATGCAACAAAACAAGCATCTAAAGCGATTAATGAATTAGAAGAATTGTTAGAAACGGGCTTTAAAGGCAGAGAAGTTACTCTGGTTGAAAAAATGCTCGTAGAATTGGATGCCATAGAACAAGACACGGATGAAATGCAAATTAGAATACGCCGCCAACTACGTAAAGTAGAAAGTGAGCTAAATCCAGTAGATGTAATGTTTTTATACAAAATCATTGAATGGGTTGGCGAGCTTGCAGATATTGCAGAGCGCGTAGGGTCACGTCTTGAGCTGATGTTAGCTCGTTAATTTAAAATCAGTTCAAACACGAAAGATTAAGGTTACACAATGGATATCATTGCATCTTACGGCACGGTATTAATTCTAATTGCCGCAGCAGTCGGCTTTTTTATGGCTTATGGTATTGGCGCAAATGACGTTGCCAACGCGATGGGTACATCAGTAGGTTCAAAAGCACTTACCATTAAACAAGCGATTTTTATCGCGATGATTTTTGAGTTTGCAGGTGCTTATTTAGCCGGTGGTGAAGTAACATCAACAATTCGTAAAGGGATTATTGATGCGGCCCCATTTGCCGACATTCCTGAATTGATGATTTTAGGTATGATCGCCTCATTATTTGCCGCGGGCAGTTGGTTATTAATTGCCTCGTTTTTAGGCTGGCCGGTATCGACCACTCATTCAATCATTGGCGCTATTATTGGCTTTGCTCTGGTTGCAGTAGGCACAGAGGCTATTCAATGGGGTAAGGTTGCCGGTATCGTAGGTAGCTGGATTGTAACGCCGGCGATATCAGGTTTTATAGCGTACTTAATATTTATGAGTGCGCAAAAGCTGATATTTGATACAGACGCTCCACTTAAAAATGCAAAGCGTTTTGTACCAATATACATGGGTTTAGCTGGCTTTATTATGGCACTTGTGACCATTAAAAAAGGCTTAAAGCACATAGGTATTAATTTAGGTACCTTTGAAGGTTTTGCTATTTCTATAGGTATAGCGGTACTAGTTGCTGTTATTGGTAAAATTGCGATTTCTCGTTTAAATATCGATCCTAAAGCGGATAGAGAAATGCAGTTTAACAATGTAGAAAAAGTGTTTGCAGTACTTATGGTGCTAACAGCCTGTTGTATGGCATTTGCTCATGGTTCTAATGATGTTGCTAACGCAATTGGACCACTAGCTGCTGTTGTAAACATTGTTGAAAATAATGGTGAAATCGCGAAGAAAGCGGCTATTGCTTGGTGGATATTACCACTGGGTGGTTTAGGTATTGTTGCCGGTCTTGCTATTTTAGGCAAAAAAGTAATTAAAACCATTGGTGAAGGAATTACACATTTAACACCAAGCCGTGGTTTTGCTGCTGAATTAGCCGCTGCATCTACCGTTGTTATTGCATCGGGCACAGGCTTACCTATCTCAACCACACAAACCCTAGTGGGTGCCGTGTTGGGTGTAGGTATGGCACGTGGTATTGCCGCACTTAATATGGGTGTAATAAGAAATATTGTAGTTTCTTGGGTAATTACATTGCCAGTTGGTGCTGCCCTTGCTATTGTTATTTTCTACGTACTAAGAACCGCTTTTGGGGTTTAATAAAAAGTACTTAAAAGACTTTTAGCTTGAAAAGATCTCAACGCCCTTGGTGTTGGGGTCTTTTTATTTGTGGAAAGAAAAATGACCAATCTCCCTAGTATAAAGCAGCTACAGTATTTATTAGCTGTGCATCAGCATCAACATTTTGGCCGCGCAGCAAGTGCCTGCTTTATTGGCCAGTCAACGCTGAGCACCGCAATTCAAAATTTAGAAGAGACCTTAGGGTGTCAGCTTATAGAACGAGAAAATCGCAGCCTTATGTTTACCACCATTGGTGAAGAGGTTGTTGAGCGTTCAAGAAAAATCATTAACGACACTATTAGCTTAAAAGAGCTTACCAAAAGCTTTTTAACGCCGCTTAGCGGTACATTAACGGTAGGTGTTATTCCCACGATTGCGAGCTTTATTGCAGCGCCTCTTTATCACTTTTGTCAGCAAACGTTTGCTGACTTAGAGTTAGTTTTAGTGGAGGATACCAGCGACAAGCTACTTGATAAGTTAGAGCATGGGCAAATTGACTTGGCACTATTAGCGCTGCCCTACGAAACCGATAAATTTCATACTCAAGTACTTGCACAAGATCATTTTAGCTTAGTGCACCATAAAGACTACACACCAGCTAAAGGCATTGAAGACTTTAATTTACTACCAGAAGCGAGTGTATTTTTACTTGAGCGAGAGCACTGTATGACTGGGCATGCGCTCAGTGCGTGCCATTTAAACCGCTCTAGCTGTATAAATCCCTTTGAGGCAGCTAGCTTACATACTTTATTGAGTATGGTTGAGTACAAACTTGGCGTGACTTTTTTACCGCAAATGGCGATTAACGCGGGTATTTTAGAAAACAAAAACATGCTTGCTACGCCATCACAAGGTAATGCCTATCGTGATATTGGTGTACTGTGGCGCAAAACAACGGGGCGGATTCGTGACTTTAAATTGTTTAGCCAACAGTTAGAGGTCTTTTTGAAAAAGCAGTGCAGTGTTGATTTTAAGTAACTTAAAAAAAAGCGTATTAGAGATAATACGCTCAATAACACAGGGAATTAAAGTGGCTGCTTGTGCTGGTAGCTCTCTAGCGGCGGTAAAAACAATAAGTAAACCCACACAACAACATTGAAGTAAGGCACCAGTCCAAGCACTGTAAAGGTTTTTACAGGGTAGCCTTTAATCTGGGCATACTTGTAACATTGAAGCGCAATAGCAAAGTGTATAAACAATAATAACGTGATTAGTTGCATCATAAACATCCTCCTTATGACTAAATATCCATCTTTAAGAGTATAGACATCTAGATGATAAGAAATAAAGATGTCATGTAAAATCAAGGTGATCACTTAATTTTCATGACATTTTGCTGCCGATAAGCAAAGTATAGGTTAGATGGGCAATTTGGGTAGTAATAAATTGCTTAAATTTGTTTATTAATGTTTATAGTGATGTGAAGGTATCTTGATAAAAAATAGGGTTGTTCTTTATTTTTTCTAATTCAATCAGTACCTTGTCGATAGGGACAGGGCGAGCAATAAAATAGCCTTGCCCGTAGTCTACGCCTATTTCTTTGAGTGCAAAAAATACTTCAGCTGTTTCCACATATTCAGCCACAGAGCGCTTATCTAGTGACCTACTGATGTCGTTTATAGCTTTTACTAGCGCTAAATCAATGGAGTCGTTAAGCATATCGCGGACAAATGAGCCGTCAATTTTCACATGTTGGGCTGGTAATTGTTTAAGATAATTAAAGGTACTAAATCCGGTACCAAAGTCATCAATCGAAAAGTGGCAGCCTAAATTATTTAACCGTTCAATCATTTTACGAGTGGCAGCCAAATTATTAATGCTAGCCGATTCGGTTATTTCAAAAATAATTTTTGATGGAGACACTTGGTATTTTTCGAGGCTCGACTCTATTAACGGCAGTAAACGCTCATCTAAAAATGACTGTGCCGATAAATTTATTGCAACCTGAAGAAGCTCTGGGTGCGCAGCAACACTTGCCATACTGTTACGAATAACACATTGATCCATTAAAAAGGTGTCGTTAAGCATTTCCAATGAGGGAATAAATTGATTTGGGTAAATAAGTTCGTCGTCGAGCTTTAATCTCAGTAGTACTTCAAAGTAAGCAACCTGATTAGTTTTAAAATCCCAAATGGGTTGATAATGAAGTTCTATACTGTCTTGTTGTAGAGCTTGGCGTACGCCATGGCCCCATTCTAAGCCCGTTTGCAGCGCATTGTTTTCACCATCTTGTTTTGAATAACAATGTACTAAGTTACGGCCTAAATTTTTAGCAATATATAACGCAATATCTGATTGCTTTAAACATTCATTTGGGTCGCAGTTCTCAGCAGTAATTTGTGTTAAGCCAATAGAGCAGCTAATTGAATACACTTGATCTTCTGACTTAAATTGGTTGCCCTCAATGGCACTACAAATCCTCTGTGCAATTAAATGTGCGTCTAATAAATTGGTGTTTTTAAGGATCACCGCAAACTCATCGCCACCCACACGGCAGATCAGGTGCTCATTACTAATATTGGCAATAAACAGTTGTGCCACTTCTTTTAAAACAATATCGCCTTGTTGATGGCCTTTACTGTCGTTGATTATTTTAAAGTGATCAAGATCGATATAAATCAGTGCATGCTCAATATTTGCATAGGTATTTTCGTTTTGACAAATATAGTTAAGTTGTTGGTCAAAATAATAACGATTGTGTAGCCCTGTTAAGGTGTCATGCAGGGCTAAATGGCGTAATTGCAACTCTGCTTGCTTGCGCTCATGAATGTTATCGAGTGTGGCAGTGATAGTGGCGTTGTTGCTGCTATTTTTTATTAACTGAAGCCGACATTCGACCCATACTGAGTTACCGTTTTTTTGGCTCAGTTTAACTTCTATTTTTTGTTTGTTCGCGCCACCTTGTAAAATATCATCAATAGTTGATTGTAATGACTGTTTATATTCTGTGGTGCAAAACGCAGTGAGTGGTTGTTGTAAGGTCGACTTAACTCCAAAACCACTTAGAGATTCCCACGCCGGGTTTATAAAGCGAATATTTCCTTGCTGATCTAGTTCAAGTACAACCGTGTTTAAGTGCAATAAAATGCGCTGATGCGCTGAAAATAGGTCGCGATATTTTACTTCACTAACACTTAACTGCTGCACTTTGTTAGCAAACTCAGCATAGCTCACCATGAAGTCTTCACGACGCGCTGCATGATCACAGACTTTATTCAAAAATGAAGGATCGTAAGGGGCGCGAATAAAGTCGGTAACACCAGAAAGTAATAACTGCTCAGCGTAATCAGCATCGTCTTTATCAATAATAGTAACAATGGCTTGCTGAGGGTTATGCTGCAAAATCTTTTCTACTAATTGATTTGAGCTCTCAGCTTGTGCTGCAGTGGCATCAAGTAGCACGATAGCAAACGACTGTTGATTATAGGCACTGAGCGCGGCTTTTTCGTTAGTAACATGAGTAATTGCAAAGTTAAGCTTTAATTGTTCACTGATGTCGTTTGCCCTGCTGCTAAAGGGTTCTAATAACAGCAGGTTTAAGCGACTGCTTTTTTCTAAATGACTCGACAACACATTTGCGAGTATTTGCGGCAATATATCTTGGCGTTCAAAAGGCAGTACTGCATCTATGCCATAGCTACGTGCGGTAGTTTCGGCGATACGCTCACAATAAATGGGCGGAATAAGTAAAATAGGCGTATTTTTCGGCGTGTTAAGTAAACCAGAGCGGATCATACGTGAAAACCGCCAGCCATCAATTTTACCTACATCTAAGCCGGTTATGATTATATTTACGCTTTGGTTCTTTAAGATTTTTAACGCATCTTGGCTGTCTGAGGCTTCAATAAACTCAAACACACCAAGCCTCTCCAGCGTAGCGCGTATAGTTTGGCGCTCATCATTACTTGTATTTAATATTAGCAATTTAAGCTGTTTTGCCACTTAGATACCACTCCGAGAAATGCAGATCTTAAAACTGTAAGAGTAATGATATTTAGCCATAAGAACAAGCGTATTTAACCGCTATTTTAAATGTAGTTCATTGATAGCTAATTAGGGAGAATATAGGGGTTATCTTGAGCTTCATTAGTAATAGTTAAATACCCAAACCACCTCAAAATGCAGAATTCAGCGCTTCACAGGGGCTTAATATCAAGGCGATACTTTGCCGTAATGGTAGTCCCTTTCAAGAAGTAGCAACGATGAGAGTATGCCCCTGTGAAACGCCCACGGGTTGGTTTAAAAGCGATTTATACTGCGTTATTGATATTAAT